>PMBG01000106.1 GCA_003153755.1 Chloroflexota bacterium | reverse complement strand
CGCCTGGTCGACGATGTCAGAAGCGAAGTCCGTGGCATCCGACGGCATCTCGAACGCGAGACCGTCACGCAGCGCAGCCTGGACGAAGGACTCGAGCGGGCCCAGGCTCAGCTCGAGCGCCTTCCCGAGGCCGAGCCCGCGATCGCCCGGACAACCCCAGGCGCCCCGATCGCCTGGCGCGTCGGAATGCGCGCGAGAACCCTCGCCGGCGCGGAGGGCCGGGTCGCGTCGCTCGACAAGGGCGGCAAGCGGGCCACCCTGGAGGCCGGCGGGATGAGGATCACCATCATGGTCGACGACCTGGAGCTCGCAACCGGTGGCGACAGCGATGTCGGCGGGGGCCGTCAGACCACATCGAACGGCGCCACAGCCGGGCACTCGCGAGAGGTCCCCATCGGGCAGTCGTCGGCGCAATCAAGGCTTCAGCTGGAGCGAGCCCGAACGGTCGCGACTTCGCTGGACTTGCGAGGCGCCAGGGTAGGGGAGGCCCTCGAGGTGCTGGACCGCTACCTCGACGACGCCTCTCTCGCCGGTCTCCCGCAGGCCACGGTAATCCACGGGCTCGGCACCGGCGCGCTGAGGGACGCGGTCAGGGAGCACGCAGCCGCGCATCCGCTTGTCAAGTCGTGGCGTGCCGGCGGCCGGGGCGAAGGCGGCGACGGGGCGACAATCGTCGTCTTCTGACGCTCCTCCGGACGGAGCGCCCGGCAGGACCGCGCGGCGGGATGCGACAATCGCACGCGAAGTGAGGGCGATGCGGAGGAGCCTTCGCCCACTGGAGGAGTTATTGAGCCTGTCCATGAGCCCCAAGCCCCGGGCCGGAGGGGCGCCGGCGGTGAATATCGTCGACGCGACGGGCTGGGAAGCATCGACGTGGGACGACCTTGCGGTGCGGTGCCCGCTCGGAGCGGCATTTCAATCCCACGCCTGGGGCGAGCTCAAGCGCGGGCTCGGGTGGAGCCCTCTCCGGTATTTGATCGAATCAGGTGGCAAGCCCGCCGCACTGGTTTCAATCCAGGAACGGCCGCTGCTCGGGCGGCGAGCCGGACCGCTGGGCCGCTTCCGAATCCATTACGCCCCCCGCGGTCCTGTGCTGCTCGAGGAAGGCTCGGACGCCGCCCACGTGGCGCTCGCCGGGCTGCGACTCATCGCGAAGAACCGGCACTCAGTGACCCTTACGGTCGATCCGGAGTGGGAGGAGGGGAGTGACCTCGAAGCGGCGCTCCGGACATCCCGCTTCCGTCCCGCGGCCAGGGACATCCAGGTCTCCCGAACGGCAATGATCGTGCCACTCGAGCCGTCTGAGGCGGCCCAGCGCGGTCTCCTGGGCCACACGGCGCTCCAGGACATCAACCGTGCGGCCGCCCTGGGGGTCACGACCGAGCGGATCGACATGACCGACGTGCCGGCACGGGAACAGGCGCTTTCGGACTTCTACGAGATTCATTCGGTTACCGGCAAGCGCGAGGGTTTCATCGTCCGAGATCGTGACTACGAACTCGATCAGTGGCGGCGACTGGGCGAGGCCGGCGTCGCGAGCCTCTGGTTCGCGGGGCTGGGCGGGCGCGACACCGGCGCGTTGCTGCTCCACAGCGGACGTAACCTCGTGTACTTCGCGGCCGGGTCCCGCGAGGGCGCCGACATGCGACGCACCCGAGCGAACCACCTCCTCCAGTGGCAAATCATTCGCTGGGCGGCCGACAACGGCTTCGCGGGTTACGACATGGGCGGCGTGGATACCCAGTCGGCGCCGGGCGTGCCGCAGGACGAGTCGCATCCGCTCTGGAACCTGTATCTGTTCAAGCGCCGGTTCGGAGGACGGCCTCACGTCCGGATCCACGCCTACGAGTACGCACCGAACGCTACCCTCGGCGCAGCGTGGCGTCTGCTGAGGCGCTTTCGATGACCGGCGCGAAGCTGCCGCCGGAAGAGACCCCCGAGGAGTCGCCGCGAGGCAGGGCCTGGCGGCCACGTCTTGCCGACGCGCTGCGAGGTCGGTCGCGGGCGGAGGAAACGGGTTTCGAGGCCGCTCCCGTCGCGCCTGCGGCGCCGGTCGTGGACGACGATGACTACAAGCCGTTCGTTCCGAGCGTGCCGCTGCCCCGACGCGAGCACTCGGCCATGCTCGCGCCCGACGGCATGGGCGATGCGATGCTCGCCCCGGACGACTCCGCAACTCACCTGGGCGGCGCGCCTTCGGCCCGCCTGAGTGACCGCGCCATCGCCCTGGCAGGAATGGCCGTGGTTGCGGGAGTGCTTCTGTCGCGCCTGCTCGGATGGGCGCGCGGCGCCACGTTTGGCGCCGAGTTCGGCGCGAGCCACGACATGGATGCGTTTTGGGCGGCGTTCCGGATCCCCGACACGCTCTTCCAGCTCGTTGCGGCCGGCGCCATCGGCTCCGCCGTCGTACCTGTGGCGTCCGAGCTCATCGCGCGAGGCGATGACGAAGGCGCGCGACGTCTCGTATCCACCCTGACGAACCTGATGATCGTCGTGCTCGCGCCACTTGCTGCGGTGACCTGGCTCGCCGCCCCCGTCCTCGTACCGCTCATGGTGCCGTCGTGGCAGCCGCCGCAAGTCGAAACGACAATCTTCCTCACCCGGTTGATGCTGCTCTCGCCGATCCTTCTCGCGATCGGGGCGGTCATGGCGGCCGCACTGAATGCCCGCGGGATCTTCGGGCCGCCGGCGATGGCGCCGAACGTATACAACCTCGTGATCATCGCCGCGGCGATTGCGTTAACCCCCTTCCTGGGGATCACGTCACTGGCAGTCGGCGTCATCCTGGGAGCACTGGGTCATGTGCTGACCCAAACCCGGGCATTCATGGACAACCAGTTCTACCGCCCGATCCTGGATCTCAAGGATCCTGCGGTACGGGAGACGCTGCGTCTGATGGGGCCACGGGCGCTCGGTCTCGGCGCGACGCAACTGGTATTCCTCGTCGCCACGATGTTCGCCTCTGACACGCCCAAGAACCTCTCCTACTTCAACTACACGTTCATAACGCTGCAGATACCGGTCGGCCTGATCGGAGTGCCGCTGGGGATCGTGCTGTTGCCGCCGCTCTCGAGGGCGTTCGCGCTGGGGGACCGTGACCGGTTCCGCAGTCTGGCCGACCAGTCGCTCCGGCTACTCCTCTTCGTGACCGCATTCCTGACCGGCCTGATGCTTGCGCTCGCCACGCCGACGATCGCGCTGCTCTGGCAACACGGGAAGATCACCGTCGACGACGTTCAGGCTATGGTCCCGATCTACGTCGTGTTCCTCGCCGGTCTCGTCGCGCACTCGATGATCTCGCTGCTTGCCCCGATCTTCTACGCCGGCAAGGACACGAGGACGCCCGTCACGGCGGCGCTAGTCGCGGTGGCGGTCGACGTCGGCGCGGCCGTCGTGCTCTTCCCCTTCTTCCACCTACTGGGCCTCGCATTTGCGATCGGTCTGGGGGCGTGGGCTGAGGTGATCGTCCTTGTGGTGCTCATGGAGAAGCGGATCGGGTTCGATCTCCGGCCACTCGTACGCCACTCGGCCGCTTTCGCGGGGGGCGCCTGCGTCGCTGCGGCGGCCGCATATGTAACCGCGCACTTCTCAGAGGGCGACGCGGGAGGGCCGGTCTCGGTGCTTACCCGCATCGAGGAGTTGACGGCGGCCGGTTTCGTGGCCCTCGCTGTGTACGCCCTGTGGTCGTTCCTCTTCAGGCTGCCGGAACTCCGAATGTGCCTCGACATGGCGAGATCGATCCTCAGGCGCCGAGGACACGCGCAGGGCAAGGACCAAGTCTGACCCCCTGGCGCGGAGGGCCCGCGCTCAGTGGATCCGACTACCTCGCCGCCTGAGGCCACGAAACAACACGAGCGGCAGGGGCAGCGGCAGCATGGCCGTCGCGCTCGGCGCTGGTGACGGGGACGGTGTGTGTGTCGGCGCCGCTGTCGGGGCGGGGGTCGGCGTCGGTGCATGCGTCGGTGTCGGGGTCGGTATCGGCGCCGCGGTCGGGGTCGCTGTGGGGGTCGGAGTCGGCACGGGCGTGTCTGTTGGGCTGGCCGACGGCGGCGGAGTCCCCGTGTTCTGCGTGCACGAGATGGTAGGCGCGAACGGCGCCCCCCAAGTGGCCCCGAACGGCGTCCAGAAGCCCGTCTTGTAGAAGTACATGGTGGCCCCGTTGGCCGGCCCGCCCTTCTTGTTCACGCCGGTGCGGGCCCGGTCTATCCAGATCTGATCGTACTTCTGCCAGTCCTGCCCCGACGGCGGATTCGCCTCGACCTTGCTGAGATCCAGGAGGCCCTGGGTCGCCTTCGTTCCCGGGCAGTCCCACGTCCAGAGCTTGTTCGTGACCGTGTCTACGTCCACCGGCACCCTCATCGTGTCGACCTGTGCGGGCACGGTGCCGTTGACATAGACCTCACGGATCGTCGTCGTGGTGTACGGGCCCGGGAGCATGCCGCTATAGGGATCGACGCTGGCCCAGGTAACGCCGTCGGGCTGCCTGAAGTCCGCGATGGGCGTGCCCGCGGTCGCGTCCTGCATGAACGCATGCCACATCGGTGCCGGGAGCTCCAGTGACCCGACGCTGTGGCCGGGGGAGTGGTCGCTGTTGCCGGCCCATACGCCCGCCACGATCGCCGGCGAGTTCAGGTCGGCCGGCGCCGCCGCATAGCCAACCGCGAACAGGTCTTCGGTCTGATCGCTTGTGCCGGTCTTGAGTGCGGCCGGTCGGCGCGTCTTGCCTTCGAGCAGCTGGTACTGGCTCCACCAGTTGTTCTGGGCCGGATCGGTGTTGCCGGCCAGGATGTTGGTCATGACGTAGCTCGCCTGGGGCGTGGAAGGATGCGTGGTGCGTGGGGCCTGCGAGTTGCTCGAGTACCGGAGCGTGCCGCTAGCGTCCCGAACCTCCAGGATCATCGAACGCTGAACGAGGGATCCGCCGTCGGCGATGGCGCCGTAGGCCGAAACCAGCTCGATCGGGTGCACTTCGACCGTGCCCACGCCGACGGAAACGCCAGGGTTCGCGTTGTCCGGGAACTGCAACCCGAACTCACGGGCTCGAGCCAGCACGTGCTGGACGCCGTTGATCGTCGCGGCTTTCACCGCCGGGATGTTCAAGGAGTACTGGAGGGCCTCACGCAGCCTGACGGGCCCTCGTTCGTAGCCGTCGGCGTCGTGCGGCATGTACCCGCCGCCGAAGTCCGTGGCCACGTCCATGAACAGTGTGGAGGCGGTAAGCGTTCCGTCCTGGATGCCGATCAGGTAGTTGATCGGCTTGAACGACGAGCCCGGCTGGCGACCGATGCCGGAAGACAGGACGTCGTACTGGGGATCGAAGAGGTTGGTGCTCTTGGTGGGATTCTTCACCGGCTTCTCGTAGAAGCCTGCGCTGCCGGCATAGGCGAGAACCTGGCCCGTCCGATAGTCCACCGCCGTCAGCGCGCCGTTCCGCATGTTGTCCCCGCGGAGACCGGTGGTGCTGGTGGAGCTCGGACCGATGATCCGGCTGTAGTTGTACGGATCCGATTTGGCGGTGATGCCGATGTCCGGTTGCGCCAGACAGGCGATGTCTTCCGCGAGTGTGGCCTGATTCGGGCAGATGACGTAGGCGCGCAGCCACTTCTCAGCGGACTTCTGCATCTTGGCGTCGAGCGTTGTAATCACCTTGTAGCCGCCCGTGTCCACCTTCTGGCAGTCGGCGGGATCCGTGCCCTGGCCGCACAGCAGGTCGGCCAGTTGCTGGCGCACCTGCAGGTCGAACTGCGGCGCGACGTTCTGCGCGTACGGCGCAGGATCGACTATGGCCGGGGAGGACTCGGCGGCGAGCAGCTCCGCATCGCTGTACTTGCCCTTCAGGATCCCGTCGCGGTTGTTCTTCCGCATCTCTTCGAGGATCCAGTTGCGGCGGACCACGATCGGTGCATCGGCCGCCACTAGAAGGGTGCCGTCGCTCATGGGATCGGCGTTCGCGACGAGGTCGTACGCCGATGGCGCCTGCAGGATGCCGGCCATGATCGCGCACTGGGCAGGAGTCAGCTTGGTGAGATCGCTGACATTGAAGTACCCGAGCGCGGCGGCGGCGATCCCGTAGCTCTGGTTGCCGTAGTAGTTGAGGTTCAGGTAGGCCGTGATGATCGCCTGCTTGCCTGCGTCCCCCTGCAACTCCTGGGTGAGGCGCACCGACTGGATGATCTCCTTGATCTTCCGATCGAGCGTGCTCGTGGTCACGGGAAGGAGCTGTTGCCGGACGAGTTGCTGCGTGATCGTGGAGGCGCCTCGCGGCCTGCCGGAAACGGCGTCGCGGAAGGCCGAGAGAACGGCGGCCGGGTCGAAGCCCGTATTGGACCAGAAGGTCCTGTCTTCGGCACTCGTCGTGCTGTCGATGATGCAGTCGGGGATTTCGCTGAACTTGAGGACACGCCTGTTCTCTGATCCGAACTGGGCGAGCTGGACCGTGCCCGTGCGGTCGTAGAGGACCGTCTTCTGGTTGTAGGGGATGGCCTCAAGGGCTGCCTTGGGGTCCGGCAGGTCGCTGCTGTACGCGGAATAGACCTGCACCGCGCCCACGAACGTGACCAGGCTCAGGACGAAGAAGGTGACGAGCAGGAAGACCGGAAGGGCGATCGCGACTCTGCTCGCGCTTCCGCCCCGTCCACGGCGACCCTTTCCGTTGCGGCGGACTCGTTCGCGTCGGGCTAGGCTGGTCTGCATGGGTGCTCGCACGATAGCATAGGTAGACAGGCAGCCCACCCCACCGCCAGGCCATCGGACGAGCAGTACGAGTCGGGCGTGACGTATAGGAGCGAATTGCGGCGATGACGCTAACTGGCGATACGAATGAGCCCAAGGATGCCGCTCCGGGGCTTGCGGGTCTTCTCGATGAGTTGCGGTGGCGGGGGATGATCCATCAGTACAGCCACGGGCTCGAGGAGCGGCTGGCAACGTGCGAGTCGATCAAGGGCTACAACGGCTTCGACCCCACGGGGACTTCGCTCCACATCGGCAGCCTGGTGCCGATCTTCGGGATGATCCATCTCCAGCGCTTTGGGGGCTGCCCGGTGATCCTCATCGGCGGCGGGACGGCCATGATCGGCGATCCCTCGGGCCGATCGAGCGAGCGCCTCCTCCTGAGCCGCTCCACCGTCGAAGAGAACATCGTGGGTATGCAGGCGCAGCTCGCCAGGTTCCTCGACTTCGACGGTCCCAACGGAGCCGAGATCGTCGACAACTACGAGTGGCTGAGTTCGTACTCGCTCTTGCGGTTCCTGCGGGACATCGGCAAGCAGCTGACGGTGCCGTACATGCTCGCCAAGGACTCGGTCCAGATCCGGCTAGAACAGGGCCTCTCCTTCACCGAGTTCAGCTACATGCTCCTCCAGGCAGCCGACTTCTTGCACCTGTACCGCACGGGCGGCGTGGAGATGCAGATGGGCGGCGCCGACCAGTGGGGCAACATCACCGCTGGACTGGAGCTGATTCGCAAAGAGTTCGGCGCCGGCGACGGGCAGGAGCTCGCCTACGGCCTGAGCTACCCGCTCCTCACGAACGAGAGCGGCGCGAAGTACGGAAAGACGGCCGCGGGCACCAGCGTCTGGCTCGACGCCGAGAAGACCAGCCCGTTCGCCTTTTACCAGTACTGGCTGGACGCGGACGACCGCGATATCGGCAAGTACCTGCGCACCTTCACTTTGTTCGATCGGGCCACGGTCGAGGAGCTCGAGGCGAAGCAGGCTGCCGCGCCGGAGACGCGTGTCGCCCAGCGCGCGATGGCCTTCGACATCACCGCGCGCGTCCACGGCGAGGCCGAGGCCGCCAGGGCGGTGCGTGTCAGCGAGGCTGCGTTCTCGAAGGAGCCGATCCGCGATCCGGAGGTACTCGAGGCGCTCTACGGGGCGATGGACGGCTTCGAGTACACGGCCGAGGACGCGGCCGGGGGCCCGCTCAGGCTTGCGATCGTCTCGGGGCTATACGCCTCGAACGGCGACGCTCGACGCGCAATACAGCAAGGTGGACTCTCGATCAACGACGAGCGTGTCGCCGCCGTGGATTCCACCGTCCCGGCGGCCATTTCCGGCCGCTACCTGGTGCTGCGTGCAGGCAAGAAGACAGTTCGGATCGGCCGGCTGAAGGGCTAGCCAACAACAAACGGAGGGGGGCCTCATGAGATCCATCACAGGCAAGAGATCGCCGCGAGTCACATGGATTGCGCGGATGTGGCCGGCACTGACCTTTCCGATGATTCTGGTCGGATGCGGCTCTGCCCAGCAGACCACGCCGGGAGGAGCGTTTTCCATTGCGGCCGATATGGCGTCCGCCCGTGCATCACACACCGCCACTCTGCTGATCGATGGTCGCGTCTTGATCGCGGGAGGGTGCGCCGACCGAGCCACGCCGTTGGCGGCGGCCGAGCTTTTCGATCCCACGAGCGGCGTCTTCACGACGACGGCTTCCATGACGGTGGCTCGCTGCGAAGCGACCGCCACGCGCCTCACGGATGGCCGAGTCCTCGTCATAGGCGGCTCGGATCCCAGCTTTGGCCTGGCGAGCACCGACCTGTATGACGCTAAGACGGGATTGTTCAGTTCGTCCGGAACGATGTCGACGCCCAGAGTATCGGCTTCGGCGACTCTGCTACGGGACGGCCGAGTGCTCGTTGTCGGAGGCATGCCGGACTTCGTGTCGGGTCATGCGTTGGCCTCGGCTGAGATCTACGATCCGACGACGGGGGCATTCACGCCTACCGGGCCGCTTCGTTATGCGCGGTACGAGCACACGGCGGCGGCGTTGCCCGATGGACGAGTGCTCATTGCCGGGGGCCAGGGCGATTCCGGGTTTACGAACGTCGCCGAGGTATACGACCCGGAAACCGGAGCGTTCAGCGTCACGGGATCGATTGGAGTCGGATGGGAACCCGGCACCGCTACCGCGCTCCCGGACGGCCGAGTGCTTCTCGCCGGGGGCGTCGTCGCGCCGATGACGGCCCAGAGTGCGGCTCAGCTATACGACCCGGCCACCGGTACCTTCAGCGCGACGGGGTCGATGGCGGTCGGCCGCAGGGACCATACCGCCACCCTCCTGAACGATGGCGAAGTCCTGATCGCCGGCGGTCTCGGCAACGCTGCCGATGGCAACTACACGCCGGTGGCGTCGGCCGAACTGTTTGACCCCAAGACCGGAACATTCCGCGCTACGGGGTCCCTCGGTCTGGCACGCAGCCGACAGACGGCGACTCTGCTCCCGGATGGTCGAGTCTTGATAGCGGGCGGAAACGTCCCGGCCTCGGCATCGACGGAGCTATTCAAGCCCTGAGGGGCAAAGACCGAGCCGGGCGGACTGCGCGTCCAACCCGGCTCGGCACCCGATAGGAAAGTGGTTGGGGTTATGGGGCCGCCGTGGCCGCCGGGTCGTAGAGGATGGCGGTAGCAAGAGCCTTGAGGTTCGTGTCGGTGCCGCCCACGATCAGGATCCGACCATCGTGTAGCAGCGCCATGGCTTGGCCTTGACGCAGGCTGGGCAGTGAAGGCCCGGCCGCGAATGTGCCGGTGGCGGGATCGTAGATCTCCGTTGTGAGACCGAACGGGTTGGCGCGGGCGTCGATGAAGCCCCCGGCCATGAGGATCCGACCATCGAGCAACGGGAAGGACCAGCCCCCGACACTCGGATGGAGCATCGATCCCGTCCTGGTGAACTTGCCGGTAGCCGGGTCGTATAGCTCGGCAGTGTCGCGGTGGTCGACGTTCATCAGGGCGCAACCCGTGATGAGCACCAGTCCGCTCGGCAGCAGCGTTGACGTGTGTCCTTCGCGTTTCAGGGTCATCGAGCCCGTAGCCGTGAACTTGCCGGTGGTGGGATCGTAGATCTCCGCCGTATCAAGTGCCCAACCCGTCGCGTCGTCGGAGCCACCTGTGACCAGCACCCGGCCGTCGGCAAGCAACGAGGTCGCGAAGCTCCGACGAGGTTGGGCCATAGATCCGGTTGGCGTGAACGTTCCGGTCTTGGGGTCATAGAGCTCGGCGGAGGCAAGTTCAACGAATTGGCTCGAATGACCGTCGGCCTTGACGAAGCCCGAATCGTCGCCGCCTACGATCAGCACGCGGCCGTCTTTGAGGAGGGTGGCCGTGGCTCCTGCTCGAGCCTGGGCCATAGACCCGGTTGAGGTGAACCTGCCCGTCGCCGGGTCGTACAACTCGGCGGATTTGAGGGTGGTGCTGTCGACGTAACCGCCTGCGAACAGCACGCGGCCATCCGAGAGGAGTGCCGCCGTGTAGCCCGTGCCGGTCGCGCCCGCTGATGCCGTCTTGCTGAATTTGCCTGTGGCCGGATCGTAGACATCGGCCGGCACGCCCGCGGCTGTACCGCCGGTGACAAGAACTCGGCCGTCCTGCAGCGTCGTTGCGTATGCCTGTTCGCGTGGGACGCTCATGGATCCGGTAGCCACGAACCCACCCGGGCCGGAGAACGTCGGCGCCGGAGTGATGATCGGTGTAGGCGCCGGAGTCGGGATTTCGAGCGGCTGCGCGTAGATCTCTGCCGTGTCGGTGATCTCGGAATTGCCTTCGTGGAGGGAAAGGCCACCAAGGACCAGGACGCGGCCGTCGGCCAGTAGCGCGGACGCAGAGCTGTAGCGAGGCGTGCTCATGGAGCCCGTCGCCATGAATTTGCCGGTGCCCGGGTTGTACAGAAGGGCCGTGGCGAGGGAGCCATGCATGGCTTCGTAACCACCTGCCAGCAGCACGAGGCCATCCGGCAGGAGGACGTTCATGGATCCGGAGGTGCCGATCGCTCCGGCGGCCTTGAACTTGCCGGTCGCCGGGTCGTACACCTCTGAGCTGTACCCGCCGCTGTCGCCGGTAACCAGCACGCGGCCGTCCGGCATGAGGGTGGCGTCGGGGTTCGATCGTTCAAATGTCATGGGACCAGTTGGACTGAACTTCCCGGAGGAAGGGTCGTAGATCTCGGCGCTGGTCTTGCCGTCCACCGGCGACAAGGTCCCGTCGGTCGTGGGCTCAAACCCGCCCACGATCAGGACCCGGCCGTCCTTCAGGAGCACGGCCGCCTGAGAGTCACGAGCCTCAGTCATCGAACCGGTCGCGGTGAACCTGCCGGTCTGAGGATCGTAGGTCTCGGCAGTAGCACCAGACCCGACGGGCAGCCCCCCGGCGACGAGCACGCGACCGTCCGGCAGCAGCGTCGCCGTGTGTCCCGTGCGTGCCTCGGACATCGAGCCGGTCTCGCTGAACGTCCCCGTCTTGGGGTCGTACAACTCCGCCGACGACGACTTCCCCTCGGCGGTGCTGCCGCCCGTGATGAGGACTCGCCCGTCGGAAAGCAGCGTTGCCTTGGAGTCGTAACAGGGGCGGACCATGGCCCCGGTCTTGCCAAACTTGCCGGTCGCCGGATCGTAGATCTCCGGTGCCACCGGAATCAGGTTCGGGTTGTTGATGTCGGCAGACGTGTTGATCTGCCCGCCGGTCACGAGTACGCGGCCGTCCTTGAGCGTGGTCGCCCTTGGCCACATCTGCGCCTCGAGCAATGAGCCCGTGGCTACGAACGCGCCGGGTTGCGACGTTTGGGCCGCCTCTGAGCGATTGGCGGTTGGGTTCGTAGCCGCATTCGCGGATGAAGCCGGCGACGACGTGCTGGCGGCGGGCGCGATTGCCCGGACTCCAAGCAGGCCTCCAGCCGCGACTACGACGATCGCCGCCGTGGCGGCAACGGCAGCGCGACCGGTCCGGCTGCCACCGAACACTGAGCCGGTGGTTCCTCGGGATCTTCGGGCACGGGTAACGCGAACGCCCGCCGACGCCGCTGCAGCCGACGTGGCCGATCGCTCGATCCACGGACCGTGCAGCACCGCGTTCGTCCGCTGGAAGCCGACGATGAGTCCGCGGCAGGAGCCGCAGTCCTTCAGATGGGCGAGTTCGCCGGCCCCGGCGACCGCATCCGAATTCGCGGCCGTGGCCAGTTCGTCAAGGCGCTGTTCTGATAGATGCCCCCGTCTCATCAGGGCCTCGAGTGTCCGAGCAAGTCCGCTCATAGTTGGCTCCTTGCGCCAAACGCCGGCATCGCCTGGTCGTCGGCAAGCAGCCGCGCCAGCTTGCGCCGCGCTCGCCATATGCTCGAATAGACGGTGCCGGGTGATATGGACATCAGTTCCGCCGCCTCGTCCTGGCGATAGCCCAGTCCAAAGACAAGGGTCACCGCCACGCGTTCGCGTTCGGGGAGGCAGGCTATGGCCGCCGCGACATCGGCGTTGGGTATCTCGATGCCGGGCAACCGTTCGATTGTTCGATCGTCGAGCTGGTCCACACGGCGGCTGCGAGCGCGGCAAGCGCCCCGTACGGCCATCGTCCGCACCCACGCCCGAAGCTTGGTCGGATCACGCAGCTGCTTGAGCCGGGCCCTGGCCGCAAGCAGTGCTTCCTGGGCGACGTCCTCGGCGTCGCAACCAGCCCCCAATGCCCGCGCCAGGGAGACGAGGTCTCCAAAGAGCGCAGAGTATTGGGAGTCGAATGTCTCGCTGTCGATCACTTTCCCTCCGGTGACGGTCTCCACACCGGTCTAGTGGAACCGGGGCCACCGTCGCCTTTACAAGGGGTCGGAACTTCGGTTCCCGCGGAAAGACGGCACGGCATCGCCGGGCGCGGTGCGCTAGGCCTTGTGCCTCTCGCGGAGGCGGTCGATAACCGCCGAGGGCGCCAGGTTGCGCTCACGAAGCACCACGAGCGTGTGATACAGCAGGTCCGCGACCTCACCTGTGAGCGCGTCGCGGGTCGCGAGTCGCTGGTCCGGGCCGGCCACAGCGTCGTCCTTGGCTGCCATCAGTACTTCGGTGGCCTCCTCGGCGACCTTTCGTGCAGGGGCATCTACGCCACCCGCGACGAGCCGAGCCGTGTAGGAACCGGCCGGGTCGGCCGACGCGCGCTCATCGATTGTGGCCCAGAGGGTCTCGAGCCAGGCGAATCCCTGGGCATCGGCCGCAGGAGCGGCCGGAACCGCGGCGACCACGATGCCGGCCGGATCGAAGCAACTGCGCGTGTTCCGATGGCAGGTGGGACCCACCGGAGCAACGGTGAACAGCAGCGCGTCCCCGTCGCAGTCCGCGGCAACGTCCACGAGCTTCAGGACGTGCCCGCTTTCCTCGCCCTTGCGCCAGAGGCGGGCGCGAGAGCGGGAGTGGAAGTGGACCTCGCCCGTGGCGAAGGTCGCGGCGAGCGCCTCCGCGTCGACGTACGCGAGCATCAGAACGCGCCCATCGGCGCGATCCTGGACCACCGCAGGCACGAGGCCGTCCGGGCCCCATGTCACGTCGGACTGGGCGATGCGGGTGCTCATGCGACTGACTCCTCGGTGATGCGAACAGGTATACCCGCCGCGGCCATCGCCGCCTTGACCGATGCGATTGAGTGCATCCGTCGGTGGAATATCGACGCGGCCAGGACCGCGTCCGCCTTGCCGTCGCGTACCGCGGCCACGAAGTCGTCCGGGCCGGCCGCGCCGCCCGAAGCGATCACGGGCACGCGGACGCGAGTGGCGATCGCCAAGAGCAGCTCCGTGTCGAAGCCGGACCGCGTACCGTCGCGGTCCATGGACGTGACCAGAAGCTCGCCCGCGCCGAGCGCCACCACGCGCCGCGCCCACTCCACCGCGTCCAGCTCCGTAGCGTTACGGCCGCCGTGCGTGACCACTTCCCAACTCGGATCCGAGCCGGGCAGTCCCGGTAGGCGGCGCGCGTCGATCGCACATACCACGGCCTGGCTGCCGAACCGCGCCGCGCAGGCCGTGAGCAGCTCCGGCGTGGCAACGGCCGCCGTGTTGAACGAGACCTTGTCCGCGCCGGCGCGCAGGACGTCGCGCATCTCCTCGACGGAGCGCACGCCGCCGCCGACTGTCAGGGGCACAAACGCACGACTCGCCGTGCGGCGCACCACGTCGAGCATCGTGCCACGACGTTCGTGCGCTGCTGTGATGTCGAGGAAGACGATCTCGTCCGCGCCCTCGTGGGCATATCTCTCGGCAAGCTCGGCCGGATCGCCTTCGTCGGTGAGGTTCAGGAACTTGGTTCCCTTCACGACGCGGCCTTTGTCCACGTCGAGGCACGGGATCACACGGCGGGCAAGCATCAGACGGTCGCCCCGACCAGCGCCACGAAGTTGGCCAGCACCCGCAAACCCGCCTCGGACGACTTCTCCGGATGGAACTGCACCCCGAACAGGTTTCCCTTCGACACGGCGCTCGCGAACGGACGGCCGTGGGTCGTTCGGGCCGCGATCACACCCAGATCGGTCGGTTCGGGTGCGAAGCTGTGCACGAAGTAGAAGTACGAACCGTCCGCTACTCCGCGGAACAGCGGATCGTCGCGCCCGAATTCCACCGAGTTCCAGCCGATGTGCGGAAGCGTCGGTGCATCCTCCAGCATCGCCACCTTTCCCGGCAGCAAGCCCAACGTCGTTGCCTCGCCCTCGTCGCTGCACTCGAACAGGATCTGGAAACCGAGACAGATTCCCAGGCACGGCTTGCCGGCTCGAACCCAGTCGACCAGCGGATCGACGAGCCCGCGCTCCCGAAGGTGATCCATCGCCGAGGCGGCGGCGCCCACGCCGGGAACCACGATCGCGTCGACGCCAACCATGCCGGCCGGGTCTTCGGCCACGGTCACATCGGCGCCGACAGCCGCGAGAGCCCGCGTGATGCTGACCATGTTCGCGGCACCGTAGTCGACCACCGCCACCTTCACTCGGGGATCGGCCATCAGCCCAGCGTGCCCTTCGTGGAGGCGGCTCCGGTCCGCCGAGGATCGATCAATGTCGCGGCACGGAGCGACCGGCCCAGCGCCTTGAAGGCGGCCTCGGCCAGGTGGTGATCGTTCTTGCCGCGTCCCCTGATGTTCAACGTGACGCCACCGGCGCGAGCGAACGACTCGAAGACGTGCTCGATCAGCTCGAGCGGCATCTTGCCGGCACGCTTGCCCTTGAACGGCACGTCGATGACGGCGTACGGTCGCCCTCCGACGTCCACGGCCGCGGTAGCAATGGATTCGTCCATTGGGATCGTGGCGTCGCCGAAGCGGACGATTCCCGTGCGATCGCCAAGCGCCTCGGCAAATGCCGCGCCGAGTACCAGCGCGACGTCCTCGACGGTGTGATGTTCGTCAATGACGAGGTCTCCGGTCGCGTCGACGGCGATGTCGAACATGGCGTGGTGCGCCAGCGAGTTCAGCAGGTGGTCGAAGAAGCCGACGCCCGTGTCGATCCTGGTCTCGCCGGTTCCGTCGAGCGTGACCGTGACCGTGATCTGGGTCTCCTTCGTGGAACGGTAGACGGTTGCCGAGCGATCGCCCTTTGCCACGACTGTGCCGATCTGACTCATGCGCGGATCCCCCTTGCGACTTCGATGAGGCGGTCGTTCTCCTCTTCGGACCGAACGGTCAGACGGAGGCAGTCCGCGAGTGGATGACCTGTGCCGAACGTGCGCGGGACGAGGCCCTTCCGAAGGAGTTCCTCTCCGGCCGATGCTGCGGCGGACGCCGACGAGAAACGGATGAGGATGAAGTTCGTGACCGACGGATAGGGTGCCCAGCCGAGCGCGGCCAGGTCGCGAATGAGGCGGGTGCGCTGCTCGGTGATGCGGGCGACGTTCGCAGCCGCCAGATCCGGCCGCATGAGTGCCGCCCCGGCCAGTGCGGCGGAAACCGTGCTCACCGATGCTGGGGCTCGGAAGGACACCACCGGAGCCAGCGTCTCCGGCCGCGCCACCGCGAAACCGACGCGCACGCCTGCGAGGGCATGTGCCTTGCTCAGCGTCCGGACGACCACGAGGCGCGGGTATTCGAACCGCAGTGGCAGCACGGACCTGCCCACGAACTCGGCGTACGCCTCGTCCACGACCACCACAGGCGCTATGCGCCCATCCGAGGCAGCGTCCGCGGCGATGAGTGCCAGGAGTTCGGCGATTCGTTCCCGCGACTCGCACGCGCCTGTGGGATTGTTCGGCTCGCAGATCCAGACGAGCTGAGCCGAACGAGCGGCGGCGGCGAGCGCGGCGATATCGAGCGCGAAGCCGTCATCCGCACCGAGCCGGGGCACGGCTACAACGCTCGCCCCGCGCTGTTCGCTGACTATCCGGTACATCGCGTATGTCGGCGTCGCGACAACCGCCACCGAACCTTCGCGAAGGAAAGCCCTCGCCGTGAGGTCGAGCGCCTCGTCGGCGCCGGCCGTCGGGAGCAATTCGTCCGCGTCCGCGCCGTATGCCAGGTTTGCCGCCTCGACCAGGTCGTTGTAGTCGCTCGGCGGGTACTCCGATAGAACCGGGAAGAACGGCCCCGAGAGAACCCGCCGCAGATCCGGCGGTACGGGCGACGTGTTCACGTCGAAGCGGACGATCGACTCGCGTGGCAGGCCGTACTTGCGCGCCAGGAAGTCGGTCGTGGGCTCCCAGTCGTACGTGGGCAGCGGCGCGCCCGGTGTGCTCATCGCGCTTCCTCGAAGCGGAGTTCCACCGCACGCTTGTGGGCGATCAGGCCTTCAGCCTCCGAGATGGCCTCGACGGAATCTCGGATGGCCGCGAGCCCGTCGCGACTGATCCGCTGGATCTGAATGAACTTGCCGTAGCTCTCGGTAGACAACGCGCCGCAGGAACGCGCCAGGCCACCGGTTGGCAGGACGTGATTGGCGCCGGATGCGTAGTCGCCGGCCGACTCCGGCGCGTACGGCCCAACGAAGAGCGAGCCCGCGTTCACCAGCCGCGCCACGGCTTCCTCGACGTCGTCGACGACCACGGAGAGGTGCTCCGGCGCGTAGCCGTTCACGAAGGCCAGCCCGTCGTCGCGGTTGGCGGCAAGCACCACCAGCGCGCCGGCCGCAAGAGAGCGCTCCAGGATGGCACGCCGTGCCGCCGTTTCGAGCTGCCGGCCCAGTTCCACCTCTACGCGTTCGGCAAACGCCGCGTCCCAGGTGACGAGCAGGGCAGGGGAGTCCGGGCCGTGTTCGGCCTGGGAGAGCATGTCGGAGGCGACATGCGCCGCGTCGGCGCTGCCGTCGGCAACGACCATCACCTCCGACGGACCCGCCGGCAGGTCGATCCCGCACTCACCGAACACTTCCAGCTTGGCCGCGGTAACCCAGGAGTTGCCCGGGCCCACGATGCGATCCACTGGCTCGATACGGGCTCCGGGGAGTCCATATGCCATCGCCCCGACAGCCTGTGCGCCGCCTGCGACGATGAACTCGTCGACACCGACGAGTGCGGCGGCGCCGAGGAGCGTCTGGTTCAGGTTGCCGTCCGCATCCGCGGGCGATGCCACCAGGACCGCGCCAACCCCTGCGATCTTCGCGGGCACCACTCCCATCAGCAGAGAGCTCGGATAGGCGGCCGAGCCGCCGGGCGCGTACACCCCGACTCGCGCGAGCGGCACCCAGCGTCGCTCGATCTCCACACCGGGCAGAATCGTCGTGGTCCGAGTCTCGGGCAGTTCGGTTCGCGCGAACTTGCCTATGTTCTCGATCATCTGCTCGAGCCCGGCACGGCTACGCGGCGGCAGAGCGTCGCGCGCCGCCGCCATCTCGGCCCGGGTCACCGTCAGGGAACCGTCGGCGCGGCCACCGCCGAACCTGGCGCTCGCCTCGCGAACCGCGGCATCGCCGCGGGCCTTGACCGACGCGAGGATCGCCCTGGCGCCTTCCCGAACGCGAGCATCCGGAACCGCGCCGCGACGGAAGAGCGATTTGATCTCCGCGGCGACGGACGGATCGGTGGCGGCGCGCGAGATGTCCAGTCGTCTGAGTTGGATGTTGGGGCTCATGAAACAAGCTTCTCGATAGGAAGGATGAGGATCCCGGAGGCGCCCGCGGCCTTGAGTCGGGGCAGAAGCGACCAGACCTGATCTGCCTCCACGACCGAATGGATCGCGATCATGCCCTCATGGGCGAGCGGAATGATCGACGGCGACTCCAGGCCCGGGAGAAGGTCCTCGAGTTCCGAGAGCTTTGCCTTCGGCGCGTTCATCAGGAGGTACTTGCGCGACCGCGCCGCCAGCGTTGCGGCCAGCATCGTCTCGAACGTGTCGAGGACCTCCGAGTGGTCCGTCAGCGCGGCGCGGTTGGCCAGGAGCACAGCTTCGGACGAGAAGATCTCCTCGATAGGGCGAAGGCCGTTGACGACCATCGTGGATCCCGTCGATACCAGATCCACGATCGCCTCGGCGAGACCGAGCCTGGGGGCCACCTCGGCCGCTCCGGAGACGGGAATCACGTCGACCGGGATGGCGCGGTCCGCGAAGAAGCGCTTCGTGATAGCCAGATGCGAGGTCGCCACCCGAAGTCCCGCCAGATCCTCCGGGGCCCGGCAAGGGGAGTCGTTCGGGACGGCGATGGTCAGCCGGCAGCGTCCGTATCCGAGCCGGCGCACCTCGGGCACATCCATCCCCGACTCCGCCACCAGATCCAGGCCCGTGATGCCGAGTTCTGCAACGCCGTCCGCGAGGAACTCCACGATGTCGTTGGTGCGGACGAAGAGGATGTCCAGATCGAAGTTCTGGACGCGCGCAACCAGCGCTCGTTCGCCGACTTCGAACACGAGGCCGGCGTCCCGAAGCAGACCCACGGTCGGCTCGACCAATCGGCCTTTGTTCGGTATCGCGAGTCGGAGGCGTCTGGTCATCGGGCTTCTTCTCCGGTGGCCGGTGAGCCGGCAGGTTCCGCCTGGTGAAGGCGCTGGAGCGCGGCCGCGTAACCGCCCTCGCCGTGTCGCAGCCACTGGGCGATGCGGGTTATCGTCGCCGTGCTGGCGCCGGTTCGGTGGGAGATCTCGGCGTAGTGCATGCCCGCGTCGAGAAGCCTCACCACGGCCCATCGCTGGGCCATGTCGTGGAGCTCACCGAGCGTGCAAAGGTCGCGGAAGAAGGCCGAAACCTCATCGGGGCTCTCGAGCCGCAAGATGGCTTCGAACAGCTCGCCGGCAGCTACGTCGCGCCAGGCTTCCGTCGCGCTCATGGTTGATCCTCGGTTGAGTCTGTCTCCTGGGGGACCGCAAGCGCGACCCGAACCAGGACGTTGTGATGTTGTAGCATAGTAGCATGCTAAAGCGTACGCAACCGCGACTCCCCCAGGGTTTCCAGTTCCTGCCGGCGATCGATCTCCGCGGCGGGCGTGTAGTCCGGCTCTCGGAGGGCGACTTCGACCGCGAAACGGTGTACGGGACCGATCCGGCCGCGGCTGCGCGGAGATTCGCAGCGGCCGGAGCCAGGTGGATACATGTCGTCGATCTGGACGGCGCCCGAGACGGCGCCCGCCGCCAGACGGACGCGATTACCGCGATCGTGGCAGCGGCCGGTGGGGAAGTGGCATGCGAGGTCGCCGGCGGCCTGCGGGACGAAGAGGCGGTCGCGGCGGTAATGGACGCCGGCGCCGCGCGTGCCGTAGTGGGAACTGCCGCCCTCCGAGACCCGGACTTCGTGGTCCGGCTCGTGGCGCGGTTCGGGGCGGATAGGATCGCTATCGCACTCGACATCCGCGACGGGATGGCGGTCGGTCAGGGTTGGGTGCCCGGCGCAATGGGGATACCCGCCGAGGCCGCCCTCGTAGACCTCTGGGAGCGGGGCGCACGGACGTTCGTCGTCACCGCGATCGAGCGTGACGGGCTCCTGGGCGGCCCGAATCTGGAGCTGCTCCGGCGGATGGTGGAACTCCAGCAAGGCGACGTGATCGCCTCGGCCGGTGTCTCGTCACTCGCCGACATCGAGGCCGTCCGAGCCCTCGGCTGCAGCGGCGCGATCGTCGGTCGTGCCATCTACGAAGGCCGGCTGGACGTGGCCGAGGCCGTCCGCCTGACCCGCTAGCAGGTTGGAGCCTGTGTCTTCCCGTAGTAGCGGCTTACTGCGCCGAAGAGCTGGACGGACAGCGGAGCGACCGTGTCCAGCTTCAGACAACTGGTCGCGGCGGTGGACGTAGAGCTGGACACGCTGTAGGGCGGCCCGAGAACGTATTTGTCGTAGTTGGCGGCAGGGATCGATTGGCTCAAGGCCACCATGTCGGCAATCCGCGAAGCTGGGAAGTTGGTTCTGACAAGCGACATAGCGATCTTCTCGAGTCCCGGCAGCCGCGGCAGCATTGCCGGCGTGGCCATCTTCCGTACGAGCGCCCCCAGGAGTTGCTGCTGCCTGCCCGCGCGGGCGTAGTCGCTGTTGCCCGTGCCGTGCCGCGACCGCACGTACGCGAGTGCAGTTCGTCCGTCTAGATGGTGCGAGCCGGCGGACAGAGCGAAGCCGGGCGGGCTGTGGTCGAGCCAGTCGTACGTGGGATCGTTGATCGCGTTTGGGCTGACGATGTCGATGCCGTCCACCGCGTCGATCATCTGCATGAAGCTCGCGAGGTCCATGACCGCGTAGTAGTTGATCGGCACGCCCACCAGATACCCGATCTCCTTGACCAGGGTCGTGATCGGCTCGTCGCCTGAGACTATCCACCCGTTCTTCACGTACGTGGGGATGGCGTTGATCTTCACCTTGCCAATTCCGCCGAAGTAGAGCGGGTAACCCGCCGTGTCGCGTGGCATGCTGATCATGGCCACTCGACTGGTCGAGGTGTCCACGCTGACGACCATGAGAGAGTCATACAGGCTCTCGGATCGCGTCGAGTACTCGTCGAGACCGGCAATCAGGATGGTCACCCGCGAACCCGTTGGGGGATCGTTCGGCTTCTCCACGTCGGTCCCGAAGCTTTGGTCGAGCTGATACGTGGTCCAGAGGTATACCGCCCCGGCGGCGTGCGTTGCCACGATCGCGACTACAAGGAAAGCGGTCGCGAGCCTGTCTGCCGTGCGCGACCGCGCCCACGGACCTGTCGCCGCAAACGCGTGCACGACAGACAAGACACGCAGGATGCCGAACGCGATCACGACGACGAAGATCGCGGTAATGACGCCCGGATCGAGCAGCCGTGACACGAGCACCAGAGATCCTCGGCGGGCCTCGTAGACGACCACCGCAACGGCGGCCAACGCCGGCGTCGCGAACAGCACGGCCGCTACACGGCGGCGGGCATACAACTGTCCCAGGCCCGGCCAGATGAACGAGAGGATTGCCGCGAGAGCGCCTGATCGTCGGGCGCGCGGGGGCATTCGGCTGGGGTCGGACATGGGCTGACGCCTCATCATCGGCGGAGTGGGAGTGGTCTGGTGACGATCAGCGGGCGGGCAACGTGACGCGGCGAAGGCCCAGAGAAGGGGCATCGAGACACCCGGGACGTCACGAGTGTGTCGCGCTGGACCCGGAATCGCCGAACTTCCCGCCGGTCACCGGCATGAATTGCCAGGCGTAGCCTTGGGCCCTCAACGTCAGTCTCAGCACGCCGAAGGTCGACGCGTTCCTGACCTCCGAGTTGGCCCGGATCGTGACGAACGGGGTGTGGCTGGCCCCGCCGGTGCCTACCACGAACTGGCGGATACCCGCAGGATCGGCCTCGCCGGCGGGAGACTGCCGGGCGAACCGCTCGTAGTCGTGGTCGTGGCCGCTGAGGACCATCTCGGCGTGGGCGGCATAGAGGTCGTCCCACCACACCCGATATACACCCGTGCTGCCGTGCCCGCCGGAGCTGAACTCGGGCACGTGCCACATGGCAATCACGTGCTTGCCCGCGCTGGACGCGAGGTCGGCTCGAAGCCACGTTTCCTCCGCGGAACCCGATCCGCAACCGCCCACCTCGTCGCAGATCGCGTTCAGCACGATGACGTGCCAGTCGAAGTCGAGGTCGTAGCTGTAGTAGGCCTTTCGCGATGGGCCCGCGGCCGCCCCGAAGTACGCGTAATAGGCCGCCCCGTGGGCCGTGTACTGATCGTGGTTGCCGATCACCGGACTTGTCCGATCCTTCACCGCTCCCCAGGTCGCTCCGTAGCAGTCGGCGTACTGAGCGGCCGTGCCGGTCTCGTTTGAGTTGTCACCGAGCGTGAAGACCCGTGCCGCCGGTTCCGCCTCAAGGAGCCCGGCCGTGAGTCGGGCGTTCGCGATGTTGGTCATCGTGCAGATGTCGCCGGCTCCGATCAACACGGTTCCCGGCGAGACGTCCGCCGACGCAACGTCGGTGGCCGCAGCCGTTCCGCTCGGCATCGCGTCGTCGCTCGCGGCCGGGGACACTGTGGGGGCCTGTGCCATGAACGCAAGCGCCAACGCCGAGGCGGTGAGGAGCAACGTGACACTCAGGGCGGCGAGGGGATACCTGCGGCGGAACCGTCTGGACATGCCTGCAGCATGTCACGAATGGCGTTCCAGGGAAGTCCGGGCGCTCGGCGCGGCGCGAGCGGTCGTGGCGGGGCGCCGGCCGGTGGTGCAAGGCGGCGCGAATCCGCACCAGTTCCGTCTCAAGCACATTCGCCCGCGACCGAAAACCCGGGTAGGAGGCGTCGGACTCCGAGACCGGTCTTCACGGGCTACGGGCTCGGGCTTCTTGCGACGTCACCCTGCGGCTATCACCGATCTGGGCGCGAGGAACGGCCGTGTGCCCGGTTCGAGGAGCTGCTGAAACGAAAACGGACCCCTCGCCGGCCGGCGGGAGGTCCGTTCTTCATAACCGAACAACAGGCGATCTAGTCGTCGAACATGAACTCGCACCATACGAACCAGTGGTCCCCGAGTGAAGGCCCCAGGCTGGAGTCTTGGACCTGAAATCCATCCGCGATGTGGGCCAGCCCGCAAGCGCCCAGACCCGAATCGCTGTCTGACGTCTCGAACACGGTCTCGCCGGGCAAGTTGAGCCGCGCGGTCCGCACGCTGAACAGGCCGACAGACGAGTTCTCCAGGCTGCCGCCGCTCTCTATGCGCGCCACTGCCTGGTCGAGTGCCGCACGGCTCAGTTCGAAACGGGCTCGCAGGGGAACGTTCGTGAGTATCAGGGCGGCGCACAGGATGCCGGCAATGGGGACCGCGAGCCACCTAACTGCGCCGATCGGCGTGAGAACGCCGTGCGCGCCGAACACCATCACGAGGAGCGCAAAGAGCCAACCGGTTCCGATGAAGCCGCACGTCAGGACGGCCGGCCAGATGAGCCCCATGTCGTAACCGGGGAGGCTGGCGCCCAAAATGCCGGCGGTGAGAGCGGCGGCCGTCAGGGCGTAGAACGCCAGCCAGAGGACGATGCGCCAGCGCCTCGTCGCGCGGTCCGATAGGAACGGTCTAACAGGCGTCGTTTGCATGTCGATCCCTCATTCAGCCCGAGCCGCGCCGGGCGAGCGCCACTGTGACGCCCGCACTCCTTCTTTGGTTGCGCGACGCTACGTCCCCAAGCTAGCAGCAGACGATCCCGCCCTAGCACCCATACGTCTCGGGGCCGACGTATTTGATCGTCGGCCCCGAACTCAAATCGCCTTCTTTGGGTTCAGTTGAACCCTGGTCCATTCCCCCTCCTGGCGGCCGCTACTCCTTGTGCGCGGCCTCGACTTCCTTGCGATGGGCCTCGATCACCTTGTCGGCGATGTGCTGGGGCACGTCCTCGAACGTATCCTGCTCCGCCTTGAAAGTGCCGCGTCCGCCGGTCAGCGAGCGCAGTTCCGTCGCGTAGCTGAAGAGTTCGGCCTGAGGGACGTGGGCGATGATGATCTGCCACTTCCCGTCTGTGTCCATGCCCAGCACGCGGCCGCGACGGCCGTTGAGATCGCGGTTCACGTCGCCCATGTAGGCCTCGGGGACGCGAATTTCGACCTTCATGATGGGTTCCATGAGTGCGGGCTTGCACTCGAGCACGCCCGCCTTGATCGCCATCGAAGCGGCGATCTTGAACGACAGCTCGTTGGAGTCCACCGGGTGGAACGAACCGTCGTAGAGCGTGGCCTTGAAGTCGCTCAGCGGATAGCCCGCCAGGACGCCTTCGGCCGCCGTCTCGCGAACGCCCTTCTCGACGCCGGGGAAGAAGTTTTTCGGCACGGTGCCGCCGACGACCTTCTCGGCAAACTCGACGCCGCCGCCCGGGTTCGGTTCGATGGTGATCCACACGTCGCCGAACATGCCGT
>PMBG01000029.1 GCA_003153755.1 Chloroflexota bacterium | reverse complement strand
CGGGCGAGGGCGGCTTCGTCACCACGAACGACGACCGCCTCGCGGACTGGATCCGGATGTATCGAAACCAGGGCATGCGCGAGCGGTATCACCACGAGATCCTCGGCTACAACTTCCGCATGACCGACATCGCGGCTGCAATTGGACTCGTGCAGCTCGACAAGCTGGATCGCAACACGGCACGACGGCAGGCTCTCGCGAAGCGCTACGACGCGGCCTTTGCCGATCTCGCCGTAAGCCTGCCGATCTGGCCGGACGGCCGGACGCACGTGTACCACCAGTACACGGTCCGGGTCGGAGCGGCACGCGACCAGATCGTTGCCGACATGAAGGATGCTGGCGTCATCTGCGGGATCTACTACCCAATCCCGTGCCACCGCCAGGCGTACGTCATGGAGCTCGGTATCGAGGCGGACCTGCCCATCACCGACGCGGCGGCCGACAGCAGCATGTCGCTGCCGATGTACCCCGGCCTCACCACCGAGGAGCAGGATCAGGTCATCGCGGCCTTCCGGGCATCGGTGGTCAAGAACCTCGTAGGCACGGGCGGCCGGTAGTGGCCACTACCCTGCGGCTCGGTCTCGCCGGGCTCGGCTCGATGGGTCGGAATCATCTCCGGGTCATCTCCAACCATGCGGATACCACGCTGTCCGCGATCGCCGATCCGGATGGAGCAGCGCTCGAGGCGGCGGTCGCCCAGACTCAAGCGCGAGGCTTCGCCGACCCGCTGGCGATGATCCGCGAAGCCGAACTGGACGGGGTTGTCATCGCGGCGCCCACGACGGCCCACCTGCCGCTGGCCCTGGCGGCAATCGAGCGCGGCATTCCGGTCATGGTCGAGAAGCCGCTCGCGGCCACGGTGGACGACGGCATGAAGATCGTTGCTGCCGCCCGTGAGCGCGGGGTTCGCGTCCAGGTCGGCCACGTGGAGCGCTACAACCCGGCCGTCCTGGAGATGGGCCGACTTCTCCGCGAAGGCTGGCTCTCGACCATCTATGCAATCACGAGCCGTCGCGCGGGCCCATTTCCGGCGCGCATCCGGGACGTGGGCGTGACCGTGGACCTCGGCACGCACGACGTGGACATGCTCTCCTGGATCGCCGGCGAACGCCCCGTCCGCGTATACGCCGAGACGGCGCAGAGACTCCACGCCACGCATGAGGACCTCACGTACGGGCTCATGCACTTTCCGTCGGGCGCCACCGGCTTCCTGGACGTGGACTGGCTCACGCCTGCCAAGCGGCGCAGCCTCGTCGTCGTTGGCGAGGAGGGCATGTTTGAGCTGGATTACCTGACTCA
This sequence comes from Chloroflexota bacterium, assembly GCA_003153755.1. Lineage (GTDB taxonomy): Bacteria > Chloroflexota > Limnocylindria > Limnocylindrales > CSP1-4 > Fen-1039. The sequence goes on along the minus strand of PMBG01000029.1, from coordinate 9,746 downwards.
GAAGCTCACCTTCACGCGCTCCAACGTGGAGATGCCCCAGCTGATCGCAGGCTACGCAACGACATTCACCGGCGACGTCGCCGAGATCGCGGTCGCAACCGTGGAACCGCTGCGCGCCGAGCTGGACGAGTTCGTTCGCGTTCTGCGCACAGGCGAGCGGCCGTACGTGGACGCCGAGGACGGGCTCTGGGCGGTGGCGATCGCAAACGCGTTGCTCGAAGCCGCCTCTCACCACCGGCCGGTCGATCTTTCCGATCTTCCTTCGAGGCTCGCGGCCAAATGAGCATCGTCTCGCGTCCCTCGCGCGTGGTCAGCCTGCTCGGTGGATCCATCAAAGCGCCGGAGAATCCCTGCACTCACGTCACACCGAGGCCGGCCACGCCGTGGGTCGGCGAATCCGGCACGGCCGGCCGGGCCGTGGTCGTCGGCGCGGGAAAGATGGGCCTGCCGCTGGCAGTCCAGTTCGCGCGCCACGGCTGGCACGTGACCGCCGTTGACATCAATCCCGAGGTCGTTGCCGCGATCAACGAAGGCCGCTCTCACGTGGGCGAAGAGCCGGGTCTCGCGGAGGGCGTGGCGGAAGTCCACGCCGCGGGTCTGCTCGACGCCACCCTCGACGCGGCCGCCGCGGTCCGCGGTGCGGACGTGGCCGTTCTGATCGTGCCGGTGATGGTCGACGATGCTCAGCAGCCCGACTATCGCTATATGGACGCAGCCGTCGATTCGATAGGCGGCGGAGTGCACGACGGCGTCACGATCATCTTCGAGACCACGCTCCCGGTCGGCGACACGCGGGGCCGCTTCCTGCCGCGCCTCGAGGCCGCGTCCGGACTCACCGGCGAGAAGGACTTCTTCGTCGCGTTTTCGCCGGAGCGTCTCTACTCGGGCGCGGTGTTCGCGAATCTCTCGGCATATCCCAAGCTCGTCGGCGGCATCGGCCCGGAATCCGGACGACGCGCCGCCGTGTTCTACGACTCGGTGCTGGACGCGGAGGTAGTGGCGATGAGCTGCGCCGAGGCGGCCGAGTTCAGCAAGATCGCCGACACGACGTACCGCGATGTGAACATCGCCCTCGCCAACGATTTTGCCCGCTATGCCGACCGCGTTGGAGTGGACATCCAGGAGGTCATCGAGGCGGCCAACAGCCAGCCCTACTCGCACATCCATCAGCCCGGTATCGGGGTTGGCGGGCACTGCATCCCCGTGTACCCGCACCTGCTCCTGTCACGCGCCCCGGATCTGGAAGTCGTGGCCGTGTCGCGACGTACGAATGATGCGCAGGTGGGCCTTGCCATCAAGTCCCTCGAGGGCTTGCTCGGCGGACTCGACGACGTTCCGATCCTCGTCCTCGGTCTCACATACCGTGACGGAGTCAAGGAGCTCGCCTACTCGCGCGCGCTACCGCTGATCGAGCGCCTGTCGTTCCACGGCGCCGCGGTATACGCCTACGATCCGCTGCTCTCGGACGCGGAGATCGAGCACTGCTGCGCGACCCCGTACCACTGGGGCGAACGCGCCCCGATCCGGGCGATCGTGACGCAGACCGCCGACCCACTGTGGACTCAGATCGACTACTCGCTTTTTCCCGAGCTCGAGGTGATCTTCGACGGCCGTAACAGCCTCCGCGACGTGGAACTGCCCGCTACGGCTCGCTACCTGGGCATTGGAGTCCAGGCGGCCACTCGCCGGCGGCACGGCAATGCGCCGGTTCGGTAGGAGCCGCCGACGGTGAGAATCGTCAGCGTAGTGGGGACGCGGCCGCAGCTCATAAAGGCGGCGGCGTTGCAGCCTGTGCTCCGACGGGACCACGCGGAGATATTCGTCGACACGGGGCAGCACTACGACGAGGCCATGGCGGGCAGCTTCTTCGACGAGCTCGGACTTGCGCGGCCCGATTACTCGCTGGGGCTGGGCGGTGGCGGCCACGGAGAACAGACCGGGCGGATGCTCATCGCTCTCGAGCCGCTCCTGGGCGACCTGGCCCCCGACGCGGTTCTGGTCTACGGCGACACCAATTCCACCCTGGCGGGTTCACTTGCCGCGGCCAAGATGGGCATCCCGGTGGCGCACGTTGAGGCCGGACTCCGCAGCTTCGACCGCCGCATGCCCGAGGAACTGAACCGAATCGTGGCCGACCACCTTGCCACCTGGCTCTTCGCGCCCACGTCGGCGGCCGTGTCGAATCTGGCGTCGGAGGGCATAAGCGGGGGTGTCACGGAAGTCGGCGATCTGATGCTGGACCTGGCCGCGCGCATGTCCGCGACCCTTCGCGAACCGGCGGCGCTCGCGGAAGTGGCGGAGCGGCTGGACCTGAAGCTCCTGCCCGGCCGCTACCTGTTCGCCACCGTGCACCGCGCCGAGAATCGTTCCCCCGAAGCGATGGCGGCCTGGGCCGCGCTGCTGGGAGCCGCGGCGACGGCGGACCGACCGGTGGTCCTGGCTCTGCACCCCGGCACCGCCGCGGCGCTGTCCGGCGCCGGCATCAGGCTCCCCGACGGCGTCCTCGTAGTCGAGCCACAGGGCTATCGCACGTCCCTCACGCTCCAGCTGCACGCGGCCGCCGTTCTCACCGACTCGGGCGGCGTCCAGCGCGAGGCCGCCTGGCTCGGTGTCCCGTGCCTCGTCCTTCGCACGTCCACCGAGTGGGTCGAGACCGTGAGCGGCGGCGACACCTCGTCGGTGCTCGTGGGGCTCGATCGGGAAATGGCCGCTCGCGAGCTTGCCGCACGTGCCCCCATCGGGACGTCCGAAGAACGGGCCGCGGAGCGGGCGCGCAACCTCAGCCTGAAGGGCGCCGGCACAGCCGATCGGATTTCCGCCGTACTGGCCGGCGCAGATGGAACGACCGGAGCATCTGGGACGGCCCCGTGACGGCCACGACCACGCGCCGGCCGATCTGCATGATCGTGCACGCCTACTACGAGGAGGACGCACGCGTTCGCCGCGAGGCGGAGGCCCTCGTGGCCGACGGCTGGGAAGTGGACGTTTTCGGTCTGCGCCGTCCCGGCGAGGGCAACCATGCCGTGGTAGCGGGCGTGAACCTGCACCGGCTGCCCGTGAAGCGCCACCAGGGCGCCGGCCTGCCCGTATACCTGGCCGAGTACGGCGCATTCCTGATGCGCTCCCTCTGGGCCGCCACCCGATCCCATCGCAGACGCCACTACGCCCTTGTCGAGGTGCACTCGCTGCCGGACTACCTCGTGTTCGCGGCGCTTCCCATGAAGCTCGCCGGCGTGCCCGTCCTGCTCGATCTGCACGAGGCAATGCCGGAGTTCTTCCGCAGCCGTTTCCCGAAGGCCGCCAACCCCATCAGCTACCGGCTCCTCCGACTGCAGGAGAAGCTCTCGATCCGTTTCGCGAACGAGGTCCTCACCGTGAACGAGCCGCTGGCGGATCGGCTGCGCGGTCTTGGGCTCGAGCCACGGAAGCTCACCGTCGTGATGAACAGCCCGGACCTCGGACTGTTTGATCCAACCGCGAGCCCCCGTCGCGACTTCATGACGGACGGCACGCTGAGAATCGTCTACACCGGCGCGCTGACGCCAACATACGAGCTGGACGTGGTCCTGCGCGCCGTAGCATCGATAAAGGCCAGCCGTCCCGAACTGCGGCTCAAGGCGAGCTTCTTCGGCCGCGGAGACGCCGAGCCCGCGCTGAAGGCCCTCGCCGATGAACTCGGGATCACGGATCGCGTGGAATTTCCCGGCCGAATCCCCATCGAGGACGTGCCGGACGCGGTTGCGAAGGCGGACATCGGCGTGGCCCCAACCCGCCTCGACGCATTCACCGGCATGAGCCTGTCCACCAAGGTGCTCGAATACGCGGCCATGGGCAAGCCGGTCGTGGCCTCGCGTCTGCCTACGGTGCAACTGTATTTCGCGCCGGACACGCTTTCCACCTATGAGCCTGGGGATCCCGAGGCACTCGCCGCCGCGGTCCTGCGCCTCTGCGACGACGCCGCGGACCGCACAGCCCGAGTGGAACGAACCCGCGCCCGCGTGGAGGACCTCAGCTGGACCCGCCAGTCCGAGGCGTACAGGTCCGTGGTGAACCGCCTCGTGAGACGGTCCCGCAAGAGCAAGGAAGAACGCCGATCGCCCGACTGATACAGTCTTCGCGCCCGTTCCGTATAGGCCGCGCTCGCCCACTCGCCTTTTCAGCAATCGGAATGCGGTAGCATACAGCCCCGTCACCCCGGCGAACTGCCGGGCCACGCTTGCATCAGGACGCCCAGATGACCTTCCGCACTCGAACGGCACCGCAGCCTTCACGAAGACGAACCCGGCGCGACGACACTCGGCGCGGCGTCATCGTCACGCTGACCTTCAGCCTGGTGATTCTGATCGCAGTCTCCCTCATGGGCGGCGTCTTGCTGTCCGGCTACTACACGCAACATTGGACGCCGGTCGCGGCGGTCAACGGCGAGACCATCAGCAAGGACGCCGTGCGCAATCGAGTCGAGCTGAACAAGACGCGTTATCAGCGTCAAATCGACGTGTTCACCGGACTCCGCAACCAGACCAAGATCAGCTCCGACGAATTCACGAACCTTACGACCCCCATCACCTCCGGCATGGCCGATTCGCAGGCGTATTCGGATGCGCTGAGCCAGCTGGAACAGGAGGCGGAACTGCGGCAGTACGCCTCCAAGAACAACATCAAGGTGACGGACCAGCAGCTCACGGATCAGGTCAAGATCGACGCGACGGTCCCGGAGCTGCGGCACATCAAAGTCATCGGCGTCGAGCCCAGCGCCGCGGATCCCGCAGCCGGGTTGACACAGGCGGACCTGACCGCCGCGTCAACACGAGCCCAGGCGCTCCTCGACGAAGTCAAGAACGGCAAGAAGTGGGATGACGTCGCAGCCGAGGCGAACCTGGGGCTCATCAACAGCGCTGAGTTTGCCGGAAGCTCGACGCCCGGCGACCTGAACCTGCTGAGCAAGGACGGGACCACGCTGGACGCGGACCTCACCGACGCGATCTTCGCTCTGGCCAAGGTGAACGACACAACCACCCTTTTCAAGGGATCGGACGGTATCTACCGCTTCGCAACAGTCGTCACGATCGTTCAAACCTACGAGGATCCGGACTGGCAGAAGACGGTCGGTGGCGACGCTTACAACGCCCTGGTCAAGGACGAGGCGCTCCGGAAGGCGATCAAGGACACGGTCGAGGCCAAGTACGCAGCCGCACCAACGGTCCAGCGCCACGTCGAGCAGATCAAGATCCAGAACCTGTTCAGCAGCCTGGGCGGTGGTGACGAGGTCAAGTTCAAACTGCTCGTCTTCGCCCCGAATCACTCCGCCGCGAACGCGAGTTCGGTCGCCTCGACCGATGCCGCCTGGACCGACGCCAAGAAGCGCGCCGATGACGCCGCAGCGAAGCTTCGCCAGGACCCCACGCAGTGGACCACCATGGCGCGAGACACGACAATCAATGACGACGTCTCGGGCATCAACAAGTTCAGTGGCGATGCACCGTGGCTGCAGGCAGAGTGGTTCAGCGCAACCATGTCAAGCGGCAACTCGGGACTCACGATGCCGGCCGTCGGTGCAGCCCTCTTCAAGGACGGGCTGAAGGCCGGAACCATCCTGGATCCGATCCTCGAGAGCGCGTCCGGCTACGTCCTCGTGGAGTTCGACGGCCGGCGTGGGGCGCCCGCACAGCGAATCGCGAATGCCCAACTTGCCATCAACTCGGGCATGAGCTTTGAGGATGCGGCCAAGAAGTACGGCGAGTCCGCCGACGCTCTCGCGGGCGGCGACATCGGCTGGGTGGCGCAGTACACCTTCACCGGCACCCAACGGGACGCGATCTGGAACACGCCGGTCGGCAGCGTCAGCGAGCTCGTGACAATCAACGGCGACTTCTACGTCTTCAAGGTCACCGAGCAGCAGACTCGCACGCTCGATGCCGTGTCTCAGGCCAAGCTCAATAAGACGCTCTTCACCACGTGGCTCGGTGAGCTCAAGGGTTCGACCCTCACCTGGGAGGACTCGGCCGCCATGACTGCCCTCACCCCCACGGCCGCTCCGTAGCAGCCGGAGACTTGTGCTCGACGCATTCGTCGCCGAGGCGCGGATCCGATGGGGGCTGGACCCCACGGCCGGGCTGCAGATTGCCACATTCGAACGGCTTGCCGGCACGGCCGTAGAGCCGTCATGCCCGTTGCTTGTCGTACCCGCGGCTGTGCTGCGCGCGAGCGGCGATCCGGCCGCAGCGCTCGAGCCGCTCGCCGGACGGCATTCCCGGTCCGATCAGGACTGCCTGGCGGTTCTGAGGCGCCTGTACCCGCCCGATCACCCGGTCGGGCGGATCGGAGTGGCGGAAGACACGACCGTAGCCCAGCTCACGGACGTGGCGACCGCGGGACCGCTCTACCTGACGGGCGTAAGCCCCGAGTCCGCACCCGCCAGCCCGTGGGCGCTGCCGTGGATCGCCGATCGGCTGCGACGCCCTGACGGCTGCCCCTGGGACCGCGAGCAGACCCACCAGTCACTGAAGAAGCACCTCCTCGAGGAGGCGTACGAGGTCTACGACGCCCTCGACTCCGGGGCCACGCCCGATCTGGCCGGCGAACTCGGCGATCTCTACCTCCAGATCGTGCTTCACGCACAGCTCGCGTCGGAAGCCGGCGTATTCGACATGACCGACGTCTACGAGGCGATCAGCCGCAAGATCGTGCGACGCCACCCGCATGTGTTCGGCGACGCGAAGGTGTCCACGTCATCGGACGTGAACCGCCAGTGGGAGCAGATCAAGCGGGCCGAACGCGAGGGCGCCGCGGCAGCGGCCGATGCCGGCGCCACCGGCGCGTCCGCCACGCCCGTCAAGGGCGCCCTGGACGGGATCTCGCTGTCCATGCCCGCTCTTGCCGCCACTCAGGAAATGTCCGAGCGCGCGGCGCATCTGGGCTACGACTGGCCGGACATCGCGGGCATCGTCGCAAAGGTGCACGAGGAACTCGCCGAGATCGAGGCGGCTCGCACGCAGGCGGAGCTTCACGAGGAGGTCGGCGACCTGCTGCTCGTGGTCACGAACCTCGCCCGCCGCCACGGCGTGGACGCGGAGGCCGCCCTGCGGGCTGCGGCGGAGAAGTTCCGCGGCCGCTTTCGGCGTGTGGAGCGGATGGCCCGGGAACGTGGCGTGCAGTTGCGTGAATTGAGTTTCGCCGAACTCGACGAGTTGTGGGATGCTGCAAAGGCTGAGGCGCGGGCCGAGGCGGAACTTGATCGGCCGGCGGAGAGCGGCCAGCCAGAGCCGAACGAGGAGAAACCGCGATGACAATCGGGGCCCAGCCGCTACAGCGAGCCGACGGCCGCCTTCCCGGCGACTTGCGACCGGTCACGTTCACAATGGGTGTGCAGAAATGGGCCGAGGGATCGTGCCTGATCAAGGTCGGCGGCACCGAGGTGCTGTGCGCGGCCACGATCGAGGACAAGATCCCGCCGCACCTTCGCGGCAAGGGAACCGGCTGGGTTACGGCCGAATACAGCATGCTGCCGCGGGCCACCAGCGAACGAAACGTGCGCGAGTCGGCCAAGGGCAAGGTGGGCGGGCGGACCTTCGAGATCCAGCGTCTTGTGGCGCGATCGCTGCGCGGCGTCATCGACATGGGCAAGCTCGGGGAGCGGACGATCACGATCGACTGCGACGTGCTCAACGCGGACGGCGGCACGCGCACGGCGTCCATCACAGGCGGCTGGGTGGCCCTGGCCTCCGCCCTGCGCACGTACGGCATGGAACGCTGCGTCGTTGGCCGTGTGGCCGCCGTAAGCGTTGGCATCCTGAACGGCATCACCTACCTGGACCTCGACTACTCCGAAGATTCCAAGGCCGAGGTTGACATGAACATCGTCGCCACCGACGCCGGACGGTATGTCGAACTGCAGGGCACGGCCGAAGGGAAGCCGTTCGAACGCGGGGACATGGACCGCATGCTGGATATCGCCTCCCTCGGGCTCGAGAAGCTGTTTGCCGCGCAGGCCGAAGCGCTGGCTTCGGTCAAGGTCTGAGCCGCGCCGGCCGTGACCAGCGCCCCCTCCCCTACCACGCAACCGGAGCGAACGCGCCTGCTCGTCGCCACGCGCTCCACGCACAAGCTCCGCGAACTGCGTGAACTGCTGGGCCTGCGCGCCGAACTGGTAGACCTCGACGACGTGGGCGTAGCCCAGGAAGCGATCGAGGACGGCGAGACGTTCGAGTCCAACGCGGCCATCAAGGCCCGCTTCTACGCGTCGATATCGGGCATGCCCACGCTGGCCGACGATTCCGGGCTCGAGGTCGACGCCCTGGGTGGCGGCCCCGGCGTGCGCACCAAGCGCTACGCGGGCGAGAACGCCACCGACGAGCAGAACAACGTCAAGCTGCTCGGCGCGCTGCATGGGCTGCCGCCCGAACGGCGCGGCGCGCGCTACCGCTGCGTCCTGGCGCTCGCGCTGCCCGAAGCACGCGGGCCGAGAGGCGGCATGTCCGTGCGATTGGCGCGCGGAACCCTGGAAGGCCGCATCGCCGCGGCGCCAAAGGGAAACGGCGGTTTCGGCTACGACCCCATCTTCGAACCGGTCGTCGAGAAGCCCGGCGCCCGGACCCTGGGCGAATGGACGGCTGAGGCGAAGAACCGGATCTCGCACCGGGGCAGGGCCGCCCGCCGCATGCATACCATCCTCACGGAGCTCGGCTTCTAGGTCCGGGAGCGGGGATCCGCGCCGGTGCCGGCCGTACTTGCGTGCCGCTATACCGATCGGTATACTGCGCTCATGGACAACCGCTCTCTGATCCTTTCGCGCGCTCTCGACCTGTGGAGCGAGCGCGGCTACGACGCGGTCGGCGTGCAGGAGATCGTGGAGTCGGCCGGCATCACGAAGCCCACGCTCTACCACTACTTCGGCAGCAAGAGGGGTCTGCTGGACGCTCTGATCGATGAGCGATCCGCCGGGCTGCGGAACGCGCTCGGCAAGGCTGCCGAGTACCGCGGCGATCTCGTCGTTACGCTCGAAGCCGTGGTTCGCGCGTACTTCGACTTTGCCCGGTCCAACGGCCCGTACTACCGGATGCAGCTCGCGTTCTGGTTCGCACCGGAGCACAGCGACGGGCATCAGGCGATCCTGGCCCGGAACGCCGGGCAGCATCAGGCGCTGGAGCTGCTCTTCGAGGCCGCGGCCAACGACCACGGCAACATGCGCGGGCGGCACAGGGCCTACGCCGCGACCTTCCTCGGGATGATCAACACGTACATCGGGTTGCATCTCAACGGCTTCGCGAGCCTGGACGATCAGCTCGTCTACCAGGCCGTTCATCAGTTCATGCACGGCATCTACTCGTGAGCCGGGGCATTCGTGTGCCCGCCGGATGTACCGATCGGTACACGGCGGGTGAGGCGAATGCGCCCGGCCCGGTACCATCGAATCGGAGACGCAACTTGAACGACTGGGCCTGGGATTCCACCTTCTATCACATCTACCCGCTCGGGCTGACCGGCGCTCCGGCTCACAACGACTTCGGCGCGCCGCCGGTTGAACGGCTGGATCAGCTGCTCGGCTGGCTGGATCACATCCGAGGCCTTGGCTGCAACGCGCTGTACGTGGGGCCGCTTTTCGAGTCCTCGGCGCACGGCTACGACACGGCCGATTACTGGCATCTGGACCGGCGGCTCGGGACCGACGAGACGCTGAAGCGCTTCGTCCGCGCCTGCCACGACAAGGGGATCCGGGTGGTTCTCGACGGCGTCTTCAACCACGTGGG
>PMBG01000015.1 GCA_003153755.1 Chloroflexota bacterium | reverse complement strand
GAGGTCTTCGAACTTGGCCAAGACGCCCCGAGGCTGGACCGGCGCCCGCACGCCGTCAGCGATCAAGCGGGTCCGCCAGGCAGAGCGCCGGCGGGCCATCAATCAACCGCGCGAGAGTGCGGCGAAGACGTACGTTGCCAACGCCCTCAAGGCGGCGTCGGGCACGGACGAGGCCGTTACGGCCGCCGCTCTCGCCGACGCCATGAGCGCACTCGACAGGGCCGCGAAGGTCGGGGCTATCCACCCCAACAACGCCGCCCGCCGCAAGTCGCGCCTGGCACTCCGGCTCAATGCACTCGCCGGGGGAACCGCGGCGCACGCGACGACGCGTGTCACCAAGTCCACCGGTACTGCCGCCGCAGCCAAGGCAGCGCGAACGCGCATCGCCGCGGCCAAGGCCACCAAGGCCAAGGGCCCGCAGACCGCCGCCGGCAAGGCAAAGGCCGCGCTCTCCAAGACGGCTCGCGCGGAAGCCGCCAGCGCGGCGGAAGCCGCCAAGACTGCTCCGAAGGTCGCCGCAGCCCCGAAGGCAGCCGCAAAGGCAGCTCCTAAGGCAGCCGCCAAGACCTCTGCTCCCAAGGCCGAGAAGACTGCAGCCAAGACGGCCGCTCCCAAGGCCGAGAAGGCCGCTCCCAAGGCCGAGAAGAAGCCCAAGTCCTAGGGTTTCCGCGGAAGTAACAAACGCAGGGCCGGGTCGACAGACCTGGCCCTGTTGATTCGAAGGACGGATGAGATGGCCGACCCCAGGGCCCACGCACGGGAAATGGCACGAGAGTCTATCGGACGCGGTGACGTCACCGGCTGGTTCGACAGGCTCTACAGCGAGTCCCTCCGCGACGGCTTCGCTATCTCATGGGTGGATCTGGCCCCGAACCAATACCTGGTGGAGTGGCTCGGCCGCCTCGCGAACCCGCCCCGCGGACACGCACTGGTGGTTGGATGCGGATACGGCGATGACGCCGAACTCCTTGCCGGAACCGGCATGGACGTGACCGCGTTCGACGTGTCGCCGACGGCCGTGGCTCGCTGCCGGTCCCGCTTCCCCGGCTCTCGGGTCGAGTACCTGGTGGCGGACGTGCTCCGACCGCCTGCCCAATGGATCGGCGCTTTCGAGTTCGTGTTCGAGGCATACACGGTGCAGGTCCTGCCGGGCGAGGCGCGATCCCGGTGCGCGGCCTCCATCGGCGGCATGGTGGCGCCCGGCGGCACGCTCCTTGCCGTGGCCCGGAGTCGGCGGCCCGAGGATCCCGAAGGTGCCATGCCGTGGCCGCTTACCCGCCGGGAGCTCGACCTCTTCCTGGTACCGGGTATGCGGCTCACGGAGTTGACCGAACTCGTGGAACCGGGGGATCCGCCCGTGCCGCGTTTCGTGGCCGAGTTCGCCCGCGACTGATCCGGTCCGCGGCCGGCGCCGTTCGACGGACCTACAACGGCATCGAGAAGCGCTTGGACGTGTGCTCGAAGCCCACCCGCTCGTAGAAGGAGTGGGCACCCGCACGTTCGAGCCGGCTGGTCAGCTCCATTCGATCGCATCCGGCGGCTCGGGCAAGCTCGCAGCTCCGATGCACAAGGCTCCGGCCGATCCCCTGCCCGCGGCACTCTTCGCTCACGACCAGGCTCATCAGCCGGGCCGTGGGGTGATCGGCGTGGATCATCCAGGCGACGTGCAGGCCGGCAACACCAACGACGCGACCCTCCGCCACGGCCACGATCACGCGATCTGCGCCCGTGGCGAGCAGGCGCACGAGCCGATCCCTGATCGCGCCGGGCGATGACGGCCGGCCCATCAGCTGGAGCATCAGCGGCGCCATCTCCCCGGCATCGGCCGGGTGAGCATCGCGAATCTCGATAGGCATGCCTCGATCTTAGCGGGCGAGGTTCCGCTCAGCAGGACTCTCGCCGGAACGGCTTGCGTCGGCCCGAACCTCCATGCAGGCTCCACAAACGCTCCACCGCCGATCCACGGCCCCGTCCGAGACTCACTCGTGAAGACCGGACGCGAGCCGTCCGGCTTCAAGTTTCAGGAGAACCAGCGATGAACAGCATCCATCGCCTTGGCCTCGCCATCTCGGGAACGGCGGCCGTGCTCACAATCGGTGCCGCCTTTGTCGTTCAGGGCTACGCGAGCGCTCAGCAGGCCGCGAAACCAACTGCCAACGCTCAGACCGACTCTCAGATCGCGACGCCCACCGACACTCCCACCGCAACCCCCACCATCGAGCCGAACGTGATCTACGTCCTCCCGCAGGCGACGCCGCCAGTGATCACGATCAAGAAGGTGGCGCCGCCCGCCAAGCCGGCGGTTCCCTCTGTTCCGGCCGCGACGCCGCCGGTGATCCACATCATCGTCACGCCGCCTCCGGGCGGCGACGACCACGGCGGAGGCGACGACTGATGGAGACCCCAACCAACCGGCCCGTTCCGGCCGCACACGCACCCAAGTCCAAGCCCGACGCGTGGCCGATGCGTCTTGCCCTCGGAGCCGGCGGCATTGCCGCGGTCTCGGCCTTGACCGCAGCCATCGTGATGCCGCCACAGACGGTCACGAACACCCAGGTCACACAGCAGACGGTGCAGCAACCGCTGAGTACACCGGTCCCGGCCTCCACGATCCAGGTAGTCCAGCCGGTCAAGTACGTCCAGCTTCTGCCAGGACAAACGCCGCCGCCCGGCGCACAGGTGATCAGCCCGGCAGACCCCACACCCAGGACCGTCGTCGTCAACGTTCCGGCTCCCGCCGCGAAGCAGCCGGCCGCGCAGCCGCCGGCCGCGCAGAAGCCCGTCTACATCAAGACCACCCAATCGGGCACGGTAGTCCCATGACGGTCGCGGCGGCAGTCGGAAATACGACTCCGCAGCGCACGCCCGAGCCCGAACCGATCGTTCCGGCGAGTTTCAACGCGACCGCGATGGGCGGCCGGTTCGTCATCCACCTCGACGTCGAGTGGTCCGGCCGGCAGCCCGTCCGTGGCGCCGGCCGCCACGACGGCCGCGCCGCGGCCGACAACGGAGCCGATGCCGCGGCCGACGCTCGCAGGGACGCCCATGTCGTGATCGATCGCGTCCACCGCTGGGCCGAGCGCCTGACTCGACATACCGAAACGTCCGATCTGTCCGTCCTAAACTCCGATCCGCGTTCGGTTATCCCGGTTCGGCCCACACTGGCCGCCGCGCTCCTGGCCGCGATGGTGGCCGCCGACGCGAGCGAAGGATTCGCCGACGTCACCCTGCTGGACGCGCGCCTGGCTGCCGAAGAAGGCCGCGAACACACCGGGGCGTCACGTATCAGCGAGTGGCAAATACTCCGGCGCCACCGTGGCTCCGGAATCGTGCGCCGCCCGCCGGGGCTGCGTTTCGATCTGGGCGGCGTAGGCAAAGGCTGGATTGCCGACCGGGCCCTCGACCTGTTGAGTGACTGGCCGAGCGCGGTGGTAGACGCCGACGGCGATCTCGCCGTTCGAACCGCCGCCGGCAGGGCATGGGAAGTCGGCGTCGCCGACCCACGCTCACCGGACACGCACCTTACGGTTCTCCGCCTGGCCGCGCCGGCAGGAGGGCTACCCGTCCGTTGGGGCGTGGCGACATCTGGAGTCTCGATACATCGCTGGCCCTCGGATGGCGCCGCGGCAGAGCCGGCAAGACATCATCTGATCGATCCGCGCACGGGCCGGCCGGCCGTCACAGACGTGGTCCAGGCCACTGTCGTTGCCGAATCGGCCCTTCGCGCGGAGGCACTCGCCAAGTCCGCCGTGATCGCGGGCAGCGTGGATGGGTTCGCGCTTCTGGAACGTTCCAGGGTGCGAGGCGCCGTTCTGCTCACGGCAAAGGGCGACGTCCTCGCTCTTCCGGTCACGCTCCCGCTGCTTGACCGTTGAGGAGCCCTCGATGACGTTCGATGCCAATGGGGCCACGCCGAAACAACCGGCGACCGCCCACGGATCAAATCCTCCCGAGCGGCCGACGCCGCCCGCGTATTCGCGCGAGTCGGCAGCGGCGATGTTCGGTGCCGCCGCTCCANNGCGCTGGGAGCGACGGCGGTTTCTGCCGCCGGCCCACGTCCTCCGATCGTCCGAAGGCCCGGCGCCGGAGCCGTCTACAAGGGACTGCCGCTGCCGGTCCGGATCGTCATCTGGACGCTCTTCCTGGTCGTCGTGGGCTTCGTCGTGGGCGCCACCGCACCCACCGGCCTGCAACGTCTGGGCGCCGTGGCCGCCCTCAAGCCTGGTCTCCTCGCCTGGTATGCGGTGCGGACGTTCGGTTTCCTTGCGTATTTCGTGATCGCCGCGTCCGTCCTGTACGGGCTGCTGCTTTCGACCAAGATCCTCGACTCTATCGCGCATCGACCCGTCAGCTTTGCGCTTCACAAGGATCTTGCGATCGTGGGCATGGTCCTTGCCACGCTCCACGCGGTGATCCTTATCGCCGATCAGAGCTTCGCGTTCACGCCTCGCGCGATCCTGGTCCCGTTCGCATCGCCGTACTCGCCCGTCTCCGTGGGCATCGGCCAGCTGACGTTCTACCTCTCGCTGGTCGTAACGCTGAGCTTCTACGTCCGGCGCCAGATTGGGCAGCGCGCATGGCGGCTGCTGCACTACGCGACGTTCCTTTCATTCATCGGCGCGTCATACCACGGGATCATGTCCGGCTCGGATAGCGGCACGTTCTGGGCCTTCTGGGTATACCTGATCCCCGTGACCGCGGCGGTCTTCCTTCTCGCGTACCGGATCGTCATAAGCGTGGCCGGACGAGCCCGCCGGAGTGGCGCTGATCAAGCCCTCGTCCCCGGTAGGAGCGCCGCTCCGCTCGGACCGCTCGACCGCCCGGGCAGCGGCGGAATCCTGCGGCGGCCGTCGTGATCTCGGGGTCGCCGGCCGAAGCCATCAAGCCGTGGCTCCGTTCCTGGACCGACTCGACTATCGTTGCAACTATGGGATCGAGAATCCTCGTAGCAGACGACGAGCCGCACATCCGCGAGGTAGTGCGCGCCTACCTGGAGCGTGAAGGCTACGAAGTCATCGAGGCGGCCGATGGCGACGCTGCGCTCGAGCACGCCCGGAGTGACGGCCTCGATCTGCTCGTCCTCGACGTGATGCTCCCCGGCCGTTCCGGGTTCGACGTCCTGCGAGCCCTTCGGAGCGAGGGGTCGGGAGTCGGCGTGCTGATGCTCACCGCGCGAGACGACGTGATCGATCGAGTGGCCGGCCTGGAGCTGGGTGCCGACGACTACGTGACGAAGCCATTCGAGCCGCGCGAAGTGGTGGCCCGGGTCGGCGCGATCCTGAGGCGGTTCGGCCGCGGAATCGGGACGCCGGTGGCACCGCCCACCGACGCGCCCCCGCCCCGTCCCTCCATCGCGTTCTTCGACCTGACGATCGACCTGGACGCCCGCGAGGTGACGCGAGACGGACTGAGCCTGCCGCTCACGCGGACCGAACTCGACATCCTGGCGGCGCTCGCCGAGCAGCCCGGGCGCGTCTGGAGTCGCGAACAGATCGGGCAGCGGGTCTTCGGCGAGTCATTCGACACCTTCGACCGGACGATCGACAGCCACATCAAGAACCTGCGCGCCAAGGTGGACACGCGTCCGGATGGCGGCGCCTACGTGGAGACAGTTCGGGGCATCGGCTACCGGGCCGCGCGCCCCGTGGACCCGGTCTAGTCTGTTGGAGGGGCCGTGAGCCTGCGCTGGCGAATCGCTATTGGGTTCGCGCTGGTGGCCCTTGCCACTGCCGCCGTAATCGCGCTGGCCACGCCGCCGATCGTGACCCAGGGATTCTCCGACTTCGACCAGGACCACGACGCGGTCCCCGGTGCCAGCGCGGCGCAACCTGGCGTCGATTCGGGCGAAACCGAGGACGCTGGAGTGGCAGTCACGCCCCGGCCGGCGCCTGCGTCGGCTTCCGCGGTGACGGCCGTCCCGGCCGGCCAGCAACCCAACGGCCAGGTCCAGCAGGCCACGATTATGAAGCTGCTGCTGGCAGCGATCGCGGCTGCCTCGGTTGCGTCGGTACTCGGGCTCATCGGGGCCGGCCGGCTCGTACGACCCCTCACCCGGCTCGAACAGTCGGCGGAGGCGGTTGCGCGCGGCGACCTCTCGCGCCGATCCGGTCTCGCCGAGCGCAGCGACGAGTTCGGACAGCTCGGCCGTGCCTTCGATTCGATGGCCGGTCAACTTCAGCAGGCGGATGAGTCGCGGCGCCGATTCCTGCAGGACGCCGCGCACGAGTTGAAGACTCCACTCGCGGTCATCGACGCAACCTCGAGCGCCATCCTGGACGGCGTATACACGCCGGAGAAGCGCCACATCGAGACGATCCGCGACCAGTCGCGCGTCCTGGCTCGCATCGTCGACGACCTTCGCACGATCAGCCTCGCGGAGGACAGGCACCTTCCGCTGGAGCGCCGGCCGCTCGATATCAGGGCCGTGCTGGACTCCGTTGCGGCAGGCTTCGAGGCCAGGGCCGCCGGAGCATCCGTGAAGCTCGGGGTCGACGGCCCCGCGGGAATAGTCGTCGACGCGGATCCGGATCGGGTGCGCCAGATCGTCGGCGCGCTCGTAGACAACGCGCTGCGCCATGCGCCGGCCGGAGGATCCGTCCGGATCGTGGCAGCTCCGATCATGTCGTCCGGTTCGGTGGTGGCACGCCGGACCATGCCCGGCCGGCCGTTCGCGCGGATCGCGGTCGAGGACAGCGGCCCGGGAATCCCGGAAGATGCGCTGCCGCGAATCTTCGAGCGTTTCTACCAGGCGGACACGTCTCGCAGCCGGGGCACGGGCACGAGCGGCCTCGGTCTGTCGATCGTTCGCGCGCTGGCCGAGGCCCATGGCGGCCGCGCGGGAGCCGAGAACCGTGCCGAGGGCGGCGCGCGTCTCTGGATAGAACTCCCGGCGGTGCGCCTGTCCTGAAGTCGAGTTCGTCCCGCCTGGCGCGAATGCGATACAAAGCGGCCCCGGCGCGCGATGATTGCGCAAGTGAAGGGCCGCCCGTTTCGGTAGGCATGTCATCGCATCGAAGGGGAGATCGCAAATGGCCTGGGGAAGCTCAACAGGCGGTTTCGATCCAATGGGACACGCGGCGGATGCTCCCGTCAAGTTCGAGACGATCGAACTCGTTGGGCCGCACCTGCGGGTGTGCGGGTCAATTTCCCTGCTCAGGTTCAACAGGCTGTCGGACCTGGTCAACCACAACCGCGGGTTCGTCAAGCTCAGGGACGCGCGGCTGCTCCGGCGCAACGGCGAAGCCACGAACCTGATCGTTCCGCAGCTGATGGTCAATCAGGACGAGATCACATTCATCGGCCAGGACGCCGGGGACGTGTCGACGGAGCCCACCGGCGAGGTCGGCGGCATGGACCGGCCACTGATGCAGCGGGTCCCGCGGAAGCTCGTCATCTTCACG
>PMBG01000187.1 GCA_003153755.1 Chloroflexota bacterium | reverse complement strand
CCTCCGGTCACAAAGACATACTTCGCCATCGCGCGCTTCTCCTCCGGGGGTTTTTCCAATTCTAATGACGTCCGAGGTTCGCCGCAAACCCGGGACGCCAACAGGCGCGCCGGGCGGACTGTGTCATGCCGACGGCGATCGCCGGGCAGGTCAGGGCTCGTAGAGAAGGTCGATGTGGGCGGTGTTGCTGCCCCACTGCAGCGTCAGGTGCCAGCAGCCCGCGGCGGGAACCGGCAGGTACACAGGGTAGATCTCCCCGGGACCAGATCCGTCATCCGAGAACGTCTTCGACACCACAGGCGCGGTGGCGCCTACCGGATGTCCGGTCACGACGAGCGGATCGCCGTTCCGGGGCTCACGGACTACCCACAGGATCTTGTCCGTTTCGCCGGCGGGAAGCGGTGCCGCGCGCATCGGGCGGCCGAATATGAAAGCGGCAGCGTTCCCCTCCTCTGAGAGCACTATCGGCAGATTCGTGGGCGGATTCGCGCCGAGCGTCCACGTGGGCAGCGATGACTGGTTCGCGGGCGTCGCGCCGCAGCCGGCCGCGGAAAGTGGACTCGGCGAGACGACCGTCGCCGTGTCGATAGGCCGTGCCGAGCCGCTGCCGCCGCTCGAGCAACCGGAGGCAAAGAAGAAGGCCGCCCCCGCAAGGAGAGCGGCCTTCGTCCAGATCGACAACGAACGCGGGTTAACCGTGGAGGGAGGCCAGATCTCGCTGTGTGACCTCGGTGGGAAGCTTGCCCATGATGATCATTGCCAGGACCTCGTCGGTCGTGACTTCCTGCTTGTTGACTGTGCCGACGAGCTTGCCGTGAAGCATGACGCTGATCCGGTCCGCGAGATCGAACACGTCGTGGATGTCATGGCTGATCAGGAAGATGCCGATGCCTTCCGATTTCAGTTGCTTGATCAGATCCCGAACCTGCGCCGTCTCGGCCGGGCCGAGAGCCGCGGTGGGCTCGTCCATGATCAGGATCTTGGCGTTGAAATGGACGGCGCGCGCGATTGCGACCGACTGCCGCTGGCCGCCCGACAGCGAGACGACCGGCGTCTTGAAGTTCTTGAAGTTGGGGTTGAGCCGGCCGATCACCTTGCGAGTGGCCGACTCCATGGCCGCATCGTCCAGGGAGCCCACGCGCGTCGTGAGTTCTCGGCCGAGGAACATGTTGGCCGCGGCGTCCACGTTGTCGGCCAGGGCGAGGGTCTGATAGATCGTCTCGATGCCGTAGTCCTTGGCCGCGCGCGGATTCGGGATGATCACCGGTTGGCCGTTGATGAAGATTTGGCCCCCGTCCGCCGGGTGCGCACCGGAGAGCGCCCGCATGAGCGTGGACTTTCCGGCGCCGTTGCCGCCGACGAGGCCCACGACCTCGCCCGCCCTGAGATCGACCGTAACGTCGTTTACCGCATGAACGCCACCAAAGGAGACGCGCATGTCACGCATCAGGACCAGGGGCGGCTGCTGATTGGTCTCCATGCTCATCGCTGCTCTGCTCCTGGGCTACTTGGCGCGCCGGCCGATGACCGTGTTGACTGCCACTGCCGCGACGAGGACGCTACCTACCACGAGGTCCTGGATCGGCGAGTCGACCTTCAACGTAAGCATGCCGGATCGAAGCGTCTGCATGACCACCGCTCCCAGGATGGCTCCCGGGATCGTCCCGATGCCACCGGTGAACGATGTACCGCCGATCACGGCGGCGGCGATGACGGACAACTCGTCGCTGGTCCCAAGGCTCGTGACACCGGAGCCGAGACGTGCGGTCTGGATGGCGCCGCTGATGGCACACAGGATGCCCATGATCACGTAAGTGCCCAGGATGGTCCGCCTGGTGTTGATGCCCGCGAGTTCCGCTGCCTCCGGGTTACCGCCGATCGCGAAGACGTACCGGCCGAAGCGGCGGCGAGTCGCGATCAACGTCATGACGAGCGCCACGACGAGCAGGATCAGGACGGGGACCGCGAGCCCGACGGGGATCTGCAGGCCTCCGGCAGGTTCTGCCACGTGGTGTTCGATCGCGTACTTGTGTGCGAGCAACGGGGGCCAGGCGTAGCCCTCGGTCACTACCCATACCGCCGCGAGGACGCCGGCGCAACCGACAACGCTGATGAGGATGGCGGACCACAAAGGCCGGACCGGGAAGCCGTACGTACGACTCCGCCTGCGGCTGCTCCACATCATGAAGACGATTCCGACGCAGAGTAACGCCGCTACGATCCAGCTCACCTCCCCGAGCGCTCCGTCCGGGAGACCCCCGCCGATGATCGTGAACGTCTTGTCGATGGGCGAAATCGTCTGTCCCTGCTGGATCTCGAACACGAGACCGCGCCAGACGAGCAGGCCTCCCAGGGTGACGATGAAGGATGGCACGCCGATGTAGGCGATGATGACGCCCTGGAAGCCGCCGATGAGTGCGCCCAGCGTGATGCCGACCACGAGTGCGACCAGGAACGTGTACGGCTGCTCCCAGCCCAGGTGGAGAGTGGTGGGGATCCAGACGGCTTGCACCATGGCCATCGTGTAGCCGGTCAAGCCGAGGATCGACCCTACCGAAAGGTCGATGTTGCGGGAGACGATGATGAGCACCATGCCCGTCGCCATGACCGCGACAGCTGAACTCTGGACAGACAGGTTCCACAGGTTGGGCGACGTCAGGAACAGACCGCCCGACAATCTGTCGAAGCCGATCCACATGACGATGAGTGCGATGAGCATTCCGAGCAACCGCGTGTCCAGCTCCATGGAGCGGTACAGCGAGCCCAGGGATCGTGGCGGTTTAGAGCCCGCGACTACCGGTGCGACCTCCGAAGCCTGTGCCATGGTTGCGCCTCAGTGTGGCCTTTTGAGGAGATATTAGTACGCGCCCTGCACCGCGGGAGTCTCTGCGGCGCAGGGCGCGTGTAGTTGCGCGGAACTAAACCGTTAGCAGCCTGCGACGGCGCCGGCGGTCACGCCCTGGCAAAGGGTGGCCTTGTCGATCCACTTGGCATCAAGGACCACGTTGAGGTTGTCCTTGGTGATGGCGATCGGGGTAAGGAGGATCGAGTTGAGCTTGTTCTTGCCGGGGGAGTCAAAGTTCTTGACGCCCGCGACCTTGTCGATGGTGGTTCCGCCGCACATCGCGACGGCAGCATCACCAGCGGCCTTGCCGAGTGCTCGGGCGTCCTTCCAGACGTCCACGGTCTGCGTGCCCGCGGCAACGCGGTTCAGAGCGGCAGCGTCGCCGTCCTGGCCGGAAACCGGAACGGTGCCCGCCATGCCCTGGCCGGTGAGAGCGGCAACGACGCCACCCGCCATGCCGTCGTTCTCGGACACGACTGCGTCAACCTTGTTCGCGTTGGCGGTGAGGAACTGCTCCATCTCGGTCTTCGCGGCGGCCGGATCCCAGTTCGGGGTGTAGGTCTCGCCGACGATCTTGATGTCGCCGCTGGTCACTGCCGCGCCGATGATCTCCTGGATACCGCTCCGGAGGAAGTCCGCGTTGGCGTCAGCGCTGTTGCCCTTGATGATGACGTAGTTGCCCTTGGGCTTGGCAGCGAAGATGGCGCGAGCCTGCATGCGGCCGACTTCGACGTTGTCGAAGGTGATGTAGAGAGCGCCCGGATCCTCGATGAGGCGGTCGTAGGCGATGACGCCGACGCCTTCGCCGAGGGCCTTGGTGACGGAGGACTTGATGGCGGTACCATCCTGCGCCAGGATGATGACGACCTTCGCGCCCTGGGTGATCAGGTTCTCGACGTTGGTTGCCTGGGTCTCGGAGGACGACTTGGCGTCGTTCGAGATGTACGTGGCGCCACCGGCGGCGAGAGCGGCCTTGATGGCCGGCTCATCCCACTTGGCCCAGCGCTCTTCCGCGTAGTTGTTCCAGGAAACGCCAACCTTGCAGCCCGCAGCGGCGACGCTTGCCGGTGCTGCGTTGCTTGCCGGTGCTGCCGTCCCCGACGAAGACGAGCAGGCTCCGGCGAGTAGCGCGACTACCGCTACGAGGGCAGTCGCTTTGCGCGAATGGAACATCGAGCTCTTCCTCCTGAAGTTGTTGGACGGATTACATCCGCCTGTCCGACTGCCGGTGACTGACTCTGCCGTGGACCGCCGGTCTCCCTTTCGGCCGTCCGTCTCATCAAGATGGGCTTGTCTCGACGGGTGCGCCGAGCGTAATGCAATCGTAGTCTGGCATGCGTCGACTGGCATTCGTATATCCTAGGCTCGTACAATCGCGAGCCTGTGTCAACTACGTTGATGCCAATCGGGCCGCGGTTTTGAGCTCTCGACCCTCCGCAGAGACGGGACAGAATCGTCCGGATCCGATATGAGGTGTTGAAGCATGCTAGGCAGTCGTCCCAGGCGCAAGGTTGTACTCGTCCTTGCATCCTTGTCTATTGTGATCCTCCTGGCGGCCGGCGGTGTAGTCGCGTTGCATCCCTGGGATGCGTCGCGCGGCCCCGGCGCGAACGGTCAGACCGAGCTGTCCGTGGCCCGACGATGGGATGAAGCGCTGCTCGATGCGATCCGCCGCGCGCTCCCCAACCCGCCCGTTCACGCCCGGAACTTGTTCCACACATCCGTCGCGATGTGGGACGCATGGGCCGTATACGACCCGACAGCGTCCGGCTACCTCGTCAAGGAGAAGCACACCGCCTCGGATGTGGCGGCGGCGCGGAACGAGGCCATCAGCTACGCCGCGTACCGCGTGCTAACCGCTCGTTTCATAAAGGCGGTCGGCGCGGACAAGACGCTCTCCGAGTTTGACGACCTGATGGACACGCTGGGTTATCCGCTCACGGTCACCACCACGGACGGCGACTCACCTGCCGCCGTTGGGAATCGTATCGCGAAGGCCGTCCTCGCTTACGGGCTGAATGATGGCTCCAACCAGGCGGGCGGCTATTCCGATCCGTCTTACAAGCCGGTCAACGGGCCGCTGGTCGTCAATCAGCCCGGCACGACGATGAACAACCCCAACAGATGGCAGCCGCTCCAGATCGAACACATGATTTCGCAGAACGGCATTCCGGTGACCAACGGCGTCCAGCAGAACGTGGGCCCTCACTGGGGCGGCGTGGAGTCGTTCGGTCTTGGCCCCGGCGGCGCCAATCGCCTGCCCATAGATCCGGGCCCGCCCCCGCAGCTGGGCGATCCGGCGACCGACCAGGCGTTCAAGGACCAGGCGGTCCAGGTGATCCGCGATAGCAGCATCCTGGATCCCGCGAGCGGCGTTACGGTCGACATCTCGCCGGCAACCATAGGCAACAACACGCTCGGCACCAACGACGGCCATGGGCGAAGTGTCAATCCGGCCACCGGCAAGCCGTACGCGCCGGAGATTGTCAACCAGGGCGACTTCGGCCGTGCCCTGGCCGAGTTCTGGGCGGACGGCCCCAACTCCGAGACGCCTCCGGGGCACTGGAACGTCATTGCCAACGAAGTCTCGGACCAGATGGCCCCCAACCTGAAGATCGGCGGGCAAGGCCCCAACGTCGACAGGCTCGAGTGGGACGTGAAGCTCTACCTCGCCCTCAACGGCGCCGTCCACGATGCCGCAATCGCGGCGTGGGGAGCCAAGGGCTACTACGACTCGCCGCGTCCGATTTCGATGATCCGCTACATGGGTGAGCTCGGGCAGTCCAGCGATCCCACCGGCCCTTCGTACAACCCCGAAGGCCTGCCCCTCGTTGCCGGTCTGATCGAGGTCATCACCAAGGACACCACGGCCGCCGGCCAGCGGCATGAAGCGCTCGCGGGCCACGAAGGCCAGATCGCCATTAAGGCCTGGAAGGGCAACCCGAAAGATCCCAAGACCCAGACCGGCGGCGTAGGCTGGATCCTGGCCGCCAATTGGGTGCCGTACCAGGCGAGCACATTCGTGACGCCTTCGTTCTCGGCGTACTTCTCCGGCCACAGCACGTTCAGCCGTGCGGCAGCCGAGGTGGTGACCGCCTTCACCGGCAGCCCGTTCTTCCCGGGCGGCCTGGCCCAGTACACGGTCAAGCAAGGCTCTCTGAAGTTCGAGGCGGGGCCCACCAAGGACATCACCCTGCAGTGGGCTACCTACTACGACGCGGCCGACCAGGCCGGACTGTCGCGACTGTACGGCGGCATCCACATCTCCACGGACGACCTGAACGGCCGCATCGCCGGTTCGCAGTGCGGCAAGGATGCCTGGACGCTGGCGCAGCGCTACTACGCAGGAAAGGTCGGCGGTTGATGCGACGCGGCAGCCCGTCAGCAACAGCGGCACCGGTCATCCGGTGAGCCGCCGGAAGATCGCGGTCGTGGGCGCGCTGCTGGTGTCGGCAGCGCTGGCGGGCGGGAGTCTCGCGTGGTTCGTCGTGCTCCGGCCCGCCGGGGCTACTCCAACGGCCGCGCTGGATGCGCCCAAGTTCGTGGAGGAATCGGCGGCGGCGGGCATCGCCCAGGTCTATTCCGGGAATGCGAGCTACGCGTTGGGCGGGGGCGTCGCGGTCTTCGACTGCAGCGGCGACCGGAAGCCCGACGTGTACGTTGCCGGCGGCGACGGCCCGGCCGCACTCTACCGAAACGACAGCCCGGTGGGTGGCGCGCTCAAGTTCACGAAGCTGACGGATCCCGCAACCGACCTCACGAACGTCGAAGGCGCCTATCCGATCGACATCGACGGCGACGGCAAGGTGGACCTCATGGTGCTGCGGTACGGCGAAAGCGTCATCCTTCGAGGGCTCGGGGGCTGCCGTTTCGAGCGTGCCAACGAGGCCTGGTCGTTCGCCGGCGGAGACGATTGGGCGAGCGCCTTCTCGGCAACCTGGGAAGGCTCGGCGACCTGGCCCACGATGGCGCTCGGCCACTACGTGACTCGGGACGCATCCGGCGCGCCGACGACCATGTGCGCCACGAACTCCTTCTTCCGGCCGAATTCGGGCGGAACCGGCTTTGGGCCGCCCGCCACTCTCGCGCCCGGATACTGCTCCCTGTCGATGCTGTTCAGCGACTGGGACGGCTCCGGACGCCGGGACCTGCGGATCGCCAACGACCGCAACTACTACACAGATGGCACGGACCAGCTCTGGAGGATCGCCCAGGGAGAGCAGCCTCGCGTGTACACGGACGCGGACGGCTGGGTCTCGTTGCAGGTCAACGGCATGGGCCTCGCCAGCTACGACGTGACCGGCGACGGCCATCCGGACATCTACATCACGAGCCAGGGCGACAACAAGTTGCAGACGCTTACGGCCGGGCCGGGTCAGCCGACGTACAGGGACATCGCGCTCAAGCGCGGGGTCACGGCGGCTCGGCCGTTCACCGGCGGCGATGTGTATCCCTCCACGTCCTGGCACCCGGAGTTCCAGGACGTCAACAACGACGGCTTCATCGATCTATTCATCTCGAAGGGCAACGTGGACGCGCAGCCGGACTACGCGGTGAAGGATCCCAACGACCTCTTCCTGGGCCAGCCCGACGGAACGTTCAAGGAGGCGGCCGACACCGCGGGGATCCTCAACTACGCCCGCGGACGGGGTGCGGCACTGGCGGACTTCAATCTCGATGGAATGCTCGACCTCGTGGAAGTCAACTACCGCGACGGCGTCAAGCTGTGGCGGAACGTGGGCTCCGGCGATGCGGCACGGCCGGCGCAGATGGGCAACTGGCTCGCCATCCGCACGTCGGAAACGGGCGCAAATAGGAACGCGATCGGCGCGTGGATCGAGGTCAAGGCCGGTAGCTCCACAATGCGTCGCGAACTGACGATCGGTGGCGGCCACGCAGGTGGGCAGCTCGGCTGGACGCACATCGGCATCGGGCCCGCCGGCACCGTGCAGGTTCGGATCCAGTGGCCGGACGGCCAGTTCGGACCCTGGATGGATGTGGCGGCCAATCAGTTCGTCGACATCGAACGCGGTGCGTCCCAGGCGCGCCCGTGGTCGCCTTCGCAGACCTGACCCTTCCACGAACCAAACAGGAGACGCGAGTGAGCAAGGCCCGTCCGGCGAAGCTCGACCTTCCCGACTTCGGTATGCCAACCGTGCCGCCGGAGATCCCGGCCGAGTTGTACACGCAGAGGCTCGCACAACTGCGGCAGCGCGCAAAGGACCGCGGCTTCGACCGCGTACTCGTGTACGCCGACCGGGAGCACAGTGCCAGTCTCAGCTACCTGTCCGGCTTCGATCCCCGTTTCGAGGAGTCCGTGCTGATCGTGGGGCCCGCCGGCGAGCCGGCGATACTCGTGGGCAACGAATGCCGCGGCATGGCGGCGCAGGCTCCCCTGAAGTTGCGGACGGTGCTGTTCCAGGACATGAGCCTGCCCGGTCAGCCGCGTGACAGCTCGGCGCCACTGGACGAGATCCTCACCGCCGAGGGCATAGGACCGGGCACACGGGTGGGCGTCATCGGATGGAAGACTTACGCGCGGCCCGATGCGATCGACGCCCCGGCCTTCCTCGTGGACGAACTCCGGCGTCTGACCGGACCCACCGGCAGCGTCGTGAACGCCACGGACATGATGATCAACGCCGCCGACGGCCTGCGAGTGATCAACGAAGTGGATCAGCTGGCCGCGTTCGAGTACGCGTCGTGCCAGACGTCGGACGGTATCCGGCGCGTACTTTTCGGTCTCGAGCCCGGCATGGCCGAAAGCGAGGCCGTTCGGCTGCTCAACTGGAACGGCATGCCGCTCTCCTGTCACGTGATGCTGACCGCGGGGCCGCGAGCGTTCCTCGGACTGCCCAGCCCCGGCGCCCGTCGCATCGAGCGCGGCGACCCGCTCACCGTCGCCTTCGGCGTCTGGGGAGCGCTCAGCTGCCGAGCGGGGTTCGTGGTGGCCGATGCGGATGAACTGCCAGCGGGCATACACGACTATGTGGACCGGCTGGTTGGGCCCTATTTCGAAGCGATCGCCGAGTGGTACGGCGCCCTCCACGTGGGGCAGACCGGCGGGGCGCTCTGGGAGATCATCGACCGGCACATCGGCGGCGAGTTCTTCGGCGTGTCGCTCAACCCCGGTCACCAGATCCACCTCGACGAGTGGGTGAATTCGCCCGTCTACCGAGGCTCCCAGATCCGGCTCGCATCCGGGATGGCCATGCAGTGCGACATCATCCCGGCGACGGGCACCGAGTACTTCACGACCAACATCGAAGACGGGCTGGCGCTCGCGGACGAATCGCTGCGGCAGGCATTCGCCGCGGCGTATCCGGATGCGTGGAAGCGAATCCAGGCCCGCCGCCGGTTCATGAGCGAGGCGCTCGGGATCGAGCTTCACCCGGACGTGCTGCCGTTCTCGAACACGCCGGCATATCTGCCGCCGTTCCTCCTCCGACCGGACGTGGCGATGACGCTGGCGGGTTGAGTCACAGCTCGGCGGGAGTGCCGCTTCCGCGGGAGTGGCGGCCTCAGCCCCGAGGCGGCGGGTCCGTCCGGCCGGGACCCCAGATTTCGGGGCCGCAGATGAACGGCCGTGCCTTGCGTGTCGGGAGAGCGGCGGGATCGTCACGCCACGCGGCGATCACGCCGTCAAGCCAGCGGTGGACGTCGTCGAAATCGTGCCACGGCGTGAACGGCCAGCCCTCCTTCTCGCACATCGTGATCAGCAGCCGCTTTGCGAAGATGAAGTCCGAGTACGCGGCTGCGTAACGGTCGCTCTCCCCATCGCCGATGAAGACCACGGTGCGGCCGGCCGCTTTGTGAGCCAGAACGCGCTGCCGCTTGCAGGTGCCGCACACGAGGCAGTCCGGGTGGCCGAAGGGGAACTCCATTGACGCGTGCTTGCCGTCGAAGCTCGTGCGCGCGGATACGACGGGGATATTCGGCACGCCCAACCGGTCCAGCGCCGGTCCGATGTAGAAGCCGAAGCCGTCGCTGACGACCTCCACCGGAATCTCCAACTCCAGCGCTCGGGTGACAAACGCGGGAAAGGTGGGGTCGTGAGGCTGGGCCTCGGCGAGCGCCACTACCTCGTCCGGGGCTCCGGGCAGCAGCTGGACCTGCGTCTCGAAGAGCGTCCGCGAACCCACGAGGCCGGCATCGTAGGCGTCATCGTCCTTGCGATACTTCTCGCCGATGAAGCGGTACAGGATCTTGTCGGCGACGTCCGTGGTAGCGATCGTGCCGTCGTAGTCGACGAGGATGGCGATCGGCGGCTGCCCGGGCAGCAGCGGCGGAACCGGCACCGACGGGATAGGGGCGGATGCGTGCGGCATGCCCGGGAGCATACCGGACCTGCGCGGACCGGCCGCGACGTTACGCCTGTGGATGCCGCCGGCCGGGGAGCTGCGACCGCGAGACCAGAATCCCCAGGACGATGACCGCGCCGCCCAGGAGCTGCCCCACCACGATCGACTCGCCGAGGAAGATCGCGGCCATCATCACGGCGAAGGCCGGCACCGTGAACTGGAACAGATATGTGCGGCTCGGACCTAGGACCTTCACGACTTCGAACATCAGCACATTGGCCGCCGCGGCCGGCAGCAGCGCGCAGAACAGGAGGAGCCCAAGGGTGCCGGGATGGACGTGCGAAGGATCGAAGGAGGCCGCCTGCCAGAGGGCGAACGGCAGCATTCCCAGGCATCCCAGGCCGATTGCCCACGTCGCCATCCGAAGCGGCGAGTGGCGCCGCAGTATCGGAGTGCCAAAGGCCACGTAGAGAGCCCAGCACACCGTCGCGAGGAACGTCAGCAGATCGCCGAGCGAAGCGCCGCTGAACCCGATCCCGTGCGTGGCCAGCACAACCCCCACCGCGCCCGAGAACGCGATAGTTCCTCCGAGAACCTTCGCCCGCGAGAGGGTGTCCGATCCGACGGCCGCGCACAGTAGCATCGTGGAGACGGGCGTGGCCGCGGTGATCAGGGCCGAGTTGGCTGCGGTTGTGCTCCCCAACGCCGTGGCCCACAGATCCTGGTATAGCCCAAAGCCGGCAAGACCCAGGAGGAAGAGCGGCACCACATCGCGCCTCGGCAGCCCGACGCTTCCCTCGCGCCAGCGCAGGAGCGCCAGGAGGACCAGGAACGCGAGGCCGAAACGAGAGAACGCAAACAGGATCGGCGGCACATCGCCTATCGCGGATTTGACCGCCACGACGTTGGCGCCCCAGCTGAGCATGACCAGCAGAGCACCGATCTCGGCCGTGTGTCGAACCCGCGCGGTCGGCGCGTGGCGCCTGGCGCCGGACGGCCCGCGGTCGCCGAGATTCGCCGCAGCCGGAACCCCTGAGGGAGAGACCGGGAGGTCAAGTGCTTCGGACATCGGGTCAATTGTCCCGTTAAACACGCCCGCCCGGGCCTGACGGCCCGGGCGACGCCGCGCTTTGTCGGCGGGAGCTTGTAGCTAGAGGTCTTCCTGATCGAGCTCGAGGGACTCTTCGTCGCCCTCTTCGGTGAGCTTGAGCCAGACGAACAGGCCGGCGAGGACGATCAACGGAATGACTACCAGTGCGGCGAGCACAAGCAGGAGGAACGTCCCCAGTATCTTCACGATCTTCACCGTCTACCTCCCTATCCGGTACCGCGCCGCCCCAGCTTACGGATTGGCCTTCTCGCCCCGCAGGTCCGGAGCGTTGGCGATCATCGCCTCCACTTCGTCCCTTGTGAATTCGGCGATGACGTGCCGGTTGCCCGTTTGGGTCCCCATCAGCAGCCGGAGCACGAACGACCCATCCTGTTCGAAGAAGAAGATGTCGCGCGGCTTCTGCTCGTCGACATATCTGCCGACCACTCGGAACGCCTGCTCATAGTAGCCCGCCTGGCCCCAGGTCACCGCCCGCTGGGCATTGTCGCGCCTGGCGTGGCCCTCTTCCATGAAACGAGCGATGTCGTCATCGAGGAACGTGAAGGTTTCCTTCGCCTGCGAGCCCACATGCTCGGACCACTGCCCTGTCGTGGCGGTCTCCACGATGAGACCCTGCACGACGAATCCATCCGGCGCCTCGACAACGAGTATCTCTCGCATCCCGCGCTGATCGAGGAAAGCGCCGATAGACCGCAGGACTTCCTCGTAGTTCTGGCGAGGACTGCCTTCATAGATCCGCATGTCGGTTCCTCGTGGTCCCCCGAAAGAGAAGCTGCTTCAGGCCGGCGCGAGCCGGGGGGCCTCGCCGGCGTGGCGGCCGGATGTTGCCTCCCGGCGAGTGTAGCAGCCCGTTATGTACCCGCAATGCCCGGTTGGAGTGGACGCGGACGCCATACGAATGCTGTCCAAGAGCACATCACGGAGCGTGGGCCGCTTCCGAGCGACGCCGGCCCCGTGGTTCTGCCGCTGGGCCTTAGAATGACTACGTATTCATGAACACCGGGTGGGTCCTACGGGATCGCGACGCCCGTGGCCCACATTCACCCAATGGGAGCGAGATTCGCATGACGCAAGTGGCCGGAGACCTCGACCAGCTCGCCATCGACACCATACGGACGCTGTCGATGGACGCGGTCCAGAAGGCGAATTCCGGGCATCCCGGCGCGCCGATGGGCATGGCCCCCATGGCGTACACGCTCTGGACGCGGTTCATGCGACACTCCCCCACCGAACCGACGTGGCCCAACCGGGACCGTTTCGTCCTGTCGGCCGGGCACGCGAGCATGCTCCTCTACTCGCTCCTTTACCTCACCGGCTACGGACTCACGATCGACGACCTCGAGCACTTCCGACAGTGGGGCTCCCTCACGCCGGGCCATCCCGAGCACGGGCTGACCGCCGGCGTGGAGGCAACCACCGGGCCGCTCGGCCAGGGGTTCACCAACGCGGTAGGCATGGCGATGGCCCAGCGGCGTCTGGCCTGCGAGTTCAACAAGCCCGACTACGACCTGATCGACCACTACGTCTACTCGATCTGCTCGGACGGCGACCTCCAGGAAGGCATCACGGCGGAGGCAGCGTCCCTGGCCGGCCATCTGAGCCTCGGCAGGCTCGTGGTCCTGTACGACGACAACCACATCCAGCTCGACGGGCCTACGGATCTGGACTTCACCGAGGACGTGCTCGGCCGCTTCGACGCGTACGGCTGGCATACACAGCGCGTGACCGACGGGAACGATGTGGCGTCGATCGACGCGGCCATCACCGCCGCCCGGGCCGACGACCGGCCGAGCATCATCGCGGTCCGCACTCACATCGGCTTCGGCGCACCCACCAAGCACGACTCGCAAAAGTCGCACGGGTCGGCGCTGGGCGAAGAAGAAGTCCGCGGCGCCAAGGTCAATTACGGTTGGGATCCGGACAAGCACTTCTTCGTGCCGGACGAGGCCCTGGAGCTCTACCGCCAGGCCGTGCCCACGGGCCAGAAGCTCGCGGCGGCATGGCGCGAGAAGCTCTCCCGCTACACCGCGGCGTTCCCGGCAGAAGCCGCCGAACTCGAGAGGCGCTGGGCCGGCAGGCTTCCCGACGGGCTCGAAGCGGTCCTCAAGACCTACGGTCCCGCCGATGGCGTCCCCACGCGAAAGGCAAGCCAGGAAGCGATCCAGCTCCTCGCGCCGGTCCTTCCGGAACTGTTCGGCGGCGCCGCGGACCTGTCCGAGTCCAACCTGACGGACGTGGCCGGCGGCGGGATCTTCGAGCCCGGCAACGCAAGCGGGCGCAACATCCGCTTCGGCGTCCGCGAGCACGCAATGGGCGCCATCGCCAACGGCATGGCCCTGTACGGCGGGTTCATCCCGTACACCGCCACGTTCCTCGTCTTCAGCGACTACATGCGCGGCGCTGTCCGCCTTGCGGCGATCACCGGTCTGCGGGAGGTCTACGTCTTCACTCATGACTCCATCGGGGTCGGCGAGGACGGACCCACGCACGAGCCGGTCGAGCAGGTCGCGTCACTCCGCGCAGTCCCGAACATGGACGTGATCCGCCCCGCCGACGGCAACGAGACGATGGCCGCATGGGCGGCGGCGGTCGAGCGGAAGGGCGGCCCCACGGCGCTGATCCTCTCGCGGCAGAAGCTCCCAATCCTGGCGGGCACAGCCGAGAAGGCGCGCGGCGGTGTCGCTCGCGGCGGGTACGTCCTTCGCGAGGCGTCGGGCAATGCCGCCAAGCCGGACCTCATCATCGTGAGCACGGGCTCCGAAGTTCAGCTCGGCATCGGCGCCGCCGAGGCGCTCGAGTCCGAGGGCATTCGAACCCGCGTTGTGAGTCTGCCCAGCTTCTCCCGCTTCGAGGCCCAGGATGCCGCCTATCGCGAGTCCGTCCTGCCGCGCGACTGCCGCAAGCGACTGGCCGTCGAGGCGCTCACCACATTCGGATGGGAGCGCTACGTGGGCATCGACGGCGCGATCGTGGGCATCGATCACTTCGGTGCCTCGGCGCCCGTCGACGAGATCATGCCGCGGTTCGGCTTCACGGTGGATCGCGTAACCGAGATCGGCCGCAAGGTCGCTCGCGATGGTCTGAGCGGCCGCATTCCGACGCTCGCCGACGGCCACGAAGGACACTGAGAGGTCACGATGCGTGTTGCGTTAGCAGCCGACCACGCCGGGGCGGAACTCAAAGCCGAGCTGCTCGCCCGGCTGGCCCCGCTGGGCCACGAGCTGATCGACCTCGGCGGTGACGGCTCCAATTCCGAGGACGACTATCCGGACTTCGCCCGGGCCCTGGCGATGGCGATCATCGACGGCAAGGCCGATCGAGGGTTGCTCATCTGCGGCAGCGGCGTGGGCGCGTCCATCGCCGCGTCAAAGGTGCCGGGTATCCGGGCGGGACTCTGCCACGACTACTACTCCGCGGGCCAGGGCGTCGAGCATGACGATATGAACGTGCTCGCCCTTGGGGCGCGCGTGATCGGCATCGAAACGGCAGTGTCCTGTTCGACGGCGTTCCTGGCGGCCCGGTTCAGCGGTGCCCCGCGCCACGTCCGACGGCTGGGCAAGATCAACGCGATCGAAGCCGAGGCGCCGGATATCGCCGCCGCGCACCGGAAGACGCCCTAGCACTCAACAACGGCATGGGCCGCTGAATACAATGCTCGCGACGCGTGAGGGGCATCCGACGACCTGGTAGAGCGTCCATGCCGGGCGATCGCGTGGAGGGGTTCCGTGAGCAGGGATTCCGAGAAAGGCGCGCAGAAGACGACCCTCACGGGCGGCGACGCGCCTGCGCGAATGACGCCCAACGCGGCGCCGAGCTGGTGGACCACAGGGGCATCCGAGCCGACTGCGGAGTCGGCGCCCGAATCCGGTGGCGAGCCCGCAACGCCCGAACCCGAAGCTCCCGAGCCCGCGGATCCCGAGCCGGCGCCCGCTAGAGATCGCTTGCCCGCTAGACATCGCTTGGCAGGATCCTCGAACCGAGCGCGTCTGGCCGTGCGGTCGGCAATGGCGCGGACGTGGATCGGAACGGAAGTCGCCCGCTTGAATGCACGGTTTGGCCGCCGGACCGTGACGTTGGTCTCGGCGATCGTGATCGTCGCACTGGCAGCAACCGGCCTGGCCGCGTCATCGGCGCTGATGGGATCGTCCAGCGCCGAGGCCGCCTCAGCTACGCCCCCCGTCGCCGTGTCGTCGATCGAGTCGGCGTCTCCCTCAGCCAACTCCAAGGCCGTGGCGCCATCGACAATGACACCCAGGCCCGCCAACACGCTGCCCAGCTTCGGCCATCGCACGCGCATCGCGATTGGCGACCAGCACACCTGCGTCGTGCTCCAGGACGGGACCGTTATGTGCTGGGGTGCGAACAACTACGGCCAACTCGGTGACGGCTCCCGCAGCAATAGCCCGGTCCCTGTCCTCGTCAAAGGCGTGATCCACGCCGTCGCCGTCACCGCAACGGACAACGGAAGCTGCGCGCTGAGCTCGGACGGATCGGTAGAGTGCTGGGAGGTGGGCCCATCTCCGGAATCGCCGGTATCGGTGATTCCGGGCATCGACGATGCCGTCGCCATCACCGCCGGGCATTCCTCCACGTGTGCGCTCCGGGCGAATGGAACGGTTGCCTGCTGGCAGTTGTGGACCATGGCCTTCGCGGGTCTGTCGGTCGTTGAGGAGGTGTCGGGGGCCACCGACATCGCATCGTTCGCGGACCACACGTGCGCGATTGTGCAGGGCGGTGCCGTCGAGTGCTGGGGCCTTCTCGCTGGTGCCCACACGCCGAATTCTCCGCCCACCCCCGTTCCCGGCATGACAGGGGCTACCCAGATCGCGGCCGGGGGGGTTCACACTTGCGCAATCATCGAGGGCGGCAGAGTGGAGTGCTGGGGCGGCAACTACGACGGCCAACTGGGTGATGGCACCGATACCGACCGCTACACGCCCGTCTTCGCTCGCGGGGTCTCGGGAGCGATCGCTCTCTCCGGCGGCGTATCGCATGCCTGCGCGATCGTCGCCGGCGGAGGCGTCAGCTGCTGGGGGGACAACGGCGACGGAGAGCTGGGCACCGGCAACACCGAATGGTCGCCGGTGCCGCGGAAAGTCGGTGGCATCGCGGGTGCGACGGCCATTGCCGCCGGCACGCACTCCAGCTGCGTTGTTCTGAGCGGAAACGACGTTCGATGCTGGGGATACAACGACAGCGGACAGCTCGGGAACGGCACCACCGCCAGCTGCGCGAAGCCCGTCGGCGTCTCCGGCCTGAGCAAGGCTGCGTCCACCTGTCAGGCTCCAACCGAAGTTGCCGCGGCCTCGCCGAGTGCCCCCCAGGTAACCCCCATGCCGGCATCACCCGCGCCGATGCCCACATCCACTCCGCTCATTCCGCGAGACTTGGACCTGAGCAACGCCGTAACCGTCGAGACGTCTTCGGCAACACCTCCGCACGCATGCGCGGTATTGACGGACGGAAGCGTGATGTGCTGGGGCAACAACGAGTACGGACAGCTTGGAGGAGGGCCCTCCGAAGGCAGCGTCTCGCCAATCCAGGTGCAGGGGATCCCGGCCGCCACTGCCGTCGCCGCCGGCGACTACCACACCTGTGCGTTGGTCGGCGGGGGACTGGTCGAGTGCTGGGGTCTCAACAGTTCCGGTCAGCTGGGTGACGGGAGTACCACGTCCAGCCGGATCCCCGTCGTGGTCACCGGTGTCGCAGGGGCGACGGCAATCGCAGCCGGCGCCGGCCACACCTGTGCGCTTCTTGGGGACGGAACGGTGCGATGCTGGGGCAGCAACTTAGTCGCGCAGCTCGGCGACGGCACGACGGTCGATCGCGTGAAACCAGTCACGGTAGCCGGAGTCTCCGGCGCAACAGGAATCGTCGCGGGTATCCTGCACACATGCGCGTTGATCAATGATGGCACGGTCATGTGCTGGGGGGATTCCATAAACTCGAAGGTGACCACTGTGTCCGGCATCCGCGGCGCGACGGCCATCGCCGCGGGCTCCTGGCACAACTGCGCACTCGTAATCGGGGGAACAGTGAAATGCTGGGGGAACGACGATAGAGGGGAGCTCGGCGACGCCGGCAAACGTGATGGGTCCGTGGTTGGCATTTCCGGCGCGACGGCGATCGCGGCCGGCTGGAGCTCCTCGTGTGCAATCGTCGGAAGTGACGTGAAGTGCTGGGGTGACAACTCCGCCGGCCAGTTGGGCAGCCCCTTGTATTACTACGCCGGCTCGCCCGTCGTTGTGCCCGGGTTGTCCGGAGCGACGGCGGTCACTACGGGTGGGCAAACGTGCGCCGTCGTTGGCGGCCGAGTGCTGTGCTGGAGGCTGGTGCCCCACTGATGGTCGCCGACCAGACGCTGAAGTGCTGCTGCATCTTGGGATAGGCACGCCGCCCGCGACGCCCGAACGTTTCTGCCCGCTCTAGCCCCGCGGCCTGTATCTTTTCGGCGATAGGTAGATTCCGAATCGCCGACGCGGCCTGCCCCGCGCCAACCATGAGGCTGCCCGCATGACCGATCTCGCTTTGGACCTGACGCTCAAGGACGCGAAGCTGGAAGCGGCGCTCGCCGCCGAGCGTGAACGGGCCGTGAAGGAGAACTGGGCCGACCGTGCAATCGGCCGTCGCGACCCGTCCGTCTGGTCGGACGAGGAGATCGTGAAGCGCGCCGTGGCCACGCGACTCGGCTGGCTGGAGGCGCCGTTCCACTTCGCCGACGAAACAGTTGAGCTGGATGCGTTTGCCGCCGCGATCCGCGAGCAGGGTTTCACTACGGCCGTGCTCGGGGGCATGGGCGGCAGCAGCCTCGCGCCCGCCCTGCTCGAACACGTCTTCGGCAAGGCCGAGGGCGGCATCGACGTCCGCGTCCTGGACTCCACGGACCCCGCGGCCGTCGCGGCCACGCTGGACGATCTGGACCCGCTCCGAACCCTTTTCATCGTCTCGACCAAGTCCGGAACGACGGCCGAGTCGCTGTCCTTCCAGGCATACCAGTGGGAGAGGATCGCGGACGCGCTCAAGGACGCCGGCGTGGGACACCCCACGCAGCCGGGCGACTTCATGGTCGCGATCACCGACCCGGAGAAAAGCCTCAAGTCCATCCCGCACCACGACTCGCTGCGGGAGGTCTTCCTGAACCCGCCGGATGTCGGCGGCCGCTATTCGGCCCTCACGTATGTCGGTCTCGTTCCGAGCGCGCTGCTCGGCGTGAACTTGGAGCAGCTCCTGGAGAAGGCCCGGGCAATGGTCATGGCTTGCGGCATCTCCGATCCGGCCAAGAATCCCGGCTTGAGCCTGGGTCTCGCCATGGGTGCGTTTGCGAAGGCGGGCCGCGACAAGCTCACGTTTGTCATCGACCGCGAACTCGCCGCCTTCGGGCCGTGGGTGGAGCAGCTCATCGCCGAGAGCACCGGGAAGCATGGCGTAGGCGTCGTGCCCGTCGACGGCGAGGCGCTCGCCGCCCCGGCCGCATACGGCCCGGACCGCGTGTTCGTCCGCATCGCGCTGGCCGGCTCGGCAGGTCCGGACGCAGCAATCGGCTCCAACGTGGACGCCCGCCTGGCCGAACTTGCCACCGCCGGCCACCCCGTGATCCGGATCAACGTCGGCGCAAGGATCGAGCTCGGCGCCGAGTTCGTGCGCTGGGAGATCGCGACCGCGCTCGCCGGAGCGGTGCTGGGCATCGATCCGTTCGACCAGCCAAACGTCGAGGAAGCCAAGGTCAACACGCGCGCCGTGATCGCCGCGTTCGAGAATGGAGAGACTCCCGCCGGCGGCAGCGCGGCGCTGGACGTCGCCGACGAAGCGGCGCTGACCGCCGCCCTCAAGACGCACCTGGGCAAGCTCGTTCCCAACGCGTACGGCTCGTTCCAGGCGTACATCGCCCAGACTCCGGAACGCGACAAGGCGCTGGCCGCGATCCGGACGCTCTTCCGGGACGGCACGAAGCGCGCGACCACCGTGGGCTACGGCCCCCGCTTCCTGCACTCCACCGGCCAGCTCCACAAGGGCGGCGCCCCGATCGGCTGGTTCCTGCAGCTGATCTCCCAGCATCCCGACGATCGCGAGATCCCGGGCAAGGCCTACACCTTCGGACAGCTCATCGACGCGCAGGCTATCGGCGACGCCCTCACCATCGAAGAGCACAAGCTGCCGATCCTTCGGGTCAACCTCGGCGAGGACGCGGACGCCGGTCTGGCCGCTCTACAGAAAGCCCTCGCCGCCGCCCTCAGGGAGGCATAGCTCGATGGAACTCGGGTTTGTCGGACTCGGCCGTATGGGCGCCAACATGGTCCGGCGCCTTCTGGGCGACAAGCACCGCATCGTCGCCTACAACCGGACGGCCGAGAGGACGCAGGAGATCATGACCGAAGGCGCGGACGGTGCCTTCACGATCGCGGAGCTCGTGTCCAAGCTGGCGAGGCCACGCGCGGTCTGGGTGATGGTGCCGTCCGGCGACGCCACCGAATCCATGATCGACGAGCTCTTGAAGCTCCTGGAGCCCGGCGACACGATCATCGACGGCGGCAACTCCAACTTCCACGACTCCGTGCGTCGGCACACGAAGGTGGCCGAGCACGAGATCAACTTCATCGACGCCGGGACCTCCGGCGGCATCTGGGGCCTGAAGGCCGGCTACTGCCTCATGGTGGGCGGCGAGCCCGAGCCGGTGAAGCACCTGGAGCCGATATTCCGATCGCTCGCTTGCGAAGGCGGCTACCTCCACGCCGGCGGCCCGGGTGCCGGCCACTACGTGAAGATGATCCACAACGGCATCGAATACGGCCTGATGCAAGCCTATGCCGAAGGCTTCGAGATCCTGCACGCGTCCGACTACAAGCTCGACCTATCCGGGATCGCCGATTTGTGGATGCATGGTTCGGTCGTCCGATCGTGGTTGCTGGAACTCGCAGTTTCCGCGCTCGCACCGGATCAGGACCTCACCCGCCTCAAGGGCTGGGTCGCCGATTCGGGTGAGGGCCGCTGGACGATCCAGGAGGCGCTCGACAAGGACGTGCCCGCGCCTGTCATCACGCTCTCGCTCCTCAATCGGTTCCGCTCGCGGCAGGACGACAGCTATCAGGCAAAGATGCTCGCCGCGCTTCGTAACGAGTTCGGCGGTCACGCCGTGAAGACCGAGTAGCCCGCCATGAGCCCCGCGCGCGTCCCGACTCCCCCACCGCCGGCGCAAACAGCGCGTCAGCTTCGCGAAACGGCAACCGCCGCCAGAAGGCGTCAGCGAAGCGACGATCTCAATCCGCTCAGGCAAGGCCTTCGCCTGGAGAAGGTGCCGGATCCGGGTGCGTTCGTTCTGTTCGGCGCCACGGGCGATCTTGCCCACCGCAAGGTCATCCCGGCCATCTACCAGCTCTGGCGCACCAACCTCCTGCCCGTCGAGTTCAGCCTGGTGGCGGTGGCACGGCGGCCCTACTCGGACGACGCCTTCCGCACCGACGTACGGGCGTCGCTGGAGAAGTTCTCCCGCGTGCTCCCTCTGGATGAATCGGCCTGGACCGAATTTGCCAAGCGGATCACGTATCAACAGCTCAACTTCGAAGACGACTCGGGGTTCGACAGGCTCGCGGCGCGCCTCGATGCCCTCGACGCCGAGCGTGGCACCGGCGGCAACCGCGTGTTCTACCTCGCAACTCACCCGTCGCAGGTGACGGACATAGTCCGCCAGCTGGGCCGTGTGGGCCTGGACCACGAGCTCCGGAATTCCGGCTGGCGCCGAGTCGTGATCGAGAAGCCGTTCGGCCGCGACTACGAGTCGGCGCGAGCGCTCAACCACGAGGTCAACAAGGTCTTCCGGGAGTCGCAGGTCTACCGCATCGACCACTACCTGGGCAAGGAGACCGTCCGCAACCTGATGGTCTTCCGGTTCGGCAACGGGATCTTCGAGCCGGTGTGGAACCGCAGCTACGTGGATCACGTGCAGATCACGGTGGCCGAATCGATCGGCGTGGAGAATCGCGGCGCCTTCTACGAGGAAACGGGCGCGAGCCGCGACATCCTCCAGAACCACCTGCTGCAGCTCATGACCCTCGTGGCCATGGAGCCGCCGTCGTCGTTCCACGCCGACGCCCTGCGCGACCAGAAACTTGCGGTACTGCGTGCCATCACCACCCCCACGCCCGATCAGGTTCGTCGGGACATCGTTCGTGGCCAGTACGGCCCGGGCTGGGTGCAGGGTGAACCCGTCTCCGGCTACAGGGAAGAACCGCAGGTGGACCCACAGTCCGAGACCGAGTCCTACGTGTCCGGCCGATTCACGATCGACGACTGGCGCTGGAGCGGCGTCCCGTTCTATCTGCGTGCCGGCAAGCGATTGCCCAAGCGTGCCACCGAGATCGCGATCCAATTCAAGGAGGTGCCGCTGCGGCTCTTCCGCGAATCGTCCGGCGATCCGGCCCCCAACGTCCTGGCCATGCGAATCCAGCCCGACGAGGGAATCATGCTCCGGTTCGCCGCCAAGGTGCCGGGCCTGGGCCTGGACGTCCGGACGGTGAACATGGACTTCGCCTACGACACGTCATTCGTGGTGGATTCCCCCGACGCTTACGAGACGCTGATCCTGGACGCGCTTCTCGGTGACGCCTCGCTGTTCACCCGCGCCGACGAGGTGGAGGCGGCGTGGTCGGTGGTGACGCCGATCATCAACTCCTGGGCCGATACAGCCCCGCCGCACTTCCCCAACTACGCGGCGGGAACCTGGGGCCCCGAGGCGGCAGAGGAGCTCTTGCAGCGGGACGGCAGACGGTGGCGCAGGATTTGACTCGCGGCGGCGATCCGGCGGAAGGGCGGGAGGCAGCGGCAACCGCGTCCGCGGCGAGAACGAGCGACGACTCCGCGGCCGGCACGAGCGTCGAGGCCATGGCATCGGCACAGTCCGAGGCTGCACGGTCGGTGGCAGCCCACAGCGTCCCAGAGATCGAAGGCCAGCTCGACAAGCTGTGGGCACGCGCTGCCGCCGCCCGCGCCGATCAGGCACGCGCGCGAATCGCGCTCACGGCCGCCCAGGCGGAGGCCGCGGCGCGAGCCGCAGCAGCACTCGCGGCCGCGGATGATCCCGGCGACGCGCATCTGGTCTCGGCCCGCTCCAGCGTCCTGAACCTGGTGGTGATCGCGGGTCACCGCGAGACTGCCGATTACTGCTCTTCGATCATCGCGGACACCGCCGGCCGGCACCCGTCGCGTTCGCTGATCATCTCCGCGGTGGATCCGGAAGGACCGCCGGGGCTGCAGGCCCGGATCGAGGCACTCACACTGTCCACGGCCGGCGGCCGGGCCGAGACCGGCGCGGAGACGATCCACGTCACGGCCTCCGGAGAGACCGGCCAGCATCTCGCTTCGATAATCGTGCCGCTTCTGGTCCACGACCTCCCGGTTGCAGTCTGGTGGCCGCACGACCCGCAGTTCCGCTCTCGCCGAGCGGATCGGCTGCTTACCTTCGCTGACAGGCTGATCGTGGATGGATCCTCGTGGTCCGGCGACGGGTTGGATCGCCTGGCCGAGATCGCCACCGTCGCCTCGGCAGGTGCCCTCGTGGTTGCCGACTTCGCGCTGCTCCGCCAGGCCCGCTGGCGCGAGGCGATCGCCTCGGTCTACGACCTGCCGGACCTGCGGGCGCATCTCCGTTCCGTTCGATCGATCGTGGTGGAATTCGCGGCCGAGCGGGAGGGCGATCCGGCCGGAACCACAAACATAGTGCGGCCCGTGTACCACGTGGCCTGGCTGGCATCGCGGCTGGGTATGACCGTGTCGGCGCCGCTTCGGTCCAGGAGCAATGGAATTCGCACGGCCACGCTTCGCCAGGGCGGACACGATGTGGCGGTCGAGTTCAGGCCTGCCATCTCGGATCTGGGCGCGGGTTCAACGGTGCGAATCGAGCTGGAGTCGCGAGTCCGCGGCGCTGAGCTCGTGGGGCAGATAGAGGCAGGCGATCTGACCGTGGACGTAACCGTCCGCGACAAGGGACGCGAACGGGTGAAGCGCACCTATCTGGCCCCGAGATTGAACGACGTGGACCTGATCTGCCGCGCCGTGGAAGATAGCGCCGCGGATCCGGTTGCCGTGGGAGCGCTCGCAATGGCCGGACGGATCATCGCCGGCGACGCGGCACCCGGAACGGCGAGCCACCGGCGCAGGAGAGATGCAGATGCTTGAGCACGATCCCGACCTGGCACCAGCGTCCGACCGGCACGACGGCACCGCATCCGCGAGCCTGCCCGTGCCCAACCAGGGCGAGCCCGAACTGGCGATCGTGTCCGACCCGCAGGCCGTGGCCGTCCAAGCGGCCGACCGTATCACCGACGCGCTCGTGGCCGCCGTCGAGACGCGCGGACGGGCGGATTTCTGCACCACGGGCGGGAGTACGCCGGTCCCGATCTACAGGCTGCTCTCCCAGTCGCCGCTATGCGACCGGATCCCGTGGCAGCGGGTCCACTTCTGGTTCGGCGACGATCGATTCGTGCCGCGTGATCATCCGGACTCCAACGTGGCCTCTCTGGACGAC
Source organism: Chloroflexota bacterium (assembly GCA_003153755.1). Taxonomy (GTDB): domain Bacteria; phylum Chloroflexota; class Limnocylindria; order Limnocylindrales; family CSP1-4; genus Fen-1039. The sequence continues at coordinate 601 of PMBG01000187.1, read as the reverse complement.
GCGCTTCTCGGCGGTAGCGGGGCCGACGAGCCGGGCGGCGGCGCGCCCCTGCCCACGGCGAACATCCACGTCTTTCCAACCGACAAGGCGATCGCCGAGCTTCACGACACCGCCTGGTGCGCGGCCCGGTACGCCGACGAGATGGCGGATCATCTCCCGATTGGCGATGGCAACTGGCCGCGCTTCGATCTGATCCTGATCGGCGTGGGCGACGACGGACACTGCCTCTCGTGTTTCCCGGACAGCCCGGCCCTCGGCAGCTTCGCCTGGGCATTGGGAGTGCCGGCGCCGGCGCATCTGACGCCCCACGTGGCGCGCGTCACGCTGAATCCGCGGCTGCTCGAGGCATCTCCGGTGCTCGTGGTGACCTCAGGCGCGCGCAAGGCGGATGCGCTGGGCCACGTCTTCGGCGACGTACGGGACAACCGCGCATGGCCCGTGCAGAGGACGCGGCGGCCGGGAGCAGTCTGGATCGTCGATGAGGCCGCCGCGGCGTCGATACCGGAGGCATTGCGAGGCTAGCCCGGCCTGTTCTCGGTCGCGGCCGCGTTCGTCGCCGCGTCTGGGCCGCGTCTGGGCCGCGTCGGGGCCGCGTTCGTCG
>PMBG01000098.1:16242-16415 GCA_003153755.1 Chloroflexota bacterium | reverse complement strand
TCGTTGTATGCCTGGACCAGGTGCTTCCCCTGCTTGAGCAGCTCCTTGGTTCCGTCCGTCGTGGCGTCCTTGCCCGCCTTCACCAGGTGGAAGTCCGGTGTGGGGACGAGCAGGTCGGACGCGCTCTCGGTCGAAACGGCATCGGCCACCATGCGGGCGGCTTCCGGCCCGAA
>PMBG01000098.1:151-16233 GCA_003153755.1 Chloroflexota bacterium | reverse complement strand
TCGATCCCGATCATGTCCGCGGAGAGTGCCTCGAGCTCCTCCTGTGTGGGCTCTTCGAGCGCCTCGGCATCGATCTTGACCGGCGCCTCGCCGGTGGCTCGGTTGTCGCTGAGCGTGTCGTCCTCGACGACTTCTACGCCCAGATCGGAGCCGTCCGCGTCCAGCTCATCGGGCACGACTATGTCGTCATCGTCGCTGATGTCATCGTCGATGCCATCCTCGTCGGATGCGCGCCGCCGCACGCCCGCGAGCTTGGCTTCTTCCAGGTCCGCCTTCCGGCGGCCGCCGCCGGCGAGGGCAACCTCAACGAGCTGCTTGTCCAAGGGGTCTTTCATCGGTGTCCTCCAGCGGAAGAAAGGTTGCTTGTGTCGTGTCGGCGTCGGCCGAGTGATCGAAGGGCGTTGTTCAGCTCACGGTTGAGCTCTTGGAATCGAAGCCGTGCCTCGCGGTCACCGGCGGCTTCGGCATCGAGCAATTCCATGTGGGTGAATTCAAGCTGCGCGCGCAGCCGGTCTCCCTCCATCGCCAGCAGGCACTGGTCAACTGCAATACGGACGCTGTCGCCCGCGAGTTCATTCGGGTCCGGGCCGCGTTCCGCATAGACGGCAATCGCGAGCCCGTTCAATTCGAGCGGCAGCGACTCCAGGAACCTCATCCGCTCGAACCGCCCCGTGCCCCCGGCCTCCCTGTCGCGCTCGCGATCGGCGAGCATGGCGGTCAGCAATTCGCGTGCCGGCGTGCTCGGGAGTTGCGCGTTCTGCGCCCTCAAGGTATCTGCGACACGTTCCTGCTGTTCGGGAACCAGCAGGAGCAGGCGAAGTAGACGCGCTTCCTCGAGCGTGAGTGACTTCAGTTCGGCTTTCGTGTCGATCGTGTCCGGCGCCGACATGACGGCGTCCGCGGTGAAGCGGCTCCCCTGCCCCGACCCACCCGAACCCGGACGGCCGGGCTCCGCCGGCGCCCGAAGCGCCTCGAGCAGGACCCGCTCCTCCACCCCGGTCCGGTGGCCGAGCGCCTGCAGATACGTGTCGCGCATGATCGGGTCGCGGATCTCGCGGAGCAGCGGGATCACGGCCGCCACGGCGTGTCGCTTCCCGTCCGCCCTGCGAACGTCGAAGGCCGTGGCGTAGTAGTCGATGAGGAACTCCATGATCGGCTGGGCCGTGCGGATCGACTCCCGCCACAGGTCCGGCGTATCGCGGATCACCTCGTCGGGGTCCTTGCCCTCCGGCAGCCGGGCCACGCGCACGTTCGCGATCTCGACGCCCGTTTCCTCGGCCGCGAGCGACCCGATCAGCTTGAACAGCTCCGCCCCGCCGATGGAACCGGCATGCTGGCCGGCCGGGTCGACGTCATATGCGAGCACGATCTCGCGCGCGTACCGGGCGATCACCGCCACCTGCGACGGCGTGAGCGCCGTGCCCAGGCTCGCGACGACGTTCTCGAAGCCGGCCTNNCCGGCCTGGTGGGCCATCAGCGCGTCGGTGTAACCCTCCACGAGGACGGCCTGCTCGCGCTTGCGCATCTCGCCGCGCGCGCGCTCGATCAAATAGAGAGTGCGGCTCTTGTCGAAGAGCACCGTGGCCGGGGAGTTGAGGTACTTCGGCGCGTTGGAGTCGCCGCCGTCCGCGGCCTTCGCGCCGGGCATGATCCGCCCGCCGATGCCCACGGCACCGCCGGAGACGTCGCGGATCGGGAAGATCACGCGGGAGCGGAACTTGTCATACGCGCCGCGGCTGTTGGGGCGCTGGCTGGTGAGGCCCACCTCGTTGAGCTCGGCAACGTTCACGTTCCGGCGGCTCGCGAGCATCTTGATCATCTGGTCCCAGCCGTCGGGCGCGTAGCCAAGCTGGTAGCGGGAGATCGTCTCGTCGGTGAAGCCGCGGCCGTGCAGATATTCGAGCGCCTTCGCACCGACCGGCGACTGCGTCAGCACCGCGTGGTAGAAGGCGATCGCCTGCTCCAGCACCTCGCGCAGTCGGGCCTTGTGGGCGTCCTCGCGACTCGTCCGCTCGTCCATCTGGATGCCCGCGCGATCGGCAAGCACCTTGAGCGCTTCGGGGAACGTGACGCTGTCGCGCTTCATGACGAAGCTGAAGATGTCGCCGCCCTCGCCGCAGCCGAAGCAATGCCACGTGTCGCGCGCCGGGGTCACCACGAAGCTCGGCGTCTTCTCGCCGTGGAACGGGCACAAACCCTTCAGGACGGTACCGGCCTTCTTGAGCTGCACCGACTCGCCCACGATCTCCGCGACCGAGAGCTTGTTCTTCACTTCGGCGGCAACGCCAACGGCCAAATCGCATCTCCTGCCATATCAGACGCCTCGCGAAGGCCAGGGGTTCGGATTCGCTTGGGTCGACCCGGCGCTACCGACCGAATCGACCGATTGAGCCCCAGATTCCGGGCCGCTCGCCCGGCTTCGCCCTCACGCCCGACATGACTAAGGGCCTGTCAAGTCTTGACAGGCCTCTCCGGGCCATATCCTACACCCGAACGAAGAATGTCAATACCCCCCGGGGGTATTGACATGTCAAGTGCCGATGGCGGTAGGCGCCGAATTGGGAAACGTTAGCCGGGTCCCCCGGCATGCGCGTAATGTTCATGTCCGGTCACACGGATAAGGTCCTCACCCGCGACGGGGTCCTCGAGCCTGACGTGTTACTGCTCACCAGGCCGTTCGCCGCCGACGGTCTGTTCGGAGCGGTCCATGCCGCCATGACTACAAAGCCTACCCCGACGAGTTTTGTGGACTGACCTCCACAGCCATAGACTGCCAAGTCGGGTCGTAGCGACCAGAGGCCGGCCGGCAGCCGCTCGGGGCGACCTTCGCTTCGCCCGAACTTGGAGTTGTAATGGCCTTCGATGAGGTCCTTCATGCAGTAACCGGTGCTCAGATCCAGGATCGCCGAGTGGCCCTCGCGTCGCTGATGACTGAGTTGCAATACGAGCGCGTTCCAGGCCTGCGCGAATCATTTGGCCCGGTCGGTCACGAGAAGGCCCTGCGCGACGCGGACTACAGCCTTCAGTTCCTGTCAGAGGGGATCGCCGGGGGCGATCAGGACGGCTTCGCCGGATATCTGGTCTGGCTTGATCGAGTCCTCGCGGGCGCCGGCCTGCATCAGTCGGTCCTCGATGTCCACCTGGAATGCATGATCGAGGTCCTCTCGAACGAGCTACCGACAGACTCGGCACACCTGGCGGTCACCTATGTCCGAGCCGGGCAAGCCAGGATCGCCGCGAACCGCGGGGCGGCCGAGGCGTGATCAAGTGGTGCGCCTATTGCCAGCAATTCATCACCGAGATCGAGCCGTTCGACGACTATCGGGTTAGCAACGGCGTCTGCCGGTCCTGCCTTCCGAAGCTCGATATCCTGGGAACAGCCGATATCGACGCCCTGTCGGGCATCATCGACTTCTACCGCAGCCTCGAATACATCGCACTGTCGGAGGAATCGCCGGACATCGACGCGATCCTGTCGGAGAGCCGGCGACTCGGTATCCGGCCGCTGGACCTGATGGTCGGTCTCCTCCATCCCCTGCTGGCCAAGGTCGGCGACATGTGGTCCGCCGGTGAGTTGAGCGTCGCGAGCGAGCACCGCATTACGACCATGGTGCAGGACTTGCTGATCGGGCTGCGCGAGCCCGGTAAACGTCGGGGCCGGCAGCCAAAGCCGAGAGTCGTCCTGATCAACGCCGAGAACAACTACCACACCCTTGGACTCACGATGGCCGAGGTCTACTTCGCGAGCTACGGCATCCCGGCGCTCACGGTTGTGCCCGGGCTGCCGACCGAGGAGATACTGGCTCTTGTTGCTCGCACCAGGCCGGAGGTCCTCGGCTTCTCCGTCGCGCTCTCAACCCAGATGAACCAGGTCCGCGAGGTTGTGGGTCGTCTCAGGTCCAGTCCCGGGCGACCCAGGCACTTCGTGGTCGGCGGTCCGGCCGTGCGCATGGGCCTCAACCCGGACTTCTCCTTCGGCATCCGGGTTTGCAGGAACCTCGCCGAAGTGGTCGGCCTGCTGAACGGATCGTCGCTGCTGGACCCGGACGCGAGCGACTCGGGTGCCTGAGGCCAGGTGGCTCCGGAGCGAAGGCTGACGGTCGCCTGATCGCTCGATCTGTGCCATCGGTTGAGCGGGTCGACCAACCTGCCTCACATGTTTCGAGCGACGCGGTCAGGCCACCTCAGTGTCTTCAAACGACGGCCGCCCTGCCGGCGCGGCACGTCCAAAGAGATACCCTTGCCCGCAGGTGACGCCGAGCGCCAGGAGCGCCTCTCGTTCAGCTTCGGTCTCCACGCCCTCGGCGATAAGCCGGAAAGGGCCGCGTGCCGCGAAATGGACCATCCCAGCCACCAAGGCCTGACGGGCAGGGTCCGAGTCGATCTTCCTGATGAACTCGATGTCGAGTTTCACGATGTCCGGGCCGAGTTCGAGCACGTGGCGCAAGCTCGCGAACCCCGCCCCCGCGTCGTCGACGGCCAGCTTCGTGCCTCGCCCCAAGGAACGCACGGCAGCGCGCAATGCGGAGTAGTCCTCGATCGCAACGTGTTCGGTCACCTCAACCGTGAGCGGACGCTGAAGTGATGCCAGCAGGTTCCTGGGAATTCGGGACAGGGCGAAATCGGGTGACAGGTTCACCGACAGATAGGCCGACGCAGGTTCGAGCGCGACGGACGCCTTGACGGCCGCGGCAATCGTGGCCGCCTCGAGGTTACGGCCGATCCCGAGCCGCTCGGCTTCCGCGAAGACGAGGTCGGGCCGCTCGCCGTTGGCAAATCGGGTCAGCGCCTCGAAGCCGACAATTTGGCGAGAGGCGAGTTCGACAATCGGCTGGAAGACAGGCACGAATCTGCCCTCGTCGATGATCGTCAGCAGGACGCTCTTTTCCAACTCTCGGTCATCGATCTCGAGAAGCTTGGGGGAGAGAATGCCACCGATAAGCGAGGCCGCCTCCATGACCGAGGGGGTGGCCTCGCGAAGGAGGGCCCTCCTTCCCAGGTCGCTGGCCCCGGTGGCCGACCCATAACCAACGCTGAGCACCCCGACAATCGTGCCGTCGCGAACGATCGGAACATAGAGCATCGACCTCAGGCCGGCCCTGTGCATTTCGGAGTTGTAGCCCAACCTGTCGCGAGTCGCCTCCCAGTCGGCAATCCACGGACCGCCCGCGATCCTGGACCGCAAGTAGGCCGCGCGCTCCTCGCCGAGCAGGGCCCCAGGCTCCAGTGGCAATTGCTCGGTCATTCTTGACGCGTGTGCGAGGTGTCGAACGGCGCCCCCCGGTGGCAGCGCGGCCAGAAGCACGACGTCGAACCCACCGGCAGTCGCCACCTCCTCCACGACCGAGTTGGCGGTTGCGTCGAGTGACTCGCCGAATGGCAGCCGCTCCATCAGATCGTGTAGCTGACTTCTGGCCCTGACCATCCTGTCGAGCGTGAATCGGCCAGCCAGTCCAACCACTCCGACCGCGGTCACCCCGATGAGACCGATCAAGTTGGTCCCGGTCAGGTATCCGGCTTCCCAGATTGACAATCCGAGGACGATCACCAGGACTGCGAGCCAAGCGGCGGCAACCGAGGTGCGAAGCAGGCTGGAGAGCGCGACCGCGACGATAATCGCCACGATTTCGGCGGGCACCTCGTCGTAGCCGCGCGGTCCCCTTGACGCCAACGCCATCGCGGCGACAAATAGAGGCCAGCCGAAGATCGCACTCAGAGCCGCCGCCGACGCCCACTCGCTGCTGCGTCGTTGGCCTGCGATGAACGACGTAACCGCACCCATTGTGAGCGCGCACAGGAGCGCCGCCAGGACGGTCGGGTCGCCGGCGTCGAGTGTGATCGACCCGATGAGCACGAGTGCAAGTCCCGCCCCGGCGGTCATCAGGTAGACATTTGCCAGAGTCGCTTCAGGCGCGACTGCTCCCGACCGATCGGTCATGTCGAGCCCGGTGAGACGCGTGAGGGCGGCCTGAAAGAATCGCTTGGGCCGGGCTGCGTTTCGTTTCTCGTTTCGACTTGACATGGGTAGGCCGCTTTGACATCACGGGCCGCGCTCCAGCCGCGTTACGCGGCCCGCGCCTGGACCTCGCGCTCGCCGAACAGGGCGCCGAGATCAAGCAGGATCACGAGTTCCTCGCCGAGCTTGGCGATGCCACGAATGTATGCCGCGTCGTAGCCTGAAGCCACCTCGGGCGTTGGTTCGACCTCATCCTCGGAGACCATGAGGACCTCGGTAACGGCGTCCACGACCAGACCGACGCGCACGCCGTTGGTTCCGGCAACGATGATGCGGGTCGATTTGGTTGTTTCCGACCGAGACTGCCCAAAGCGGCTGGCCATGTCCATCACGGGAATGATCAGGCCTCTGAGGTTGATCACGCCGTCGACGAACGGGGGCGATGCTGGCACTGCGGTGCAGGCCTGGAAGCGGATGATCTCGTAGACCGAACTTATGTCGAGGCCATAGCTCTCGGCCCCGAGTTGGCAGACCACNNCCGGGCCGCCTGCGAAGTCGTTGGGCGACGCTCGATCTGTGCCGGATCGCCGTCGCGGAAGTTCTGGCTGCTACGCGGCTCTGGTGCGCCGGCTCTTCGCCGGGGCATCCGAGTCACTGCGGCGCTGCCGCGTTGCAATGCTGGTGGGCGCCGAGCCGGCGCCGCCTTCGAGCACGAAGCGAGCAACGACCTCGTCAAGCTCGTCGGCCATCTGGGCCAGTGAGCTTGCCGATGCCACGACCTCTTCGGCCTGGGCGGACATCTCCTCGGTCGAGGCGGAGACCTCCTCTGCAGCGGCCGAGTTCTCTTCGCTGATCGCTGCGATGGACTGAACGGAGCTCGACACGGTTCCCGCAGCCGCAGTCATGCGAGATGCAGCTTCGTTGGTCTGTGCCGCGATCGTGGCGATGGCGTCGGAGGAGGCAACCACGCCGGCGGACGCCCGGCTCATGGAGTCAACGTCTGCGGTAATGCGCTCGACTGCCCGCTTGGTGGCAGTCACGGCCGTGCTGATGGCGTCGAGTGAAGCGCCAGCCTGAGCCGCGAGTTCGGAGCCGTGTTCGACCTCGGCCGCGCCGGCGGTCATGGCCTTGACGGCCTCGTCGGTGCCGCTCTGGACCTCGCCGATGAGGGCCGCAATTTCCTTGGTGGCGCGACTGCTTCGCTCGGCGAGCTTGCGGACTTCGTCGGCCACGACCGCGAAGCCCTTGCCCTGTTCGCCGGCCCGGGCCGCCTCAATGGCTGCGTTGAGGGCCAGCAGGTTGGTCTNNGCGATGTCGTCGATCGTCTCGACGATTGCGCCGATCTGATCGCTCTTGGCACCGAGTTCGGTGACCTTCCTTGAGGCCTGCTCGACAGTCGTCTTGATCCGGCCCATCTCAGTGACGGTTTCACGCACGGCCTTCTGGCCGTGGTCGGTTGCTTCGGCGGCAGTGGCCGCCACGGTGCTGACCTCGGCGGATGCCGCGGAAGCGCTCTTGATGGCGGTGGCCATGTCGCCCAGAGCGACGGACGCGGCCTCGACCTTGGCGGTGATGTTCGACGCGCCCGCTCCAACCTGGCTGATGATCCCGGTCAGATCGCCCACGGCGTTGCTCGTGTCGGAGCTGGCCTTCGCCTGCTCGGAGGCGCCGGAGGCGACCTGGTTGATCGTCTGGGCGATCTGGCTCGACGCGGTTCCGGACTGAGTCGCGGCCTGGCTGACTTCAGCTGAGGTCCGTGCCACAGAGTCCGCTGCGGTCTTCACTTCGCCCACGGTTGCAGCAAGTCCGGCTCGGGCCGTCTCGTAGCTCTCGATCGTGGCCTGAAGCTGGCCGAGCATCTTGTTGGTGACGGCCGCGGTGGCGCCGATCTCGTCGGTGCCGAACTTCTCGATCGGATGGGTCGCCGCATGAACTTCGACCGTGAGGTCGTTTCGGGCGAAGGCCGCAAGGCCGTTCTCGAGATACTTGGCGCAGTTGTCTGCCATGGAAGTCAGCGTGACTTGGACCTTCTTGACGCCGCCGGTGATGGAGCGGGCCAGGAATAGAGCCAGAACCACGCCCACGAGAAGGGCGAAGCCCACGAACCCGACGAGCACCATGGTCGCCATGGACTGGCTGCCCTGGTATCCGACGTTGGAGTCGTTGATGAACTTCGCTACGTCGGCGCTCATCTTGTCGTTGGTGGCTCGGAAGGCGTCCATGAGAGCCTTGCCGTTGCCGATCTTGGACTGCGCATCGGCCGTGCTGCCGGCCTTCACGAGGTCGACCTCGGACTTCATGAAGGCTTGAACCGCCTGGATCTGGGGCTTTGCCTGGGCGATCAGTCCGGCCATGATCGGGTGGTCGCCGTCGTGGGCGTCGATGTAGGCCAGGTCCGCGACCAGCTGCGTGCTGCCGCTGTTGTATGGATCGAGGAAGGTCGCGTCGCCCGTGACGAGGTATCCGCGCATCCCGGTCTCCATGTTGACGAGATCCGGCAGGACGTTCTTGACGGACTCGGAGAGCGGGATAGCGTCGTTGACGATGGCGTCCTTCTCGGTGGCCATGCTGCCGACCTGGAGGAACATGGCGAAGCCGCTGAGCAGCATCAGGCCCAGGACTGCACCAACAGCCCCGAGCACCTTCATTCGCACTGACAGGTTGACTTTGCTGGTGGCGTTCACGGAGCCCCTCTCTGGGTTGCTGACTCATCCGGGCGGCTGGGCGAGCGCCCAAACCGGAATCTCTATGGGATCCGCTCAAGGCCTCGGGTGGTTCACTCGGGACAGCTATACCGCGTATGGACCAAACGCCAAATGAAGCCGAGTCGCGGTTGCAGCGACCGAAAGCACCGATCTTCTGGTGACTAGGTGCAAACCCCCGGACCGATAGTCCCGTCCTCTCTACGCGATCCACACGAGAGGTCAGCCGAGCCGGTGCTCGGCCGCACCGGACGATCGCGGCGCGACCCCGACCACGGTTCCGTGGCGTGGCCATCGCGCTACCTCGCCGGCCGTAGTCATGAGGCTATTCGGCTCGGCGCAACCCGTCATGACCTGCAATCCATGTGGTGGTCAGGAGAGCGCTCAGCTGGATCCCAACCTGGTCAAATCAGTCCCATTCGCCGCCCGACTACGGCCGCAGGATCTGGCCTAGCGACGCCGAGTGCAACTCGCAGGCCCATCGCGAAATACACTCACAGCAACAGAGGGGACGCGCCCTTTCCGCGCCGGTCACAGTGTCACTCCGGAGGAATCATGCCCGTAGCCCGAGCTTCCCAGGTTTCAAGCGGCGCGGGCGCTGCGCCTCGGGCGCTGCAGCCCGACGACCTGTACAACCTGCGCGTTCCTTCCCAGGTACGCCTCACGCCCGACGGACGCCTCGCGGTATTCGCCCTGCAGGCGACCAAGGCCCGCCGGGACGGGTACCTCGGCTCGATTTGGGGCGTGCCCACCGACGGAAGCGAGGAGCCCCGCCAGCTAACGCTCGGCGCCTGGGACGACTCGTCCCCTCGAATCTCGCCGGACGGCCGGCTGATGGCGTTCCTGTCGGACCGGCGAACACTCGTCGAGGCCGCGTCCGCGGAGGAGACCCCGGGCACGGCCGGCAAGCGAGAGGACGTCACCCAGGTCTACGTCTTGCCGCTCGACCGGCCCGGCGAGGCGAGGCGCGTCACCGATCTACCGCGGGGCGTGACGAGCTTCGAATGGTCGCCCGGCGGCAAGCGCCTGGCGGTGCTAAGCCCTTCGGCCGGGGCGACAAAGGAAGAGGACCGCCGCCGACGCGGCCTCGACAAGCCGGCGGACAACGGCATGCCGACCTCGGACTACCGATATGTGGATCGTCTCTCGTTCGTGCTCAACGGCCGCGGCTTCATCTACGACAGCCACGCGCAGCTGTGGGTCGTGGAGTTGGAGTCCGGCGATGCCCGCCGTCTCACGAACGTAGACTGGTCGGTGGACATGCCCGCCTGGTCCCCGGACGGCAAGCGGATCGCGTACTGCACGAACGAGCGGCGCAATGCCGACTTCGACCCGCGCACGCACCTCTTCGTCGTCGACGTGGACTCAGGTCGCCGCACACGCGTCACGGACGACGGCCGGGCGGATTTCATCGCGCCAACCTGGCTTCCGGACGGCCGGACGATCGCCTGCCTTGGCCACCGCTACCCTGCCCAGGTCGGCAGCCGGTACGACGTCTGGCTTTTCAAGGACGACGGCTCCGACTCGGGGCGCGACGGCGGCCGCAATCTATCGGCCGGCCACGACCTCATGCCGGCCACGGCGATGAACAGCGACATCACGCTGAGCGAGTCGGCGCGTCTGGTGGCGTCCGCGGACGGTGCGTGGCTGACGTTCAGCGCCCCGCGCGACGGCTCATACGCGTTGTGGCGAATCTCCACGGACGACGGCCGGCTCGAACGGCTGACCGACGGACGGGAATACGTCTCGGCCTTCGACCAGATCGAGGTCGATGGCGGCCTTCGCCTGGCATTCATCCGCTCGACGCCCACCGAGCTGGCGGACGTCTGGGTCAAGCCGGACGGTAAGGCGCCGCGCCGCCTCAGCCATCTCAACGACAAGGCGCTCGAGGGCGTCAGGTTCGTCGAGCCGGTCGAGCGCTCGTACGAGGTCGAGGGGCGGCTGATCCAGGGCTGGCTCATCGAGGCCACTGAGTCTTCGGGCTTCCGCCGGCCCGGCCCGCTCGTCGTGGAGATCCACGGCGGCCCGCAGACGCAGTACGGCTGGTCGCCGGTGCTCGAGTTCCAGATCCTGGCGGGAACCGGGATGAGCGTCTTCTACTGCAATCCGCGCGGCTCCACGGGGTATGGGCAGACGTTCGCAAATGCTAACTACCGTGATTGGGGCCACGGGCCGATGCTGGACGTCCTCGCCGGGGTGGACGCACTCGTCGCCGAGGGCATCGCGGACGGCCGGCGCATGGGCGTCACCGGAGGTTCGTACGGCGGCTACCTGACGAACTGGATCGTGGGGCACGATCGCCGCTTTGCCGCCGCGTTCACGGCGCGGTCCGTGAGCGACATGACTTCGCTCGCACTCACCGGAGACCTCGCCGGCATCGATCCGAAGATGTTGTTCGGCGCGAACCCGTGGGACGAGCCGGATTTCTACCGCGAGCAGTCGCCGATCACGTACATCGCGTCGTGCACCACGCCGCTCCTGATCCAGCACGCGGAGAACGACCTTCGCTGCCCGATCGGCCAGGCCGAAGAGCTGTTCGCCATCCTGCGCGTCCATCGGCGCCCGGTGCGATTCATGCGCGTCCCCGACGAGAACCACGAGCTCACGCGTGGAGGCACGCCCTTCCGCCGCGCCGAGAATCTCGTCCAGGTCCGCGACTGGTTCCGCCACTATCTGGTCCTCGGGAAGCGGCGCCTGCCGCCACTGCCGCACGATCGCGCCGGCAAGTAGGGCCGTCAGGACGTGCCGGCTCGGCGCACCTGCTGGGCTCGGCGGCGGACGCCAGGTTCCTTCCACTTTTCACGTGGTATTGGCACCGCAGAACGAACCTCGACCGCGGACGGTAATCCGGCCGTCGATATCCCGAAACGGATCCATTCGGTAGCCGGATTCGGCTGACAATCGCCGGTGCCGGGTCGTCCTGGCCGCCATTTCGGCCCGTACGACCACCCAGGCCTTACGCCACGCACATACCACGTGAATTGTGGAGAGATCCGAGCGGGCATGGGCAGATGCGTACGGCCGCCCCGCCGCTACATCGCCCGAGACGGATAGGACGTGTCGTCGCCGATCGCCCACGGTGCAATCTGCGCGACTCAGGCGATCCAGGAGGCGGCCCAGGTTCTTGGGCTCCACTTGAAGGATGCAGTGGTGCCCGAAGGGATCGTGCTCGGGAGGCATGTCCTCGCCCGCCCAGCCAGCCCCCACTCGCGACAGGGTCTCGATCAGCATCTCGAGTCGATGTGTGGCTCAGACGCCAGAATCGCATCCGATCGAGAGACGATGAGCACATATGAATCCGCGGTCACGTCCGGGTCGTACAAGACCTCTTCGAACGCGTTCCAGTTCTGGCCCATCGACTGCCACAGGAGGCCCGCGCGGGTCAACTCAGTGTAGAAGGGCTCGATGCGGCGCATCTGGTTGTCGTCGGCCAGCAGGACGCGGCATTTGTGCGCGGGAACCGTGCTAATCCACTCGCCGACCGCCTGCTCGGCGGCGCACCAGACGAGGACCCAGGGCCCATCCGGCGACCGCACCAGGTCGGACAACTTCGAGGTGGACACGGGAACCAGTGAGTGCGTCGGAAGATTCCTTTCCCATAGCGATCTGCGACTAGGGGACCACGCGATTGCGTTCCCGGTTCGCGCGGCTGGCCATGAAGCGAGCGCTCCAAGCTAACTGTATGTGTTGCGAGCGACGATGACGACCGTTCCGGCGGGGTCCGCCTGCTAGCTTGCGGGGCGATCTGCCGACGGTCCAACCCGCTATCCTCCGCCGGCCGCCAGCGGCAGCTTCGTGAACGGATCCTCGAACATCAGGCGCGTGAGCGCGTCAGAGGATCGCAATCGCAGCGCTCGATCCCGAAGGCTACTCCGTGAGGATCGTCAAGAACTCGCGGAGAAGGGCCTCCAGGTCGTCGATGGACTGCAGGTCATAGTGCTCGTCGATCGATTGCCCAGGTCGGCCGTAACCGAACTCCGCCTCGCCAGAAGACCAGAGCATGAGATCCGCGTCGAAGTTGTCGTGGCGCGCCACCACGAGGTTAGCGCTCGGTTTCCACCGGTCGTCCGTGGTCCGGCTAGAGCGGACTTTCCCGATGGCATCGAGCGTGGCGCGCTGCGATTCGAGCCATCGGAACAAGCCGTCGATGAATTCCACGGATGGAAGGATGTTCACCAGGCACGTCGGGCCGCCGTCGGCGAGCGCGAACTCGTCCAGCTCCAGTTCGTGAACCGTCAGCCCGGTCTCGCGCAGGAGCCGCGCGGCGATCGGGTTGCCCGAGGCCAGGAACGCGTGCCCGCCGAGCGCGAGCACGTTGGCGCCCGGCAGTTCGCCGTCGGGGAGCAGCAGGCGGCGAATCTCGCCGGAAGGTGCCGCGTCGGGGCCGGCGGCGTCGAGTGAGGCGAAGCCGGCGGCCGTGCCGATGAGCGTGTCCGGTGTCACCGCCGTGACGGCCGTGGCCAGGTGGAGGCGGTCCGTCACCGGGCACAGGAACGGCCGGTATCCGAGCGAACGCGCGGCGTCGGCGAGGACTCGCGCCCCGATCTCGTTGGTGCGGGCGCTCAGCCCGATGGCGATACGGTCGCCGAAGATGACCACGTCGCCGCCCTCGAGCGTGCCGGGATCCTCCACCGTCACGACGCGCGTGCCCACCGGCATCCGGCCGACGACCTCATCGAGAACGGACTCCACTTCGGGCCGCCTGGACGCGCGAGCGGGCCGCGCCACCACGACCACGCGCGATCGATCCGGTAGGAGCGGCGCGAGCGCGACGAGCGTGTCGGACACGAACGTGGCGTCCGGAAGGTCCGGCTCCTCAGGCAGACGCAGCAGAGGCAGTCCGGCGTCCTCGAGCGCCGAGCAGAACGCCGCGTGCTGCGCGTGAACCCGCGAGACGTCGATGCGATGGCGGTCCGGGTTCGTGGATATCGCGTCGTGGAAGGCAGGGCCCGGCGGCCGGACGATGACAAGCATCCGCGCATCGTAGCGGTCCGCGGTTCCGCGGGCGGCGGGTCGCTCCGCCGCGCTCCGCCGCCGCGCGTGCTGCGCGTGCCGCCGCGCGCGCAGGCCCGGGCTCCCTACCGCAGCTTGAACGTCCGAAGCGTGGTGCGGCCCTTCCCGTACGCCACCTCGCTGCCAAGCTCGGCAGTCGCTAGGAAGTCGGTCGGCTGGGCCAGCCCGTGCTCGATCATCGCGTCGACAAGCGGACCAAGCTCCAGGCTGCCCTGGCTGCGAAGCGCCGTGTCAACCAGGGCGAGCGTCTTCCACGGTTTGTCCGGCGCGTCGGCGGGGGTCTCGAAAATGGCCTCGTAGGTGCGCCCGCCGATCGCCAACTTCGTGTGGCGGCCCTTGTACGCGGGCTCGGCGCCGTGGTTCATGGTCCAGATGCACAGGTTGCTCACGATGTCGTCGATTGTCGGCCGGTCGGAGCTTGTGATCCAGAAATCGAGGCTCTCGCACCAGAGGCCGCTCCCGACCGATTCGAAATCGAAATCTAGCGTCAGGCGCGCGTCGGCCAGACGGCGAGGCAACTGCTCCCATGCGTTCGCCTCGCTCCAGGGCGACCGGCCGGCGATCACTTCCGGGTAGCACTTCATGGCCGGTCCGGCGCTCTCAGGCCACTCCCACTCCCAGCCTGCGTGGTCCGTGCCGCGAAAGACGACCTGCCGGTACTCCGCGATGTCGCCTTTGCCGTAGACGTTGTTGTAGAGCACGGCTCCGGAGATCGGCAGCAGACCGGAGTCTTCCGACATGATCGACGGATCCATGGGTCCCTCCAGTGCCGGCGCGGAGACTTCGCCGCGTCATGCGGCATACGGTACTCGACCCAGGGTCGCCGCTGTCACTCGCCTGTCACCACGGCCGCCGCGGTTCCGGACCGGGCATCCCGGCCTGCGGCCTACTTCAGGGGATCAACCGGTCCGGCGTCCCGTGGCGGCGGGACCGTAAGAGCGTCGCGGAGTTGAGCATAGTGGCGCTTGTACTCGGCTCGGGCCCTGTGGTCGTACGGCATGGGATCCATCGTCTGCAGCAGCGAGATGAAGCACTCGGCGCTGACGTGGCTCGTGAAGTGCGCGATCCGCTGCTGCTGAGTGGCCGGATCGCCGCCGTTGAGGGCGTCGAGCAACGGCGCCGCGTGCTCGGGCTCCGCCGGCGCGATGAGCGCGGCAAACGCGGAGGAGTCGGACTCGCGGATCGCGGGCGCGCGCGATGGCAGCGCAGGCAGGGGCGATCCGATTGCCGGGATACGATCCATATCGGAGACTTCGGTCGGCCGGGCGGTGGGCATGAGGGTTCGCCACTACACGGCGTTGGCCACGAACAACACCCGCCGGGGACCGCGCCGGGCAAGACAAGGCGTTCTTCAAGGCCGAGACTGAGTGGCATGCGTTTCGAAGCGGAGAATCTGGACCGGGCGGGGCTCCTCGAGCTCTTGCGCCTCCGATACCGCCTGGATGTGGACACGCTCACGTTCGTCCCGTACGGGATCGATTCGTGGAGCTATGTGGCGGCGTGCCGTGACGGTAGTCGGGCCTTCGTGAAGTTGTCGCTCCGCGGACCAGAGGCGGCCGCGAAGGCATCGACGACACCGCTCCTGGCCGCCCTCTCGGCGAGATCCATCCCGGTCCCCTGCCCCATCCCGGATCGCGACGGCGGGTTCGTGAGCACGTACGCCGCGTACGACGTCACCGTCCAGGAGTTCCTCGACGGCCGGAACCTGGAACGCGAGACGGCCTGGCCCGACGACGTGTACGGCCGCCTTGCGGAGATCGTGGCGGCGGTGCACGCAAGCACCGGGGCCGTTCGCTCGCTTGTTGAGCGTTCCGAGGACTACGGCCTGGCGTTTCTCCCCGATCTCGCGGCAGCGCTGGCCGACATTGAGTCCGGCGTGGCGTCACGCGCCGGCGACCCAACGCTCGCCGAGCTCGCCGCGGTCATGCGTCCCCGCGTTGGCGAATTGCGAACCTGGATCGCCCGACTGGAGCGGCTGCGCGACATCGCGACTGCCCGGCCATCCGAGCAGGTGCTCTGTCACACCGACATCTGGGGCTCGAACCTGCTTCTGGCGGACGATGGCAGCCTCCACCTGCTCGACTGGGATGGAGCGCGGATCGGCCCGGCCGAGCAGGACCTGTTCATGTTCGCCGGAACGACGTTCTTCCCGGCCGATCGGTTCGCCTGGTTCCTCGATCGATACGAGCGAGCCTTCCGGCGCGTGGCGCTCGACGCCGACAGGTTCGGCTTCTACTTCTATCGGCGGAACCTCGAGGATCTGGCCTGGTTCGTGGCCGCGATCGCCGCCGGGCGAACCGACGTGATGTCCCCGGACAGGATGGTCGCGATTGCCGCGAGCCAGTTCGACGAAATGGCCGAGATCGAGGGTCAGATCGGGCGCGTCCGCAAGGTCCTGGCAGCGCGCGGCT
>PMBG01000098.1:0-129 GCA_003153755.1 Chloroflexota bacterium | reverse complement strand
ACGCCTTCCAGATGGCGGGCGAGCAGGGCCGGGTCGATGTGGCCGCGTTCGCCGTCCCAGCGTAGATCCGAGCCCTCTAGCGCCGTCATCGTCGGGACGAACGTGAGATTGCGATCGCGATCGGCAAGC
>PMBG01000162.1 GCA_003153755.1 Chloroflexota bacterium | reverse complement strand
TTGCGCTCCTTGAGGATGCCGACCACATCGGCCGTGGGTCCGGGGGCCTTCTCGATGATCTGGGAGAGGTACTTGCCAAGGCCGTCGTGGGTCATTCCGCGGTCGACCTTGACGCCGAGGTGCGGGACCTGCTGGAAGACGAACGTGTTGTTCGGCTTCACGTAGATCGCCTCGGAAAGGTCCTTGCCGACCTTGTTCTTGTCGATATCGAAGGCGGCAACGAACTCGACGTCGTTGATGTGGTAGCCGCCCAGGTTGACGTGCATCACGCCGGGGACGAAGTCGGTCTCGGACGCGTTCTCGTAGTAGTAGCGCCCCTGGACGAGCGAGCTCGCGCAGTTGCCCACGCCCACGATGGCGACGCGGATCTTCTTGCCCTTGGGCAGCTGGCCGCCGATGCCGTGTACGGGCGGAAGCTGGGTCGCGGCCGTCACGGCCGGAGCGGCGTCGGGGTTGGTCTTCTCGGTCACTTTGTTCCCTGCTCCTCATTACGAAGCTGCGTTTTGACGTGCAACGTGCGCTGGACTGCGGTGATGCTGGCGGTGACGAGGATGATTCCCAGGCCGAGCGACAGCCAGAGCTGCCCTCTCGCGCCCGGAAGGACGCCGCCGTCGAGGCCAGCAAGGACCAGGCCGATCGTCAGGAGCACGAGCCGCTCGGCGCGGGGCGCGATGCCCACCTCGCCGTGCAGCTTCAGGCTCTCAGCCTTGGCCCGGGTGTAGCTGACCTGGAAACTGGATACGGCCGCGGCGGCGGCAAGAACCGCCCCCACGACAAAGCCGGCAGCCGAGGCGCCGGCGACAATCCCGATGTATACGACGCCTTCGCCCCAGCGATCGAGCGTCGAGTCGAGGAAGGCCCCGAACCGGGTCACGCGGTTCTGGGCACGGGCGAGCCCGCCGTCGAGCATGTCAAACGAGCCGCCGAAGAGCACGAGGGCCGCCGCGGCGAGCCAGAGCTGGCCCGCGGCCGCCGCGGCCGCCGCTCCCGAGATCAGGAAGCCGATGACGGTGAGCGCGTTAGGAGTGAGGCCGAGCTTGCCGGCGCCGAGCGCGATTGGAGTGACCATTCCGCGGACGCGTGCGCGCGTCTCCTGCGAAACGAATGACTGATCGCCCATTGTCAGTGCGCCCCGATGCTCGGGGTGGGCAGCGCCGCGATGCCGAGCAGGACGCGCTCGCGCTCGGCCGCTTCGTCGAAGACGTTGGCGCGGAGGGCGCAGTAGACCTCGCGGCCGCTCCGCCTGGTTTCGACGACGCCGGCGGCCTTGAGCCGTCCCACGTGCCATGAGACGAGGGGCTGGCTGAGCCCAACGGTTTCGATGAGTTCGCTCACGGTCGCCGGGCCCTCCGCAAGGCGCCTGACGATGCGGAGACGATTCACGTCCGCGAGCGCCTTGTGGAACACGCGCAGTTCGCGAAGGTCGTCGGGTTGATCGACGATCGAGGCGACCGTGCTGCGAATGTGTGCCGGGGAGGGCAAGATGGCGACCTCTGCTGTACGTGGCGGCGGTGTGCGCCCGCACAAACGAGCGTTTATATAAAGCGCTGTTGATGCTATTCGGGCGCGGTGGAGCTGTCAAGGGGCGCGCGCGGCCCCGCGCCGTTTCGCTCCGTTGCGACCGTTACGGCCCGAACGGGCCCATTCGCTGGTTCGTCGACATCATCTGGCTCAAGATCACTACGAAGACGAACAGAACGATCACCACGAAGACCGCGCCGACCACGAGCTGCATCTGCGACCAGGTCTGCAGTCGGACGGCCCGTGGATCTTCGAGCGTGTAGGCCGGAAGGGCCGGCGGGAGATCCGTCGGTCGTGAAGCCTGGTACGAGATCGCCAGCCGCCCGCCCTTGCCCGCGAGGTACGAGATCGTTCCCGTTGCCACCGCGTCACCGACGGGAGTGCCGCCGGAAGTCGAGTCGTCCAGCCAGCGTTCTCCGGCGATCATGAATCCGGCAGCCAGGAACGCGTCGATCTGGGGCTGGGCGGCGGCGCGAGCCGCTTCGGCGTTCGGCCCCGGGTAGAGACGCTCGACGGTGGCGCCGGTGGCGTAGGTTGGCATTGGTCTCCTCCTCGCGGTGAGTTTAGGGGATTCAACGGACGAGACTCGCCTCTCGATCGGGCTGGTGACGCCGACTCTCCAAACGTATGGATCGCATTTGGATCCATTTGGTTCGCGTGACCGGGCCCGGATCGCGGTCGCCGCGAGGTTTGGAGATTGCCGACATGACAGGGCTGACCGACCAATACCGAATCTCCGAAGAGAGCCTCGCGCTGCGACTCGAGTTCCTGCGGCTCAAGCCGAGGGACATCCGCACCCTTCGCTCACTCGCGGGATGGGCCGATCGTGTCGCGGACAAGCTGGCACGCGACTTCTACGACCATGAATTCACGTTCGCTCCCACCCGGACGTTCTTCGAACGGTACGCGGCAGCGCACGGCATGAAGGTGGACCAGCTGCGGCCCAAGCTCGAGGCCACGCAGGCCGGCTACTTTCGCGAGATCTTCCAGGAAGCGGCGTCCGGCGGACGATTTGGGCGTGACTACTTCGAGAAGCGGCTCGTCGTGGGCAAGATGCACAACGTGATCAATCTGCCGCTCAAGTGGTACGTGGGCAGCTACCCGCTGTACATGGATCTCGTGCGCAAGTACCTGCACCGCAGTCTGTGGTTCAAGCCGTGGATGCACGCGCGCGCCGAGCGGGCCATCTTCACGGTCTTCAACTACGACCTCCAGGCCGTCTCCGACGCGTTCTTCTACGACTACCTCCAGTCGATCGGGCTCGATCTGGCGGCTATCGACGTCCCCGACATCCGAGACGACCTCTCCGAGCACTACAAGGAGTTCAAGGGCGCGGTTCGCAGCACTCTGGAAGAGACGGCGCGCACCGGCCGGACACTCGGTGAGTTCAGCGCTCAGCTCAACGAGGCCGCGACACAGACGGGTCTCGCGACCCAGCAGATCGCGGCCACCATCGGCCAGGTGGCAATGGGTGCGCAGGAACAGGCCCGGGCTGCCAGCGACACGAGTAACGCGGTCAACGGTCTGACGGACGTCATCGGTCAGGTCCGGTTCTCAGCAGTGGAGACAACCGACAGCGTGGGATCGGCATCCCTGGCGGTCTCATCGCTGGCGTCGGCCATCGGCGAGGTTTCGGACGCGTCGAGCCAGGTGGCCGCAGTTTCCGGGACCGCGGCGGAGGCCGCACGTCATGGCGCCGAAGCTGTACGCCAGACCGTCGAGGGCATGGCCAGAATCGAGGAGACCGTCGCCCGGAGTTCGCAGCGAGTGGCCGAGCTCGGCGCCAAGGGCGACCAGATCGGCGCCATCGTGGAGACGATCGACGACATTGCCGAGCAGACGAACCTGCTCGCACTCAACGCCGCCATCGAAGCGGCCCGGGCGGGCGAACAGGGCAAGGGCTTCGCCGTGGTCGCCGATGAGGTCCGCAAGCTCGCGGAGCGCTCCAGCCGAGCAACCAAGGAGATCGCCGCTCTCATTGCCGAGGTCCGCGAAGTCACAGATGCCGCGGTCTCGGCGATGCAGGCCGGTTCACAGGAAGTCCAGACCGGATCGGAACTCGCGCGGCGGTCCGGCGCGGCCCTCGCGGAGATCGCGACCTCCGTCGACGCCACGACTTCCGCCGTGGGCAGGATCATCACAGCCGTGGAGGCCATGTCCGGAGCGTCCGGCACCGTGGTAACCGCCATGGACAGGATCGAGCAACTCGCAACGGCCAACAGCCGCGGAGCGGACAGGATGGCGGACCAGTCCGCCGATGTGTCGCACGCCGTCGAGTCGATTGCCGCAATCTCCGAGGAGAATTCCGCGTCGGCCGAGCAGGTCAGCGCGGCGACCGAGGAGCTGAGCGCTCAGGCGAGCGAGGTCGTGACGTCGGCCCAGGCGCTGGCGGGGATGGCCGGCCGGCTCGAAGACCTGCTGTCGCGGTTCAAGTTCGACGAAGCGGCGCCTGCCGCGATGCGTGGCCATCCGGGCTCGATTCCGGCGGGGCGTCCTCGCTCACGCGCCGCCTGAAGGTTCGCGAAGCCGACCCGCGGCGGGATGGCGATCAGCTGCAGGAGAACGTGCCGGTGAAGCTGCCGTAGCCGTTCACATCGGTCCCGGAGAATGTTCCGCCCCTGGCGTCCTTCATCACGATGACGGCGTCCGTGCCCAGAATGAACGGTTGGCCGGCCACGAAGCCAACGACGCTATATGACGGATAGACAGAGTCGCCCGGCGTTGCCAGCGGAGCCAGCGTGGGAACAGGTACCGCCGTGGGGCCGTCGGCACGGAATGCCCTGATGGCCACGTAGTCGCCCGTGGCGTTGTCCTCGCGCAGATCACCGAAACGGGCGTCGATGCCGGCCGGGCCCTGGTCGATGCAGCCGCCGGGCTTGATCGTCGTGGTCGCGCCGTTGTTCGATACGGTGGCCGATCCCGTTCCGCACCAGCTCAGGCACAGGGTGGAGTCGCCCGGCGTTGCCGCGGCTCCGGACCCGCAGCCGGCGATCGCAGCCGCAGTGCCCACGAGCAGCGCCGCCACAAGGGCAATGCGTGGGCTGATGGCTCGGTTGTGCATCTGGTCCTCCAGTTGGCAACGGTTCGTCAAGTGTATGCCGGGGTCGGCGGGGGACCGCTTGGACGGGCCGCGCGCCCGTACCGTGAGGTTCGCAAGCGCAATGAGGCCGCGCCTACACCTCAGGACGCCGGCGACGTCCAACTTCCGGCGGAGGCAGCCCGCGCGGACGCCCCCTACACTCCACCCATGGCGCGACGTGACTCGTACATCCTGCTCGCCGTTCTCGGTGTGGGCGTCTTCCTGGCCGGACTGGAGCTCATGGTCACGGCCGTGGCTCTGCCTCAGATTCTTGCGACGATGGCCAACTGGACGGACCTGCGCAAGGCATCGTGGATCATCAACGGTTACCTGCTCGTCTACGTGGTCACGATGCCGCTGGCGGGCCGCCTCACCGACCTGTGGGGGGCTCGCCGCCTGTTCCTGGCGGCCCTCATGGTCTTCACGCTCGGATCGTTGCTGGCCGGCATCGCGCAGAGCCTCGATCAGCTCATCGCCGCGCGCCTCGTACAGGCCGTTGGCGGCGGGGCGATCATCCCCGTCGCGACGGCAGCCGCCTCGCATCTCTTCGAGGGACAGGAGCGGCCGCGAGCGCTCGGAATCATCGGCGCGCTGACATTCCTGGGCATGGCCGCCGGCCCGTTCGTTGGAGCGGCCGTTCTCGAGACGGTGCATCCCGAGACCGCTCTCGCGAACATGGGCGTGGCGGGAGGTCCGCTGATCTCCACGATCGCGCCGGCGTGGCGCTGGGTCTTCTACGTCAATGTCCCGATCGGGATATGTGGTCTGGTGATCGCCTGGGCCGCGAGTTCGGGCTGGGACACGCGCCGCCAGCCGGCCAGCCTGGACTGGCGCGGGGCGTTGCTCTTCACGCTCGCCCTGGCCGGGATCCTGTTCGGCACTACCCTGGCCGGCAACTCCAATGAGGTCTTTGGCGTGCCGACCGAGATCGCCGTGGGCGGACTCGTGGGCGCAGGCGCGCTATTCGGTGTAGCGGCGGTGCTTTACGGCCTCCGCCACGATCACCCATTCCTGGATCCGCGCCTCTTCGCCGATCGTGTCTTTTCCTCGGCGGCCCTGATATCGCTTCTCACCGGCTACGGAATGGCCACCGCCATCGTCGGCGGAGCGGTATTCGTCGATCGAGTCCTCTACGGCGGGCCGCAGGAGCAGCGGGTCGTGCTTGGGGCTATCGCCGGAGCGATGGCGCTCGGCGCCCTGACCTCGGGCTTCCTGGCGCGCCGCGTGTCTCTGCGGCTACTGACGCTCGTCGGACTGGCCGTGAGCACCGGCGGGCTCTTGTGGATGTCGAGTTGGGGTATGGATGTCCGCACCGATGCCTTCGCCGCGTCGGGTGCAGTGTTCGGGCTTGGGTTCGGGCTTACGGTGACACCCCGTTCCACGGCCGCGGTTGAGTCCGCCGGGAGGGCGGCCTTCGGGGCCGCGTCCGCCACGGTGACCGTGGCCAGGATGATCGGCATGGCAATCGGCATGGCCGCGCTGACAGCCTACGGCTCGACTACGATCACGCGGATCTCCAACGAGATCTACGGTTCGGGCAATGCGTGGAAGCAGTATGTGCCCGCATACCTTCGCGATCGATCGCTCAATGACGGTCTTGTGGCCCAGGCTCTGGAGCAATGGGCGGCCTCGAAGGCAGCCACGATCATGGTGGGTATATTCCTGGTGGCCGCGATGGTTACGGCGGTTGCGGTCGCGCCGGCCCTGATCCTCCGGGTCAGGCACGGCAAGGATGAGCCCGCGGAGACCCAGGAGAGGGACTATGCCGAAACTGCCTTCTGAAGCCGCTGTGCAAGCTGCCGCCGCCGCGCAGGCGGCCGCCATCGCGCCGGCCAACCCCACCCCTGCGGGCTCGGGGATTGCCTCCGCGGCGGACGCCTCCTCCGAGTTCCCGCCCCTCGTCCGGCTCGGCATCCTGGAGCGCGACGTCTACAGTGAGCTCGAAGGCGCGGCCGCCTTGGCCGAGCTGCCAAAGGCATTTGCCCGCCGAACCGCTCGCATCTGGATCGACATCTCGGACGGCGACGCACCCACCAAGACGAAGGTCGCCCAGATCCTCGGCCTGCACCCGCTGCTGGTTGAAGACATCACCGAGCGGGATCAGCGCGCCAAACTCGAAGAAGTGGGCGATCTACTTCACGTCGTGCTCTTCTCGCTCGGGTTCGACGACAGCGCGATCTTCGAGCGCGAACTGGATTTCGTGCTCGGGCCGCGCTTCCTGCTCACCAACCACAGCCACTGGTGGGATCCGCGAGCGGTGCGACTGCTGAGAGCGGGCCCGGCCGAATCCCTCGGGAAAGGGACGGACCACCTCCTCTGGACTCTGGCCGACGAGGTCATCGACTCATACTTCCCCATCCTTGACCTTCTGGGCGATGAACTCGACGGGCTCGAGGACCAGGTGGTTGCCAAGGCCGACAAGGGCCTTCTCGAACGGCTCTTCGAACTCAAACGGGAGTTGATCCAGATCAGGCGTGTCACCTCGCCCGAGCGGGAGATGTTCAACATCCTGTCGAGCCGCGACATGAAGGTGATCTCGGCGGAGTCGCGGCTCTACTACCGCGACGCCTACGACCATCTGATACGCCTGACGGACGAGATCGACACCTACCGCGAGCTTGCCTCGGCAACCCTCGAGGCCTACCTCTCCACGGTCAACAACAACCTGTCGCTGATCATGAAGCG
>PMBG01000158.1 GCA_003153755.1 Chloroflexota bacterium | reverse complement strand
ATGTGGTTGGGCACCATGTCCGAGGACAGGCGAATGCCGCGCGCCGCGCACCGGTGCCGGAGATTCTGGAACGCAGGCTCCCCGCCGAGATCGTCCGCGATGCTGTAGTCCATCAGCGAGTAGGCCGACGCCGCCGCCTCGGGGTTGCCGCGCCACTGCTTGATCCGCTGGCTCGCCTTGCTGCGTTCCCATAGGCCGATCAGCCAGAGACCGGTGAAGCCGCGCCGTGACAGCGCCTCCAGCTCCTCGTCGGGGATCTCGTCGAGGCGCGAGATCAGGCGGCCGTATCGCTTCGATAGCTGGTCCAGCCATACATACGAGTTCTTCGCCAGCAGCACGACGCGCGGCATCCAATCGCGGTCCACGCTGAACTTCTCGTATTCGTTCTCGAGACCGCCGAGACCGGGGCCGCCCACTGCGGGCGCGGGGCCGGTCGTGGGATGCGTTCGCATCCAAAGCGCGACTTCTTCCTCGTGGATAACGTCAAGGGTGACGATGAGGCGGTCGAGGAACGGAGTCAGCACGAGCCCCCAGCGCGTGCGTAGATAGCGAAGCTGGCCGGCGAGCGACGTCGGCTCCGCCAGCGCGGGCGCCCGCAGGAACGCGATCAGCGACATCTTGTCGCTGCCGAAACCCGGTTGTGTCTCGAAGAACTGCTGGAGTCCGCTCATCACGTCGGTGTAGGCGGTCTTCTTGACGAGGCGGTCGTCGTCGAAGAGCTCGTCGAACGTGGCGAAGGCAGGGTTCACGTTGGCCAGCCACAGCATCATCAATTCTTCGAGCGTGATGACTCGGTTGGCGACGCCCTCCGTCTCGTCGTCGAGGTAGGCCGCCGGCTTCTGACCGTCGCGGTACACCGCGAGCGGCGGGAAATCCTCGACGAAGCGGAGGAGCGTGCGGTCGAGGGCGTCGGCGCCGAGCTGCGCGGTGAGCGACTCAACGGCGTCGAACATGGCCCGTGCGTTCACGGTCCGGCGGTAGATCTCCACGGCGTGGTGGAGGACCTCGTCGATGATCCCCATCGCGTTGAGCTCGGCCGCGTGAATGACCCGCTCGGGGTAGAGCGCCGGATCCACGCGCTCGTTCATCCGCTTCGCGAAGACGCGGGCCGAGGGGAAGTCGGGAATGATGACGTTGCCGGTGGTCTGGAAGAGCGCCCGATCGAACTCGTAGCGGTCGCGTGCCGCCTTCGAAACGTGGAACTCGAATGCCACGTGAGCTCTCCGACTTGCAACGTCTCCGGCGGTTCACGGACAGAGAACCGATGGCCGGTCCGGCGAGTCTATCAGGCAGGGGATCGCAGGGGCACCATGTGGGCCGTGCCACCCTGATACCGTCGACTGGACCGTTGGGCGGCCTGCGAGCAGAAGGAGGCAGTCAGGACCGTCCGAGCCGCGCGGTGTAGTCGCCCATAGGCGGCACGCAAGTCGGTGGCACGCAACACCCCGAGGCGCTTTGCGACCAGATTCCCACCGGGGGGGATTGGGCCGGGTCTTCGGCGGCTCTCGCGCAAGACGGCCCCAACCCTCGATTCGCCGCATCGGCGCCGCTCGCCGAACCCGATTCTCCGAGATACGCCTGGGTGTGGTGCTAAGTGGAACCATCGCGATCCGGCCGGTGCTGCGAGCCGCCGATCGCCCCTGATTCGGCCCGTTCGTGGCCGAGTCACGCGCTGAGTCGCGGCAAATCGGCTGATTCGGCGCCGATCGCCCGAGAGTTGACAGTCGGAGCGGCGTCTCGGGGAGGGGACTTCAACTTATCACTCTGGGTAGGCGTATCTCGGAATTAGCTCGCCCCGGCGGGCCTTCGGCGCTCCGCCCGCCGCGCTCCGCCGCGCCCGCCGCGCCCCGCCCGCCGCGCTCCGCTCCGCCGCGCTACCTCACCGGCTGGCCGGCCTCCGCGAGCGCTTCGCGGTAGATCGCCGCGCCGTCTATGCGGCGTGACGGCGAAACCAGGATCGACAGGTCGTCCATGAGCCGCGCTTCGAGGTTCGTGCCCGCGTGGTCGTCGATGAGGCGGACGGCCTTGGCCGCGCACAGCAGGATGTGCTTTGTTTCGGGGCGTACCGGGTCATCCCAAAACCAGCCGCAGCTCGCGAACATCGCCAGGCGCCAGCGCTCGGCCTCGAGAAGTCGCAGGAAGCGGCCGCGCTGCTCGTCGGAGGCTATCGGCAGGAACCGCATCGCGAATTCGTCCGGGCCGATCGCGCCGAAGATCACGTCCACGTACTCGTCGCGTGCCTTCCAGAAACGGTCCCCATCCATGAAGTCGGCGGCGAGACCGATGGCCACCATGTCGATCGCGGACGCCAGCCTCTCCAGCGCTACTCGCAGCGGGGCCTTCCAGCGGCCGTCCGACGCGTCAGGGCACTCGGCGTACCAGCGAAGCACCCCGTGGTGGCAGCTCCACGAAGTCCGTTCGGAGATGCGCGTCCCGGGAAACAGGCCGACGGCCGTCGCGCCGACCATCTGACCCACGGTGGTGATGTCGAAGCCTCGGTCCGGAACGTCCTTGCCGGGGTTCACGAGCCGCGCCAGGAACAGGTCGCGGAACTTCTGGTGGTGGCCGTAGAGCTCGCCGTCGGTGGCGATGACGGCCGTCCGCGGCGTTCCATCGGGGAACGCGGGACCGGCGATGCGCGGCAGGACGCGGTCGCGCGCAAAGCCGTCGGCATCCATCGTGGCGTCCGATTCGAACGAGATCGAGGCCGACATCGCGGCGTCGTAGAACACCACGGCGATCGACTTGCCGTTGCCGAGCTCTACTCGGTAGGGCCGTCGCGTATCGATGTTCGTGTCCACCGCCTGCCACGGCGCCAGGATCGTGTAGCGGATGCCCTCCGCGACCGCGATCCGGAGAGTGGGCATGTCGACGGCAGTCTCGGGCAGCCAGATGCCGCTCGGACGGCGCCCGAACCGGAGCTCGAAGTCCCGAAGGCCCCAGCGGATCTCGGTGCGGCGATCGGCCATGGAGGCCAGCGGCAGGATTGCGTGGTGGAAGGACTGCGCCATCGCGTCGCCGCACTCGGCGTCGAGGATGCCCGGCGGCAGATCGGAGTCCACGAAGATCGCGTGGGTGTCGGGGTCCTTGTCCTTCAGCCAGTAGGCGAGCGTGGGCCCGAGGTCGAACGAAATGTGGCGCAGGTTGCCCCGCTCCGCGTTCGGCTTGTAGCACTCGGCGTCAATGCGCGCGTTCCAGTCACGGAACGGGGCAGCGCCGGCCTGCGGCGCGATCTCGCCGCTGAACGGGTCTCGACGCTCCGGCTGATAGAAGTGGCCGTGCACGGCCAATCTGGGACGTATCACCGAACCGATGGTATCCGAGGCGGCGCCGGGCGACAGACCCCGGACGTGGGCGGTTCCTTACTCGACCGGTGCGGTACTTCCCGGGCCGAACAGGGAGGCGCGTCCGGGTTGCGAGCGAACACGCGGAGGAGGCCCGCGCCGGCTGCCGCCATGCGTTACTCCGCC
Organism: Chloroflexota bacterium; assembly: GCA_003153755.1. Taxonomy (GTDB): domain Bacteria; phylum Chloroflexota; class Limnocylindria; order Limnocylindrales; family CSP1-4; genus Fen-1039. The sequence goes on along the minus strand of PMBG01000158.1, from coordinate 13,565 downwards.
TCGGTCGCCGCGAGGTCGATCGACTGGCTCACACCGAAGCGGATCGTGAAGGCTCGACTTTCGGCGGGAGCCACCGAGACGGGCCAGCGGAAGAGCATCGAGCTGCCCTGGTAGACGCGCTCGAAGCCGCCTTCCGAGTTGGAAATCGTATCGACCGGGTACCAGGCCACAGGAGCCTCCGGCGCCGACGTCACCGCGATGCCGACGCCCTCGGTGTCGTTGCCGAAGGCGACCGGTTCGCCCGGCTTTGCCGATCCCGCGACGTCGTGAGGAGTGCGTCCGGCGGCCGACTCGTAGAACGCCGCCGGGTTGTGTCCGCCGCCCATCAGGTTCACGTTCCACTCGACCGCGAGTTCGAACGCAACCGGTGCGTCACCCGTGTTCGCCACTTCGGTCTCGAATTCGAGCCAGAGGTCGAGCCTCTTCCGACCGACTCCGAGCCGGATCGTCTTCGTTACCGTCAGCGGACGCTGGATCACGTCGTCGAGGACGTGCCCGTCCCGTCGCATTACGATCCGGGCCGGGTCTATCACGTCCGCCCGATACGGGGTGTCCACGAAATCGCCCAGCTCGTGGTACGAGCTGCGGATGAAGTCCTCCACTGTCGTGGAGCCGTCCGCGGGCAGCAGGTGTATGAGCCCGCTTCGGCGTTCGTGGCGGTCGTAGTGGAGCAGCGCCGCGAGGCCGGGCTCCTTGACGTGCACGACGTCGTGGATCGACTTCGGCGCATCGGCGCCGGCATCCGCTTCGGCCTGGGCGTCGGGATCCGTCGCGGTGCCCTCCGGGGCCGCATTCGCGTCGATCGCATGATCGTGCTCGATCAGCTTGTGGTGGTATGCCTCCGGCCGGCGCCGCAACACCGAGTTGAGCGCGACGCGGCTCGCGCGGAGATCCCAGGAGGAGATGCCCGCGCCCTCGGCAACGTCGACCACCAGCGTCTGGCCGGGCGAGGTGGCAAGCACCTCGTCGATCGCGTCGAGATCGGTGTCGAAGAGGCGGGCGCCGTACACGGTGGGACTGCCCGCGGCANNCGGCGGCGGCATCGGCCAGATCCTCGGCGGCGATCAGATGCGAAAGCGTCGCCATCCGCATGTGCACGATGTAGATCCCGCCGAAGAGCCCGTGCCAGTAACAGTCGTTGGACTGGCCCTGATAGAGATGGTCGGCGGCGCGTTCCTTCTCCGGGCCGCTCGCCATGGCCGCGACTTTGTCCGACACTCTCAGCATCTGCTTGTTGAGATCGTTGATCTCGCGGTAGCGGACCATGTAGTTGCGCCAGAATCCGCCGCGAAGGTAGCGTGCCTCCGGTGCCTCGTCCCGCCGCGCCGTGTCGAGCAGGTTCATGAACGTGGGCATTTCGTCAGGCGGCAGCACCCACTCGGTCATCTCCACGTACGAGGCGGTGGGGAAGTACGCGCGGGCCGTTGGAGCGTTGCCGGCCAGCCAGCCGGACGGCGTAACCATCTTCAGCCAATCCGAGTTGGACTCGAGCGCCTCGAAGCAGCGGTCCACCCAATGTTCGCGGTCCCAGCAGTAGTCGAACGTGCCGGGCCAGGCGCCGAATTTCTCGCCGTCGTCGCCCATCATGCCCACGAACCTGCCGTCGTCGGTGCGGCGGGCGGCGAGGTATGCGATCAGGTCGTCGACGGGCTTGAATGGGATTCGATATCGCAGCCCTTGCTCCGTGCCGAACACGGTCAACCGGAGGCCGCGGTCGTCGGTCGTGAACGAGGTCCACATCTCGTCCTCGAGGATCGATGCGCCGCGGAGGTGGTTGTCGTCCAGCACGGTCCAGCGGTAGCCGGCCGCCGCGAGGTCGTAGGCGAGAGACGGCTCCCAGACGCGTTCCGCGAGCCAGGCTCCGTCCGGCCGCTGCCCGAAGAGCTGCTCCAGCTCGTCGCGCATACGGACGAGCTGGCCGTGGCGATCGCGATCGGGGAGGGTCACGAGGATCGGCTCGTAGAGGCCACCACCGACGATCTCAACCTGGCGTCGGTCAACGAGCTTGCGTATCTGTTCGATCGCCTCGGGTCGGTTGGCCGCCATCCACCGCAGCAGCGGCCCGGTGTAGTGGAGACCGACGCGAATGCCGGGATGGCGCTCCAGGGCGTGGAGCATGGGGGAGTAGGCGTGCTCGTAGACGTCTTCGATCACCCAACCGAAGTTGCCCACCGGCTGGTGGTTGTGGAGGACGAGGGAGAGCGAGACGGTGGCAGCCACGTTATCCAATACTCCGGTCTGTGGTCGTGCCAGGCAGCGGCCGGCGAGGATTGACTCGTGCGGGATAGGTTCCCGCGACGGAAAGGAGAGCGGCGGCGCGGAGGAAATGGCGCCGCCGCTCGGTTTTGTCTATCCCTTGACGCCGCCGATCGCCAGGCCGCCGATGATCCATCTCTGGAAGATGAGATACACGACGGACACCGGCAACGACACAAGAATTGCGAACGCCGACAGCACGTTCCACGGCGTGGTGGACGCGTAGGCACCCACCATCCCGTACAGGGCCATCGACAGTGTGAAGTCCTGCGGATATTCCAGGAACTTCCATGAGAAGTAGAAGTCCGTCCACCCGGCGACGAAGCCGAGAAATGCCGTTACCGCGAGGGCCGGCAAGGCAAGCGGCAGGATCACATATCTGAAGGCCTGGTTGCGGCTGCAGCCGTCGATCGTGGCCGCCTCCTCGAGATCCTTTGGGATCGTGTCCAGGTAGCCCTTGAGGTTCCAGATCGCGAAGGGTAGAGCTCCGGAGATCAGAGCCAGCGCCACGCCCGGAATTGAGTTGCGGAGGTTGAAGTCGCCGATGTTGACGCTGTTGAGAAGTACGAAGAGCGGTGCGATCGTTGCGACCGCGGGAAGCATGAGTACGGCGAGCACGGCGATCATCAGGAATGATCGAAGCCGGAACTTGAGCCGGGAGAAGGCATACGCCGCCAGCACGCCGAAGCCCACGCTCACGAGCGACGTGGAAACGGCGAGCTTGAAGCTGTTGAAAGCCAGCGTCACGAAGGACACGTGGTTTCCGGAGGGTTGTGCAATCGCCTTCCCGAAGGCGTCCAGCGATGGGTGAGGCGGGATCAGGTCCAGACCCTTGGGCTGCAGGCCGACGTTGGTGGGGTCGGAGTTCAGGGCCACGCCGAGCACATATACGATGGGGAAGAGGACCGTGATGGCAATGAAGATGCAGACTGCCTGCAACAACGCCTGCCTTCCGATCCCTCGCAGGAGCTTCCGCCGCTCTCTGGCAGCGCGGGCCTTGGTGGTTTCCCGGGGGATCGCCCGTGCCGGGACCGCCTGAGTCTCGCTGGTCATCGGTTGGGTCCTCCCGAGAAGGCGATCTGTGACATCCGGTCAGTCGACATAGCTGGCCGTCGCCTTCGTGAGCCTGTTGGTGATGAGAGTCAGGACGAGCAGGATCACGAACATGACCACGGAGAAGGCGGCAGCCACACCATAGAGTTGCTGCTCCTGCACCAGCCTGTAGGCCTGAGTGACGAGCAGTTCCGTACGGCCGAAGGGTCCGCCCGCGGTCATGAAGTACGAGAGATAGAACAGGTTGAACGTTATGACGAACCCGTAGATGGCGTAAGGCAGCATCGCCGGGCGCAGGAACGGGAGGGTGATGACCTTGAACTTGGTCCAGGCGCCGCCGCCGTCGATCTCCACCGCTTCATAGAGATCCTGCGGGATGCTCTGCAAAGCGCCCGTGGCTACAACGGAGTTGAGCGGCCAGCCGAGCCAGACGTTGGTCGCCAGCAGGGCGAAGTAGGAGAGGGGCAGCAGCGGGAAGAAGGCAATGGGGTTGCCGGGATCCGTGAGCCAGGCGATGTCCACGCCGCCTGGTGGCTGGCGGGTGAGGATCGCGAGCAGGTAGTTGAACGCCCCGTGGTGCTGGTCGAATATGTTGCGCCAGACGGCAGCGACGATGATCGGCGGGATCACGACCGGCAGAACGTATATGGCCCGGTAGATGGACCGGAACCACAGCTTCTTCTGGTTGAGCAGAAGAGCAATCGCGACGCCCAGGCAGAGGTGGATTATCACGTTGCTGAACGCCCAGAACAGGTTGAACGCCAGGATTCGCAGGAAGTCGTAGTTGGGAATGCCGGCGATGTCGTTCGTCAGGATCTTGATGTAGTTGCCGAACCAGATCCAATCCGGCGAAGCCGAGCCCACCCTCAGGTTCGTGTTCTTGAAGTCCGTGAAGGACATCCAGACCTGATACAAGAGCGGGTAGAAGGTGATGATCGCCATCACCATGAAGGCCGGGAGCAAGTACATCAGCGCGACCCGAGCGTCGGCGCCGAACATCCGGCGCTTTCGCACATAAGTCGCCTTCGCTGGGGCACTCATGGGTCAAGCTCTCCCCGTACGGCGGCCGGGCCTGGCCGCTCCTCACCGTCCGAGTATCGCCTCGGCGGCCGCTGCGTCAATCCTGTTTCGTCCGCCGTCGGGCGGAGGGTGTGGAAAGGGCGCCGTGGCTGGCGACGCCCTTTCCGACAGTAGCCAGTAGCGACTGCTAGAGGTTGTTTGCCTTGTTCATCGCGTCGCAGGCGTCCTTGGTCGCCTGAACCGGATCCGTGCCCTTGAGCAGGACGGAGTCGAACGCGTTGGTGAAGTTGCTCCAGTAGGCGCCCAGCTGCTTGTTCTGCGGCCGCGGGTAGCTGTCGGTCATCTGGGTTAGGAAGCCCTTGGAGATGGTGTCCGTGACGGTCGCGTCCTTCACGGCCGGAAGGTGTCCGGCCTGATCGGCGAAGATCTGCTCGCCACCGGCGGCGCTGACTTCCCAGAGGGCGAACTGGACGGCCAGATCCTTCTGGGCCTGGGTTGCGTTCGCGTTGATGTACCAGCCGTCAGGAGCGGAGAGCGGAAGGCCCTTGCCCTTGGGTCCGGCCGGGATCGGAGCGATGGCGAGGTTGGCCGCCAGCGCCGTCTTGAAGTCGCCGGTGCCCCACGGGCCTTCGATCACGATGCCCAGCTTGCCGGTCTTGAAGTCGCCCTGGAACGTCGGACCGTCCGTGTAGAACGTGACGTTGCCGGTGTCCTTGAGGGCCTTCATGTAGGCGAGGCCGTCTGACGAGCCGTTGGTGGAGGCGACGCACTTACCGGTCGCGTCCATGATGGGGCCGCCGGCGAACGCGTTGTAGACCCACCAGTTGTAGTAGTTGGCGGCGTATTCAGCGATGCCTACCTTGGTGCCGGCCTTAGCCAGCGCAAGGAGGTCGTCGGTGGTTGCCGGCGGGGTGGCCACGATGGACTTGTTGTAGAACATCGAGACGGCTTTCATGCTCTCCGGGATCTCGTACATCTTGCCGTCCACCTTGGAGCCGGCGATCGAGATGTCCGTGAAGCTGCTGGCCGAGGATCCGAGCTTGTCATCAAGCGGGCCGTACAGGATGCCCATTCGCATCTCGTTGCCGAGGCTGTCGTTCGGGGCGATGTACATGTCCGGCGTCTTGCCGCCGGCGGCCCACGCCGTCTCCACCTTGGTGAAGAGGTCACTGAACGGGATCTCGACTCGATCGATCGTAAGACTCGGGAACGCCGTCTTGGCCTTGGCGATGACGGCATCCATTGCCGTTCCCTCGGCCGAGCCGCCGGAGCCGTAGGCGGTCCAGATAGTCAGCGATCCGGACATGCCGGCGCCAGCCGGCGACGCGGCCGACGAAGAGCAGGCCGATGCGGTGAGAACCACCACGGCGGCTACCAAACCAAATCTCGTAAAGGACTTCATGTTGAGCTCTCTCCTCCTGGGTTGAGCGGCCGGCAAAATTCGGCCGAAGCCTTGTCTACTCGGTCGCGGTCAACCACTTCGTTTCGTTGGTGACCCAACCGCATCTGGCACGTTGGATCGGCGCTACCACCTCCTATCGGCCACGGTCAACGGTGCCGTTGACGCGCGCGTTACGAGCCGAGTCTCGAGGAGCCGGTGTTCCGGCTTGGCATAGTCGCGTCTGTCGACCACGTCGAGCAGAAGCCGTGCGGCTTCTGCGCCCTTCTCCCTGACGGGCTGGTGCACGGTCGTCAGAGGCGGATGCTGGTACTCGGCCTCGTCGATGTTGTCGAAACCAACGACACTCAAGTCCCCGGGGATGTCTATGCCCCGTGCCTGAGCGGCGTGCATGACTCCGATCGCGATCACGTCGCTCATGGCGAGGACCGCGGTGAAGTGGAGTCCGGCGTCGAGCGCCCTCTCGAAGGCGGCGATGCCGCCCTCGAGGCTGGCCGGCCCGGACAGGATGTTCTCGTCTGGAACGTGGACTCCCCTGGCGTCGAGCGCCCGCCGGTAGCCCCGGAGACGGCGGGCCATGACGCCGACGCCGTCGAGGAGCAGGCTTGCGGGCACGTCGTCGGAGGCGACGTTGGGCGGATCCACGGCCAGCACCAGGAATTCGGTGTGGCCAAGATCCAACAGATGCTCGGCTGCCGCGAACGCCCCGCCTTCGTCGTCGACCGTTACGGAGCCATGCTCCGGGAAGGCCGCCGAGTCCACGAGCACGATCGGGAGACCGGCGTTTCGGACGTGTTCCACATCGGGGTGATCCTCGCCGAGCCCGATGGCCACGAAACCGTCGACGCTCGCGCGTCCCACGGCCCTGGCGAGCGAGCCGTGCAGAGGAGATACGAAGAGGAGGCCGTAGCCGAATTCCTCGGCCACACTCGCCACGCCCTGGCTGAACATGCCGAAGAACGGGTTGGCGAAATCGACGACCAGGGCCTGCGGCGTGAGGATTCCAATAGTGCTTGTGTGCCGCTGGGCGAGCATTCGGGCCACCGGGTTGGGCCGGTATCCGAGCTCTTCGGCAACGTGGCGGATCCTGGCGCTCGTCTCGGGACTAAGGCGCTCCGGGTTGTTGAACGCGATCGAGACCGTGGACTTCGACACGCCGGCCGAACTCGCGACGTCGCTGATGCGCACCCTGACAGGGCGTGGATGCTGCAACTCTGCCTCTCGATGAGACCCGGCATCCAGGGGCCGCCGAGTCCCATTCCTCCGTTGAACCGGTTTATAAACCGGTTCAACGGGAGATTAGGCACACGCCGTGGCGAATGTCAATATGGATCGGCGAGTTTGGGCGCACCCGCCCGCAGGCCGGTTCAGGTTACGACCTGGCGTCCCCGTACGGCCCCAGGCGTAGGGTTCGGCGGGCACTTCCGCCCGCCGCTCAGCCGTTCAGCGGCCGCTCAGCTTCGCTCCGGCGTGGATCGCCACCGCTTCCATGGGCGGGACGTCGAAGCGGGCATTCCCGTCGGCGGACACCGTCACGGTGAGGCCCGTGCAGGCCGCACCGCCTGTCGCCAGATCGCCGCCCACGACGTCGCAGTACTTGCCCGCGGCCAGCCCGGTCTGAAGCGTCTGGGACAGCGGCTTCGTGGATCGGTCGATCACAACGAAGCCCGCTGAACCGCGCCCAAAGGCGATCTGATTGGCGTCGCTCGGGTTGGACCACCAGTTCGCGACGGTGGGCGAGTCCGCGGTGAAATCACGGAATCCCACCATTCCGGCGATGGCGTGCCAGCGCTGCTCGCAGACCCACTGCCCCAGGGTCAGACCACAGTTGGGAGCCGTGGAGCCGTCCGCGTAGATGGAGTTGGTGTGTCCCTGGGCATCGGAGGGCGGTCCCGCCTCGGTGTCATCGAAGACGTAGCTCGACATCACCCGGGGGTACCCAAACGGCCAGGCCAGCATGAAGACGTTGGCGAGGGCATACGTGTCGGTCCGCTTGTAGCTGAGGATCAGCCCGGTTCCAATGTGGCCTCGCTGGCTGTCGTGGTTGTCGACGAAGACCACCGACTTGTCGCTCGGGCCGACGTAGGGCGCCGAGTCGAGCTTCCCCAGACTCGAAATCGTCTCGTCGGTGTGGGTGAAGGCAGCCGTGATGTCGGCCGTGTACACGAAGTCGTCGACGCTGCCCGTGGGGTAGTAGAGGTCCTTGGGGACCGCGTCGCCGCCCATATCGCTGACTTCCTGGTCAACGAAGAAGTCCGCGCCGGCAGGGAGTTTCGCGCGGAGCTGGGCGAGGATCGCGGCGAGCTGGGTCTGATCGATGTGCTTGGCCGCGTCTATCCGGTAGCCGCGTACGCCCAACCCGTACAGGTCGGCCAGGTAGGCGGCCAGCTTGTCCTGGACCGACGGCTCCTCCGTGCGGAGGTCGGCAAGGCCGGAGAGCTCGCACGTCCGTACTTCCACCGGATCGCCGAAGTCCTGGATGCCGTGGTCGCACAGGATGCCGGGATAGGCGGCGTTCTGATTGGCGTGGAAGTCCTCCGGCCCGTACAGGCCCGGATACGAGTACTTGGTGTAGACGGTTCCCGCACTGCCGGTCCCGGCGCCGGCGGCCATGTGGTTCAGGAGGACGTCCGCGTAGATCTCGACGCCGGCGGCGCGGCAACGGCTCACCATCGCCGTGAACTCCGCCCTGCTGCCGCTCCGGCTGTCGAGCGTGTAGCTCACGGCCTGGTAGCGCTCCCACCACGGGTAGTGGTTCGCGCTCGTGTTGATCTCCGCATGCTCCATGGGCGGCGAGATCTGGACCGCGGCGAATCCGTGCGGCCCGAGCCACTGCTCGCATTCGAGCGCGACGTCGGTCCACTTCCACTCGAAGAGTTGCACGAACACGGTTCGATGGGGGTACGCAAGCTGGGCCACCGCGGGCCCGGGAGAGCCGTAGGGAGAGCCCGGCGTGACCTCGGGCGAGGCGGACGGGCTTGGAGTGGCAGACCCACACGCCGCCACCAGAGCGGCGACCGCCAGTAAGCCGAAACGGACGATCAGATGCCGCAAGGGGCCGGCCGACCGGGTGCCGGCCGCTCGATGTCCGAGCCGCACAGGCGAAGCGTTCGAAACCATCTCCAACTCCCTGGCTGTGCCCTATCGGTCCACGTGCGCCGGAGCCTGGACAAGCAGTGTAGCCACGTGACGGCCGGAGGGCGATCGCAGCCCCCAGACCGCCGTCCTGCGCGGGACGGCCACTCGGTGCACCATGTATGGACACTCACAGTCATCGTGCGCAGGAAGGATTCCGGGGCGGCGTCGCTCGGGATGGGCCGGGGAGGGGCCACCTGCGCGGCCGAGAACCACCACACGCTGGAGGACTTCAATTGCGCCCGGCCGAAACTGAACCCAAGGTTCCCCGTTCCCCCGGCGGCTGGTGGCGCGAAGCCGTCGTGTACCAGGTGTACATCCGCAGCTTCGCCGACTCCAACGGCGACGGTGTCGGCGACATCGAGGGTCTTCGCGGCCGCCTCGGCTATCTGGAGGAACTGGGGGTCGATGCCGTCTGGATCACGCCCTGGTATCGCTCGCCGATGGCCGATGGCGGCTACGACGTCGCCGACTACCGCGACATCGACCCGCTCTTCGGCACGCTGGACGACGCGCGGGCTCTGATCGCCGATGCCCATGCCCGCGGGATGCGGGTCATCGTGGATATCGTGCCGAACCACACCTCGTCCGAGCATCCGTGGTTCCGGGAAGCGCTTGCGTCGCCGCGCGGATCGGCGGCCAGGCTCCGGTACCACTTCCGCGACGGCCGTGGACCCGCAGGCGCCGAACCACCCAACAACTGGCAGAGCCTCTTCGGCGGCCCCTCGTGGACGCCCGCCCCGGACGACGGGCTCGAGCCGCGGCAGTGGTACCTCCATCTTTTCGACACGAGCCAGCCGGACCTCAATTGGGACAACGCCCGGGTGGGCGCCGAGTTCGAGTCGATACTCGACTTCTGGCTGGACGTCGGCGTCGACGGTTTTCGGATCGACGTAGCTTGCTTCCTCCTCAAGGAGCCGGGACTACCCGACTTCCCGGCGTACGGAACGGACCCGGGCGGCGACCATCCACACAACGACCTCGAGGGCGTCCACGAGATCTACAAGGGCTGGCGGCGCGTGGTCGAGCGGCGTGGCGGCCGGGCGGTCTTCTGCGGCGAGATCAACCTGCCGGCCGAACGGATCGCCCGGTATCTGCGGCCCGGCGAGCTCCACACGGCTTTCAACTTCGATTTCGCCCTACGTCCCTGGGATGCCGCCGAGCTGCGAGCCTCGATCGACGAAACGCTGGCCTCGCACGCGGCCGTTGGTGCGCCCGCGACCTGGGTCATCGGCAACCACGACCTGCCCCGTCCGGTGTTCAAGTACGGCCGGGCGCTGAACGCAGCGTCCTGGAACGCGTGGTCGCGCGCCGAACCATCGGATCAGACGCTGGGCGTGGCGCGGGCTCGGGCGGCAGCGCTCCTGTACCTCGCCCTGCCCGGTTCCGCCTACATCTACCAGGGTGACGAGCTGGGTCTGCCCGAGGTGCTCGACCTGCAGCCGGACGTTCGCCAGGACCCAACCTTCCGCCGGACCGGTGGAGCGGACGTGGGCCGCGACGGCTGCCGTATCCCGATGCCGTGGTCGGGTGACGAGCCGCCATTCGGCTTTGGCCCGGCGGGCTCCCGCCCGTGGCTGCCGCAACCGGCCGCGTGGGCCGCTCTCACCGTGGACGCGGAGGCACGCGATTCGCGCTCGATGCTGTCGCTCTATCGCGACGCGCTGGCCATCCGGCGCCGCCATCCCGGGATGGCGGGGGAGGAGTTCCGCTGGCTGCCGGGTCCGTCCGGCACTCTGGTGTTCGCCCGGGGTGAGCTTCACTGCGCGGTGAACCTCTCCGAGGCGCAACTGCCCCTCCCGGAGAACGCATCGATCCTGCTCGCGAGTTCACCGGTCAGCGGCGGCAGGCTCGCGCCCGATTCCGCGGCGTGGTTCGAGGTTCCGGCCGACTGACCGCGGAAAACCGTTTAGCGCGCCCGTCGGCGCGCAGGCGATCGCGGCGCCCCGGCGCAGCCGTAATCTACGGGCATGTCCGAGAAGCTCACGCCCAAGATCATCCTCGAGGGGACGCGCCTCACCCACAAGACCGACATCGCCTTCGTGCTGAACGAGCATCCCCGGATCGTGGGTCCGCGCCGCTACGCATATCACTCGCCGCTCATCTCGGCCGAGTGGTGCGCATTCACGCCGTATCCGTGGGGCCGCGGGCTCATCAACTTCGACGCGGACGAGGAGGCGCGAGCGCTGGAGACGTACGCGACGTGGGCCCGGCTCTTCGAACTCATGCCCTACTACTCGTGGATCGTGGACCGCTTCCACCTCTCCACGCGGGCCTGCCAGCGGACCGAACGCGGTGTGGACTACGACTTTGGCTGGCTCGAAGAGCGGCTCGTTCCTTTGGGCTTCCACATGGTCCTGTGCGTGAGGCGTCGCGAGACATTCGAGGCGGCGCGGGCCAAGCGGCTCGAGGTGTCCGGCAAGCCGAGCCAGTACGACGACCTGCGGCCGTTCATCGAAGAGCAGGAGCTGCTGCGGAGTCTGGCGCGTGACTCCCGATTGCCCGTGCTCGAGCTGGACGTCTCCGACGACGACGTGGCCGGGGCATGCGGCCGGATCGCCGATTGGATGACGGAGACGGGCGGCCTCTGGGCTCCGGGCGGGCGAGACGGCGGCGCAGCTTCCTAGGGACGGATCTCGGTGAAGGAGCCGGTCTTCGGGTCGTAAAGGGCCGCGGTGGGTACTGCCTCGCCGGCGCGCCCTCCCGCGATGAGCACCCGTCCGTCGGTGAGGAGCGTGGCGGTCTGGCTGTCGACGGCTCGGGTCAGGGGACCGGTTGGGGCGAACGTACCCGCGGCCGGGTCGTAAAGCTCCGCGGTGGCCAGATCGACGGCATTGCTGGTGCCTCCGGCTATCAGCACGCGACCGTCCTTCAGCAAGGTGGCGGTGTGGCTCTCGCGGGCACCCTTCATCGTGCCGGTGGCGGCAAACGTGCCGGTTGCCGGATCGTAGAGCTCGGCCGTGGCCTGGGAACTCGCGAACGCCACCCCGCCCCCGCCCGTGATCAGCACACGCCCGTCGCCGAGGAGCGTGGCCGTGTGGCCGGTGCGAGCGGCGCCCATGGATCCGGTCGCGGCGAACGTGCCAGTTGCCGGGTCGTACAGCTCGGCGCCGGCGATGGCCGCCGGGTTGCTCATGCCGCCGGCAATCAGAACTCGGCCGTCGGCGAGCAGCGTGGCGGTGTGGCCCGCGCGCGGGTACGTCATCGAACCGGTGACCTCGAACTGCCCGGTCCGGGGGTCATACAGCTCGGCCGTCGCGAGCGTCCCCGATGTGCCCTGGCCGCCGGCCATCAGAACACGCCCGTCGGGCAGCAACGTCGCGGAGTGTCCGGAGCGGGCGGTCTTCAGCGACCGGGTGCCGTCGAAGGTCCCCGTGTTCGGGTTGTACAGCTCGGCAGAGAGAACGGGACCGCCCGAACCGTCCTGTCCGCCGGCGATCAGCACCTCGCCGTCCGCCAGGAGCGTGGCTGTGTGGCCCGTTCGGGCGGTCGCCATCGAGCCCGTGGCATGGAGTTTTCCGTCCGTCGGATTGAACAGCTCGGCGGACGCAAGCGGTCCGGAGCCGGCCTTCCCGCCCGTCAGCAGGACGACGCCGTTCGGCAGGGGAGTGGCCGTGTGGCCGAAGCGGGCCGCGACCATGGCGCCCGTGACCGTGTCGGGGTAGTGGAACTGCCCGGATACGAGGGCCCCGATCGCCAGCGCTACCACCACCGCCATGACGATCGAACAGGCGATCAGGATCCCGCGCCACGGGCTCGCCTCGGGCTTGGGGATGTGCGTGCGCGAGCCGCAGTTTGGGCACGGCATACCCATGAGTACCGTCTTGGCGGTGACGTAGCCGCACGCCGGGCACTTCGTCCCGGCCGAGTGGCCGCAAGCCGGACAGACCAGGGCGTCGCCGGTGATCCGAGCTTCGCAGGCNNGGCCGCTCGCGAGTCCTCAGCCGGCTTCGGTGGCCGTGTGGCGGCCTTTTGGGCGCTTCGGTTCGATGCCCGTCGCCGGCATGTACTCGCGTTCCACGTACTCGTGGAGCATTCGAGTCGTTGAGAAGTTCCAGATCGTGCTCGCGATGGAGCGCCGCATCTCGGCGGTCCAGCCTTCCGGCACGCCGTCCTCGTTTCGGCCGTAGTACAGCGGGATCACTTCCTCCTCGAGCAGCCGGTAGAGATCCTGTGCGTCGCTGTAGTCCTGCGCGCCTTCGTCGGGGTTCATCTCGCGTCCGCCGATGGCCCAGCCGTTGTCGCCGATCCAGCCTTCGTCCCACCAACCATCGAGCACCGATAGGTTGACGACGCCGTTCACGCTCGCCTTCATGCCGCTCGTGCCGGACGCTTCGAGCGGGCGGCGGGGGTTGTTGAGCCAGATGTCCACGCCCTGAACCATGAACCGCGCCACGCGCATGTCGTAGTCCTCGAGGATGAAGACGCGACCTCGGAGCTGCGGCGAGCGAGAACGGGCGAAGATCTCCTGAATCACCTGCTGTCCTGGCCTGTCGGCTGGGTGCGCCTTTCCGGCGAAGACGATCTGGAGCGGACGGTCCTTATCCCAGAGGATCCGCGCGAGGCGATCCATGTCCGAGAAGATCAAGCTGGCGCGCTTGTATGTGGCAAAACGGCGGGCAAAGCCGATCGTCAGCGTTCCGACGTCCAGAACGTCCTCGAGCTCCTCCAGCGTTCCGGGCGCCTCGCCGTGGCGGGCGAA
>PMBG01000115.1 GCA_003153755.1 Chloroflexota bacterium | reverse complement strand
CGCTGGCTGAGGTTCTTGGGGTCGGTCTCGAGGTTGATGAGTACGTTCGGGTGGACCGGCGTGAGGTCGCCGAACACCGGCCGGCGGCGGGCCGTCTCAGGGTCGATGCCGTTGACCCGGTCGACACGGATCATGCCCCAGTACTTCTCGCCCTCACGCGGCGCTCGAACCGAGCCGCTGATGCGGTCGCCGATCCGCAACCCAAACCGGCGGATCTGACTCGACGAGACGTAGACGTCGTCCGGGGTTGGCATGAGGCCGTGCCGGCGCATGAAGCCGAAACCCTCGTCAACGATGTCGAGGATGCCGGTGGCGTAGTCGTGGCCGGCGAGTTCGCTCTGCCGCACCAGAATCCGGTCGACCAGCTCATCCTTGCCCGAGGCGCCCGCCTCCATCTCCAGGTCGCCCACAACGGCCTGAAGCTCGGTAACGTTCATTCCGCTGAGCTCGTTGATGTCGAGATCGCGGCCGTCGCCGTCCTGGAACTCGTCGTACTCGACCATCGGCAGTCGTCCGGCTGGACGTCGGCGGGGTCGGCGGTTTCGTGAACGCGGGTCTGGACCGTTGGCAGGCATGGGGTAAGGGCTCATGTGGGAAGGTGCCGTGCAGTGATATCGCGCGGAATCAGCCGCAGCAGGTGTGCACGGTCGGGGTGAACGGGAGAATACCCGTCCCTGAGTGCGACGTCAACAAATGGATTCGCGCCGCCGTCGCCGAAGGACTGGGTCTCGGCGTAGCCAACGGCCCACCCGGCACTGGTCGGCAGGTCGTTCGGATGACTTTGCGACCGGAGCGGCCCGCCAATACACGAACAACGGCCCTGAACCTGCGCCGTCGAGCGGCGTAGCGTTCAAATCCACCCGAGTCGTCCGGTGCGACCCCCGCCGGAGCGACACCCGCTCCCCAGAGCTCAACCGGAGATCCACGTGAGCCCAACCAAGACCGAAGACGACGTCGCGGTAATCGCAAAGCGCTGGAAGACCAAGCGCGGCAGCCTGATCATGGCGCTCCACGCGTTGCAGGACCGCTATGGATATGTGCCCCGCGAGGCGGCGATGCAGCTAGGCGAGCAGATGGACGTACCGCTCGCCCGCATCTACGAAGTCCTAACCTTCTACAACTACTTCCGCCTGAAGTCGCCGGGCAAGAAGGTGGTCTCCGTCTGCCTGGGCACGGCGTGCTATCTGAAGGGCGCTCCGCACCTCCTGGACGAGGCCTCCAAGCATCTGGGCATCGCCCCTGGTGAGACCAGTGAAGACGGCGAGTACCACCTGCAGGTGGTCAGGTGCGTGGGCTGCTGTGGACTCGCCCCGGTTGCCACCGTCAATGAACTGCTGCTGGCCAAGGTGACGCCCGAAACGCTTCTGGCTCATCTGGGATCCGGCGAAGGCGAACCCGCGACCGCGGTCGCGACGGAAGGCGGGCAGGAGTAGCTATGGCACGGTTGACAGTTGCCGATCTCGAGGCCCGGGCGAAGGCTCCGGCGGTCGTCTCGGACAAGCCGGTCATCAAAGTGGGGCTGAGCACCTGCGGATTGGCCGCGGGAGCCGAGCCCGTGTTCGTTGCAATCAACGCCGCGGTCAAGGAACGAGGCGTCGAGTGCCGCGTCGCCCGAACCGGCTGCGCCGGCCTTTGCAGCATGGAGCCGCTGGTAGAAGTTGCCCTCCCCGGCAAGCCGCCCGTCATGTACGGCGAAGTGACGCCGGAACTGGCCGAGAAGATCGTCGAGGCTATCGCCGCCGGAAAGTCGCTGCCTGCGGAGAGCCGCGCGCCGAGCATCGGTGAGCTGGCCCAGATCGCCGGCGAGCCCGTGGCCCCGGACGATGCCCCCAAGCAGTACCGCATCGTAATGCGCAACTGCGGCGTCATCGACCCCGAAGAGATCGACGAGTATCTCGATCGCGGCGGATATCAGGCGCTCGCGAAGGTCCTCTCGTCAATGTCGCCGGAGGACGTCATCGAGGAACTCAAGACGGCCGGAGTGCGCGGTCGCGGCGGCGCCGGCTTCCCGGTCTGGATGAAGTGGCTCCTCACGATGGAGTCCGAGGGCGACGAACACTTCATCGTCTGCAACGGCGACGAGGGCGACCCCGGCGCATACATGGACCGCAGCGTCCTGGAAGGCGATCCGCACGCCGTGCTGGAAGGCATGATCATCGGCGGATACGTGATCGGGGCCAAGCAAGGCTTCTTCTACATCCGGGCCGAATACCCGCTGGCCATCCAGCGCCTCGAGAGGGCCATCCGGCAAGCGAAGGCGGCGGGCCTGCTCGGGAACAACATCCTGGGCTCGGACTTCAGCTTCAACGTGGAGATCCGACTCGGCGCCGGCGCCTTCGTGTGCGGCGAGGAGACGGCCCTGATCGCATCGGTGGAAGGCAAACGCGGCACTCCGTCGCCGAGGCCGCCGTACCCATCAGTCAAGGGACTGTGGGGACAGCCCACGATGATCAACAACGTAGAGTCGCTCGCCAACCTCGCGCAGATCATTCAGCGAGGCGGAGAGTGGTTCTCCGGCATCGGGATGGGCAACTCAAAGGGAACCAAGGTCTTCGCGGTGACCGGCAAGGTCAAGCACGCCGGCCTTGTGGAGATCCCGATGGGGATGACGCTTCGCCAGGTCGTCGAAGGGATCTGCGGCGGTTCGGCCACGAGCAGCCCCATCAAGGCCGTTCAGACGGGCGGCCCGTCGGGCGGGCTCATCCCGGCGAGAGAGCTGGACACGCCGATCACTTACGAGCACTTGCAGAAGCTGGGGTCCTACATGGGATCCGGCGGCATGATCGTGATGGACGAAACGGACGATCTGGTCGAACTCTCCAAGTTCTACCTGACCTTCTGCGTGGACGAGTCGTGCGGCAAATGTGCTCCCTGCCGGATCGGCGGGACGCAGATGCTCCGGCTGCTCGACAGGATCGCAGCCGGAACCGGCACCGATCAGGACGTCGCCACGATCCGCAGGCTCGCGAACGCGATGGAGAAGGCTTCTCTATGCGGCCTCGGGCAAGGAGCGCCGAACCCAGTGCTTTCCGCCCTCCGCTACTTCGAACCAGAATTCCGCGGCCGTCTGGTCGCGGGCAGGAACTGAGCCGAAATGTCCACCACGACCCAGCTCATCACGGCGACAATCAACAACCTCCCGGTTGAGGTCGAGTCCGGCTCGACGATCCTCGACGCCGCGCGTCAGGTGTCGGTCCACATCCCCACTCTGTGCAAGCATCCGGACCTCGACGCGACGGCCGCGTGCGGCATCTGCATCGTCCGGGTCGCCGGCTCCAAGAAGATGCTCCGTGCCTGCTGCACGCCGCTCGAGCCGGGCATGAACATCGTCACCGAGGACCCGGAGCTGATCCAGGTCCGGCGCACGGTCATCGAGATGATCATGTCCAAGCACCCCAACGAGTGCCTGACATGCGGCCGCAACCAGAACTGCGAACTCCAGACCATGGCCGCCGACTTCGGTCTGCGGAACGTCACCCTGGACAACATCGTTCCGGATCTGCCGCTCGACGACACCACGCACGCGATAGTGCTCGACCCACGAAAGTGCATCAGCTGCGGCCGATGCATCCAGGTCTGCCAGCAGATCCAGGACGTGTGGGCACTCAGCTTCCTGCAGCGCGGCATCGATACGCGCATCGCCCCGGCCGGTGACATCACGCTCGCCGAGTCGCCGTGCGTTCGTTGCGGCCAGTGCTCCGCGCACTGCCCCACGGGCGCGATCGTCGAGTACGACAACACCGAAGAGGTATGGGCCAACCTCCTCGATCCGGACATGTACTGCGTCGCGCAGCTAGCGCCGGCAGTGCGAGTTGCAATCGGTGAGGCGTTCGGCTACCCGATTGGTACCAATCTGACCGGCCAGACCTACGCCGCGCTTCGCCGGATGGGTTTCAACGCCGTCTTCGACACCAACTTCGGCGCCGATCTCACGATCATGGAGGAAGCCCACGAGTTCGTGCGGCGCTTCACCACCGAAGGTTCGGTGCTGCCGCTGATCACTACCTGCTGCCCGTCGTGGGTGGACTTCATGGAGAAGTTCCACGACGACATGATCCCCCACTTCTCCTCGTGCAAGTCCCCTCAGGCGATGGTCGGAGCGCTCGCGAAGACTTACTACGCCGAGAAGATGGGCCTCGACCCGGCCAAGGTGTACGTGGTCTCGATCATGCCGTGCACGGCCAANNAAGAAGTTCGAGATCATCCGCTCCAAAGAGATGGCCTCGTCCGGCTACAACGACGTGGACGTCTCGCTGACCACGCGCGAACTCGCCCGGATGATCAAGCAGTCGGGTATTCACTTCCACGGCATCCCCGAGGAGCAGCCGGACCATCTGCTCGGCGCCTACACGGGCGCGGGCACGATCTTCGGTGCCACGGGCGGCGTAATGGAGGCGGCCCTCCGCACGGCCTACAACTTGATCACGGGCTCCAACCCGACGCGAGTCGACTTCCAGGCCACGCGCGGTCTCGATGGCGTCAAGGAAGGCAAGACCGTCATCGCCGGCCACGAGGTCCGCTTCGCGGTGGCGCACGGCCTGGGCAACGTCGAGACGGTTCTCACGCGAGTCCGTGAGGCCCGCGACGCCGGCACCGAGCCGCCATACCACTTCATCGAGGTGATGGCCTGCCCCGGTGGCTGTGTCGGCGGCGGTGGTCAGCCGTACGGCGTCACGGACGACCTGCGGGCCAAGCGGGCCGCGGGCCTGTACCAGGAGGACCAGGGCGGTCTCTGGCGCTGCTCGCACGACAACCCGTACATCAAGAAGCTCTACGAGGATTTCCTTGGCGAGCCTCTGGGGCACAAGTCCGAACAGCTGCTCCACACGACCTATACGCCCCGGCCTACCTACAAGCGATAACGCCACCGCCTGGACCGCCTCGGAGGCGGCGCCGGGCATGCCAGTCAGTCAGCGATCCGGCGGGACTTCCGCCGGATCGTTCGTTAAGGGGCGGCGAGAAGGGGGACCCCGCTGCCACCGGCGGAATCCCCCTTCAGAAGAAGTGGCTCTAGTTCACGACTATCGCGTACGGCCCGGGAGCCGCGTCGTATAGGGCCGTGCTGAGAGTGGAAGTGGGCAGGGTTATGACCCCACCTACGATCCAGCCGGTGCGGCCATTCGCGGGCTGGTCGTCCGGATCGTTGACGTATGCGGTGTTTCCGTCCGCACTGAATCCGGTAATGACGATCCAGTGATCACCGTATGCCTCGCCTCGGCCGAGGTCCGCTCCGTGCACCAGTGCGATGACGGGCTTGCCCGACGCGACGGCTGTCTTGATCGCCGTCACCTGGGCGCTCGGAGCCGGTGTCAAGCTCGCTGCGACTTCGCTCCACGTCGCGTTGTAGTGGGTCAATGCTGCTTCGAGCTGAGGAAATGTCGTGCCGCAGGGGCCGTTGCAGGCGGTATCGGAGACTCCCGATTGGGTCCGTACGGCGCTCACCCATTGCATGTCGGAGAGCCCTGCCGGACGAAGGCTGCGGTATTCCAGCACCATTGCCACGGCGGTCGGACCGCAATCCTCGTTCTGGGTTGCCTGGCCCCGATACTGACTGTAGTAGCGGATCGGCATCGGGCCGGCGCCCGGTGTGGTCGCGCATGCCGAGCCGGACCAGGGGGATTGTCCGCTGGCGTTCTTGGCAGTGACCCAGAAGCATTTGCTGGTGCCGGCTGCGAGGCCGCCCCAGGTGTAGCTTCGGGTGGTCGCGCTGAGCTCGATGCCGCTGGTCCCGTCGGTAACGTAGAAGCTGGTCTGGTTGGAGTTCTCTACCCAGCTGAACGTTATCTGGCTTGTGCTGATGGCTACGGCGGTCGTGTTTGTCGGCGTTGCGGGTATCGCCACGGCGGCAACGACCGGCACGCCGAGGAATGAAGCAGCCAAGGCTAGACTGGCGACTCCGGCGAAGATGCGGCGCATGCGTTCTCCAATGCCAGGTTCGTGGTTGAGATAGACCCACCAGGCGCACGAACGAGTAGCCCGACGGCATGGATGCCACGAGATGATTTCGTTGCTCCCCGCAACGGCTGCTGGACCGTGGCCCTCGTTCGGTCTCAGGTGGGCGGACTCGGAGTCCCTGCGCCTTGCCGGCGTCCGGCAACCGAGTCAACAACGAGCCGCCCGGCAACACTGCTCGCTCGAGCGAGTCAAATACAATGCGACAGACTGCCTAGGCCGTGCCGCCGCTACGGCACCTCCGGCTCACCCGCCGCCCGCGCCGGGCCGGCCGGCCGCCACCGTCATGATCCCTACGGTGTCTCCAGCTCTCCGATCGCGATGGTCCGGCGCGCGGTCCAGCTGGCACCGGCACTCGCGACGGCTACTACGGCAATCGCCGCGAGCTCGCTGGTGCCCAGGATCTGCCCCAGCATCACGAAACCAACGACCGCGGCGATCGCGGGCTCCAGGCTCATCAGCACTCCGAACGTGGACGCCTTCATCCGTCGCAACGCCGCGATCTCCATCGTGTAGGGAATGGCGCTGTTGAAAAGGCCGATCACCACTCCGCCGGCCAGTGCGGCGGGTGCGGCCAGCAGCGGCGCCGGACTCGAAAGTGCCAGCGTCACCGGGATGATGAGGGCCGACGCCACGAGCATCGCAAGCGTCAGCCCGCGGCCGTCCGGCCAGTGGCGGCCGACTCGCGCCGCAACGCCTATGTAGATCGCCCAGCACAGGCCGGACGCCGCAGCTGCGACCACTCCCACGGCATCGTCGGCCACCAATCGGCCGCCGGCGAGCACGTAGATTCCCGCGGCCGCAAGTCCTACCCACACGAGGTCGAAAGCGCGTCGCGAACCGAGTACACCCACGGCAAGCGGACCCCAGAACTCGATCGTTACTGCCACGCCGATGGGGATCTTGGACAGCGACACGAAGAACAGCGTGTTCATGGCCGCCAGCACGATCCCCAGGGCCACGCACCAGGCAATCGCCTCTCGCGAGGCTCCCCGGACCCTGGGCGGCCTTATCGCAGCGAGCAGAACGGCCCCGAACACGATACGCATGGCCACTGCAGGAAGCGGTCCGTAGTCTCTGACCAGGACCGTCGCCAACCCGCCGCCGCACTGCACCGAGAGCGAGCCGGCCACGATGAGGACTTCCGGCGCGATGCCTGCGAGCCGTCCATCGCCGCCCGAAACGGAAGAAGCCGGCAGGTCGCGATGACCTACCGGCTTCGAGTTCATTGTGGTTGGGAACTTGCGACTACTTGGCAGCCGTAGCCTGAGCAGCCGCCCAATCCTTCTTGAACTGGGCGATGCCCTTGTCCGTAAGCGGGTGGTGAACCATCTGCTGAAGGATCTTGAAGGGCAGGGTGGCGATGTGTGCTCCGGCAAGCAGCGACTGGGTCATGTGAAGCGGGTTCCGGATGGAGGCCGCGAGGACTTCGCATTCGATCTCGTGGATCGAAAAGGCTTCGGCCAGCTCGCGGATCACCGTCATGCCATCCTGGTTGATGTCGTCCAGACGGCCGACGAACGGCGAGATGATGCTCGCGCCGGCCTTGGCGGCGAGGAAGCCCTGGTTCGTGGAGAAGACGAGGGTGCAGTTCGTCTTGATGCCCTCGGCGGCGAAGCGCGAGATCGCCTCGAGGCCGTTCTCGCTCATCGCGACCTTGACCACGATGTTCGGGGCGAGCTTGGCGAAGTGGCGCCCCTCGGTCAGCATCCCCTCGACGTCATCGGAGACGACCTCGGCCGAGACCGGGCCGGATGTGATCTTGCAGATCTCCTTGAGGATCTCGTCGTAGGAGCCGCCGACCTTCGCGTAAAGGCTCGGGTTGGTGGTGACGCCGTCGAGAACGCCCCATCGGGCGGCAGTTCGGATTTCTTCGATCTCGGCGGTGTCGAGAAAGATCTTCATTCGGTCAGCTCCTGCTAGCTCCTGGTTCGCGCTGCGCGGACCGCGTCCGTGCTCAAACGCTTTCGCCCTTCCCGGTGAATCGTACCATCGGAACGGGTCCGGCCAGGGCGGCAGGCGATGCGCACGCCCACAAGGTTCCGCGGCCGCGCAGAGTGCCCGGTTGGATGAAGTGAGGTCGCCGCCTCATCGGCACCGGTCTCGCGGCGCCATACGACCTCACCACTCCATCGAGGTCTGCTTCATCGCAGAGGATCGCGCAAGACCTCTACTACAACAGACGTTTGGGAGCGCCAAAAGGTTCGAGCCCGGGCGTGCAGTTCAAAGACGGGTCGCCACGATTCGTCCGCGACGTGAGGCGGTATCTTGCCTACTCGGCAGAACCCAGCAGCTCCCTGGCGGGACGAACCTCGGGGGCCTGCGCCCGGTACTCGGGCACGCGGCCGTTGGCCAGCGCTACGGCCGATCCGACGAATCCGTCGAAGAGCGGGTGCGGGCGCTCCGGCCTGCTTCGGAACTCCGGATGGAACTGGCTGGCCACGAACCACGGGTGGTCCTTCAGCTCGACGATTTCCACGAGCCGGCCGTCGGGCGATTGGCCGGAAAGGACCATCCCTGCCGCCTCCAGGAGAGGCCGATAGCGGTTGTTGACCTCAAAGCGGTGGCGATGGCGCTCGTAGATGATCTCCGTGCCGTATACCGCCGCGGCCTTGGACCCCGGTGTCAGCCGCGCCGGATACAGCCCGAGCCGCATCGTGCCGCCCTTCTCGGCCATGGTCCTCTGATCGGCCATGAAGTCGATGACGGGGTTCTCGGTGAACATGTCGAACTCGGTTGAGTTCGCGTCTTCCGTGCCCAGGATGTCGCGCGCGAACTCGATCACGGCGCACTGCAGCCCCAGGCACAGGCCCAGGAACGGTACGGACTTCTCTCGTGCGTACTTCGCGGCGAGGATCTTCCCCTCGATACCGCGGTGGCCGAAACCACCCGGGACCACCACGCCGCGGACACCCGCGAGAGCCTGTTCGATTGTCTCCTTCGTCAGCGACTCCGAATCGACCCAGCGGATCTTGACATCGACTTCGTGGGCCCAGCCTGCGTGCTTCAGCGACTCGGTCACCGACAGGTATGCGTCCGGCAGCTCGATGTACTTGCCAACGAGGGCAATTTCGAGTGAGGGCTTGGGGCGCTTGATCAGCTCGACGAGTTCCTTCCAGGAGGCGAGATCGGGCGTCTCGGCGGCCTCTTCAAGGCCCAGTTCGCGGACGAGGAGCGTCCCGAGCCCCGACTCTTCGAAGAGCAGCGGAACCTCGTAGATCGTGGAGGCCGTTTCGGCCGGGATCACAGCTTCGCTGGCCACGTCGGTGAAGAGCGCGATCTTGTCGCGGAT
>PMBG01000014.1 GCA_003153755.1 Chloroflexota bacterium | reverse complement strand
ACGGTCATGCCTTCGTACTCGCCGCGGGCGCGAGCGTTGTACAAATCCTGGATGGACGCCGAGCGGGCGCCCGTGGCCTGGCTGGCTTCCCAGACGATCCAGCGAGCGGCCTCGACCGTGGCGTCGTCCTCGCTGAAGGTCGCGCTCCAGGCGAGGTCGTANNCCGCGCGTCCGGAGGCCGTCCTCGTCAACGACGACGAGGCGGTCGCCCTCGATGCGGACGATGCCGTCGAGGGCGGCTAGGAGCTCCTTGACGGAGCCGGCAACCTTGGGCATGCGTTCGTTCTCCTAGGAATGCCCGGTGCCGGGCGCACGCTTGCGGAGCGCGCCGGACAGCCGGAAATGGGGTCCATGAGTGGCCCGTGAATGGTACAGCGCCGCGTCCGGTCTCTACCCTGCCGCTTGTACCTTCCGACATGCCCGGGCGGACGTCTCCGGGCGTGCCGGTCGGTCCGCCACGCTACGCCGATCCTTCGGCGTGGCCGTCGTCCAGCTCGGCCGACGCGGTCCTGGCGGCAGACTCCGCGGCGATATCGGCCGCCTCCGCGAGGGCGCCATCGATCGCGGATCGGACGCGTTCCAGCAGTTCGTCCGGCGCAAACGGCTTCTCAACCAGATCCACATCCGCGGCCAGGTCCCCTCGGCGCCCCATCGAGTCGGCGGAGTATCCGGACGCGTACAGGACGGCCGACTCTGGATGCAGCGCTCTCGCTGCCTCGACCACCTGCGGTCCGCGCATGTCGGGAAGGATCACGTCCACGAGCAGGAGGGCGATCCGGCCGGCGTGGCCGCGAAGCAGGACGATCGCGCTCTCGCCACTGTCGGCGAGCAGTACACGGTATCCATTGCGGCTGAGGACCTGGAAGCTCACAGCAGCTACAGCCGGTTCGTCCTCGACGACGAGTATCGTCTCGTTGCCCCCGGCAGCTGCCGTTCTCGGATCGGCGACCGGTACGGGGCTGCCAACGTCGGATACCTCCGGAAGCAGGATTTCGATCGTGGTCCCCAGACCGGTCTTGGACAGGAGGGAGATCCGGCCGCCCGATTGGACGACGAACCCCTTCACCATCGCCAGACCGAGGCCCGTCCCCGACCCAACGGGCTTGGTCGTGAAGAAGGGATCGAAGACCTGGGAGTGAAGCTCGGTCGGAATACCGGCGCCGGTGTCGGAGACTGACAGGGCGACCCACCTGCCACCGCTCCCTTCCGGACTGTCTGCCGAGAGACGCCTGTCGATGGCGATCGTCAAGTGTCCGCCATCCGGCATCGCGTCTCGGGCGTTTGCGGCGAGATTGAGAACGACTCGCTCGAGGCCGCCCGGATCCACCCGGATCATCGCCTCGGGAGCCCTCGAATCGATGACCACGGAGATGTCCTCGCCCAGCAGGCGCCTCACCATCGGCCTCAGGCCAACCACAAGCTCGTTCGCGTTGATGGTCTGCGGCTGCAGGAGCGATCGACGCGAGTAGGCCAGGAGTTCCCGCGTGAGGTCGGCCGCACGCTTCGCCGCCCCGAGGATCGTCTCCGCCGCCTCCCTGGTGTCCTCCTCCTTGGTCCCGGTTGCGATCAGAGATGCGAATCCGCCGATGGCGGTGAGGCTGTTGTTGAAGTCGTGGGCGACTCCCCCCGCGAGACGGCCCACTGCTTCCATCTTCTGGGCCTCGCGGAGCTGCTCCTCGAGCTCCATCGACGTGGTGACGTCGACGGCCTGTACGGCGACCGCGATCGGGCGGCCCTGCCGGTCTCTCAACGCACCACCGTAGAGCCGCACCGTCAGGCGAGTGCCGTCGCGACGATCCAGGCGCACCAGTTCACCGTCGAAGGGTTCACCCTTGATGGCCCGGACGAATCTCCTCGCGATCTCCCAGGGCGAGGGACCCAGGAGGACGAGCGGCGCCGGCCGGCCGACCAGCTCCGATTCGGACCAGCCGAACAGGGCGAACGCGGCCGGATTCCACAGCTGGATCCTCCGGTCGAGGCCGATCACGGCCGTGGGCAGTGGCGAGCTGATCACCAGGGTCGAGAGCATCTCGGCGCCGCGCCGCTGCTCCTCCTCTGCCGCCCTGGCCGCGGTCACGTTTTCGCCGAGGGCCGCCATGCCCGTCATGTGGCCCTGCGCGTCCCGACGGATAACCTGGCTCCAGCGCACAACGAATACCGCGCCGGACCGGTCCTGGATCGTGCTCTCGTGATGCCTGTCGGTCTCGGCACCGCCCGCCACGACCTCGAGGTACTCGGCCTTGCCGTTGACGCGCCGGTCGTCGCTCGCGAAAGTCGCGAACCAATCGGCGCCGATGACCTCCTCGCGCGTCCAGCCCGTGAGCTTGAGCGCGAAATCGTTGATGAAGTCGATCCGTGAGTCCACGCCGATGTGGATCGCGAGCAGGTCGACACCATTCAGGAGATCGCGGACGCGGCCCTCCGCCTCCTCAGCGGCGTCGAGGGCGGCCAGGCGCCCGACATCCATACGCCACAGAGCGCCAAGCGCCAGCGCGTCGACGATGAGGAAGGCCGGGATGATCACGATTGCCGATGGCGCAAGTTCGGCGGTTATCCGCAAGACGGCGGCAGCGACCGCAGAGGAGCTCGCGAGCCAGGCCATGACATACGGCAGGATCAGGTGCTCGCGTCCCACGATGCGAGCCGCGATCGCCACCCCTATGAGCGGCACCGCCACAACGAAGGGCAGGGAGATCAGCTGGCCGAAGCCGAGCAACGCCGCTTCGATGTCCAGCAGTCCAATCGCGGCCAGTAATGCCCCGGGCCGTCTTCCACCCCAGACAGCGAGGGTCAGCAGGATTGCCACCGGCAGCAGGAAGTAGACCGTCGCGAAGATGACGTTCTGGTTCTGCGGCTCCTCCGCCAGGAAACCCCACAGCCCCGCACTCACGCACATCGCGCCGAGGGCGGTGCCGGCGACCCAGAAACGCAAACTCAGTCCCACGTTCCTGGTACTCGGGTCTCGCGGGCGCAACAAATGAACCTCGGCAATCCCCCTGGTGGCAATTCGCGCATGGTAGCAACAAGCTCGAGTGGTCCCATCACGCAAGTTGCGGAGACCACCTCGTACAGAAGACTGGCTCAGCTTGCCCGACCTGGGCCGACAACCGCCGCGATTAACTCAGTGTCTTCACCGCTTCGCGCTCGATGGCGAGCCCTGCCTTGTGGCGCGCGAAGAACTCCGTGAAGCCCCTGACGTCGCCCGGGTCGGGGTTCACGGGCTTTCCGACGCTCGTGGCGATGCGCTCGTCGAGGTAGTCCGCCAGCGATTGCTTCCCTACCCCGGCGAGCATGAAGCCCGCCAGCACGGCCATGCCCCAAGCCCCGCCCTCACCGGCAGCGGCAGGGATGCTGACAGGGACGTTCAGCGCGGCGGCCATCATCCGCTGGCCGGTGTCGTCGCCCTTGAAGAAGCCGCCGTGGCCGNNAGCATCGCCCGCACGAAGTTCTCCAGAGTGAACCTTGCGTCCTGCTGGCGGGCGAAGAGCGGCCGGCCTTCGGTGAAGCCGGTCATGTGCTCACCCGAGACGTAGTTGACAGAGAGTAGGCCGCCCGCGTCCGGATCGCCCGAAACGGCCAGCGGCAGGAGCTTGCCGTAGAGCTCGTCCAGGGATGCTTCGTGGCCGAGTGCCTTGGCGACCTGGCCGAAGAGTCCAATCCAGGCGTCGAGGTCGGAGGAGCCGTTGTTGGAGTGGGCCATAGCTACGGGCTTGCCATCGGGGGTGACCACGATGTCGATCTCGTCGTGGACCCTGGCCAGGCTCTTCTCCAACACGATCATCGCAAACACCGACGTTCCCGCGGAGACGTTTCCGGACCGCGGGCGCACGGCGTTGGTGGCGACCATGCCCGTGCCTGCGTCGCCCTCGGGTGGGCAAAGCGGAATCCCGGCCGGGAGATTGCCCGAGGGATCCAGCAGCCTGGCGCCTTCGGCGGTCAGGTTTCCGGCGCGCTTCCCGGCGGGCAGGACCGCGGGGAATATGTCGCGGAGCTGCCAGCCCAGCTTGCGCGGCGCGATGAGGCCGTCGAACTTCGCCATCCGCGCCTCGTCCCAGTCGCGCGTCGTCGGGTCGATGGGGAACATGCCGGATGCCTCTCCGACGCCCATCAGGTGCTCGCCGGTGAGCTTCCAGTGGACATATCCGGCCAGCGTGGTGAGGTGGGCGATACGCGACACGTGCGGCTGCCCATCGAGGATCGACTGGTACAGGTGAGCGATGCTCCACCGTTGCGGCACCGAGAAGTCGAGGATCGGCGTCAGCTCGGCGCACGCCCTGCCGGTGACGTTGTTCCGCCACGTGCGGAACGGCGTCAGCAGCTTCCCATCCGCATCCAGGGCCACGTATCCGTGCATCATGCCGCTGAAGCCCATTGCCGCCACGGCCTTCAACACGACTGAGTAGCGGGTTTCCACGTCCTTGCAGAGCGACGCGTAGCAGTCGGCGAGGCCCTCCCAGACGTCGGCCATGTCGTACGTCCAGACGCCGTCCTTGAGCTGGTTCTCCCAGGCATGGGAGCCGGACGCGAGAGGCGTGGTGTCGGGTGCGACGAGGGAAGCCTTGATGCGCGTCGACCCGAACTCGATCCCGAGGATGGCGCCGTCCGACCGGATCAACGCCGCCGCACTGCCCTCTTGCTGGTTCACGGGATCCTCCTCGGCGGTTGCCGGCACTGGCTGCCGCCGGCGCTCGGCGATCGATTTTGGGTGGTCGCGGATCGGGCCCTAGCGGTTCTTCTGCCCGTAGTAGGCGTTCGGGCCATGCTTGCGCTGGTAGTGGCGCTCGGCCAGGTAGCTCGGGATCTTCTCCGCGTTTGGGTTCAGCTCGAGAGTCTGGCGGGCCATGTTCGCCACGGCTTCCAGCGCGGTCGCATTCGCCACGGCGTCCTCTGCGTCGTGCCCCCAGGTGAAGGGGCCGTGCGACGCGACGAGCGCGGCGGGCATCTCGACGGCGCTCAGGCCCAGACGCTCGAGAGTCTCGATGATCACGGCGCCGGTCTCGCGCTCATACGCGCCTTCCACCTCGCCCGACTCGAGCTGTCGGGTGACCGGCACAGCCCCATGGAAGTGGTCGGCATGTGTGGTCCCGAGTGCCGGGATCTCCCGGTGGGCCTGCGCCCAGGCAGTCGCAGCCGTCGAGTGCGTGTGGACGACGCCGCCGACCTCCGGGTATCGCTGATACAGGATCAGGTGAGTCGGGGTGTCGGACGAGGGCCGGAGGTCTCCCTCCACCACTCGCCCGTCTTCCAGGGATACGACTACGAGCTGTTCGGGTCGAAGGGCGTCGTATGGGACGCCGCTGGGCTTGATCACAAGGACCCCGGCGTCGCGGTCGACGCCGCTGGCGTTCCCGAAGGACAGGGTCACAAGCCCGGCCCCGACGAGACCCAGGTTGGCACGCCAAACCTGCTCACGAAGGTCGGGAAACGAAACCGGCACGGTGGGTCCTCAGATCAGCGAAGGCCGTGGGACAGGCCATAGTAGGCCTCGTTCCAGCGGATTTCCTTCTTGAAGCCACCAACCGTGGTGTCGCCGTCGATCAGAAGGAACTCGACCCTGGCCATTTCGGCGAAGTCGGCGAGAACCTCCGCTCCCACTGCGCGACTCAGGACGGAGTGGTGCGAGCCACCCGCCGTCAGCCAGCACTCAGTGGAGGTTGCGAGGCTCGGGCGTGGCTTCCAGACGGCGCGGCCGACAGGCAGCTTGACCATCGGTGCGTTCGGCGAAACCAGGTCGATCTCGTTGGCGAGGATCCGGAAGCGATCGCCCATGTCCATCAGCGCAACGACGATCGCCGGGCCCGTGCCGGCGTCGAAGACCAGGCGGACGGGGTCGCTCCTGCCGCCGATACCCAGTGGATGAATCTCGACTGTCGGCCGCTTGTCCGAGATGGACGGGCAGACTTCGAGCATGTGGGCGCCCAGGATCTTCCCATCCTTCGGGTCGAGGTGGTACGTGTAGTCCTCCATGAACGACGTTCCACCCGGCAAACCCCTGGCCATCACCTTCACAAGGCGGGTCAGGACGGCGGTCTTCCAGTCGCCCTCGGCTCCGAAGCCGTAGCCGTCGGCCATCAGCCGCTGCGCCGCGATCCCGGGGAGCTGCTTGAGCCCGTCGAGATTCTCGAACGTGTCGGTGATCGCTCCGAAGCCGCCTTCAACCATGAAGTCCCGCAGGGCGAGTTCGATCCGAGCGGCCTCGAGCATCGACTCGCGATTCGCGCCGCCGGCTCGGAGAGACGCCACGACGTCGTAGGTCGCCTCGTACTCGGCCACGAGTTCGTTGACCCTGCCGATCGAGACGGCGCGAACGGCGTCGACGAGATCGCCCACGCTGAAGCCGTTCACGGATACGCCGAATACCATCTGCGCGGAAACCTTGTCGCCATCGGTAACGGCCACGTTGCGCATGTTGTCGCCGAAACGCGCGAGTCGGAGGTGCTTGCCCTCCCAGACGCCGCAGGCCGCACGCGACCAGTTGGCGATCTTCTGCTGAACGGCGGCATCCTGCCAATGCCCGGCCACGGTCTTGCGGGCCAGACCAAGCCGCGCCTCTATATGCGCGAACTCCCGGTCGCCGTGCGCGGCCTGATTGAGATTCATGAAATCCATGTCGATCTCCGACCATGGGAGATCGCGGTTGAACTGAGTGTGGAGATGGAGCAACGGCTTCGTCAGTGCCTGCAGACCGGCAATCCACATCCTGGCCGGCGAAAACGTGTGCATCCAGGTGATAACACCGACGCATTTGTCGGTGGCGCTCGCCTCGATGCAGGTCGCGAGGATGGCCTCAGGGTTCTTTACGACCGGCTTCCACACAACTCGAACGGGAACCGTCTCCGAAGTGTCCAGCGCCTCGGCGATCTTCCTGGAGTTCTCAGCAACCTGGCGCAGCGTTTCTTCGCCGTACAGGTCCTGGCTCCCGGTGAGG
Source organism: Chloroflexota bacterium (assembly GCA_003153755.1). Classification (GTDB taxonomy): domain Bacteria; phylum Chloroflexota; class Limnocylindria; order Limnocylindrales; family CSP1-4; genus Fen-1039. The sequence goes on along the minus strand of PMBG01000014.1, from coordinate 10,118 downwards.
AACCAGATCTCGAACTCACCCAGCGCCTTCACAAGCTTCTCCCTGGCGTGCGCCATCCCGGGGCGCGACCCATGTCCCGGGCTTGTATTGATTGGTAATTATCCGTCATGGTGTGGGCGGCCCGAGCATCGACTCGCCCGCCATCCGGACATCCCGGCTATTTGTCGGTGATGTCCATGGCGTGATTGATGAAGAACTTCTGCTGTTGCGACTCGACGCTTGGCATCACGTACAGGCCCGTCACTTCCGCAGGAACCGTGACGGTCGTCTTCCACGTTGCCTTGCCACCCGACGGCGTGATCGGAGTATCGGCCAGGTGAGGGCTCTGGTAGAAGCCGTAGATGACGCCATCCGACCCGATCACCGGCGGCGTGCCGATGTGTACGTAGGCCGGATAGTCGCTCGGGTTTGTTACCTCCCAGGTGAACTCCATGCCCGTCGGAGTGCGAGTTGCGGCGGTCAGCTGGACTGTGCAGTTGTTGATTGCCGCGATCTTGTCGGTCGGACTCTCGATGAGCTTGGCGACCTTCTGGGCGATCGGATACTTGATGTCGCTCGAGACCTGGTCCAGCTTGAGATCGAACGTGGCCTTCACCTGCTTTGAAGGCTGGTAGTAGTTGAACGGACCGGTCACATACGAGTAATCGATTGCGAGCGACATTCCGGCCGCCTTGGCCACGCCCGCACATTCGACATAGAGGAGTTGCGTCACGGGCTTGGTCATAGAGCCGGCCGTATAGCCGCGTGAGATGAATCCCGGGGCCAGGCTCGCGCCACCGGTGCCCACGTATGCCGTGGCACAGTCGCTCGCCTTTCCGCCGGACGTGACGCGCGCGGAGCCGCTCGTTGCGGCGCTCAGCGCGCTCCAGTCGCCGGTGTCGTTTCGGATTGCGAGATCGACATGGAGTGTTCCACTCGCCTCCGCAACTCCAGTCACGACCGCGCCCCAGCCGTGGTTCGAGGCAGGCGTCGCTGTCTCCTCGTCGGGCGGCGTCACGATGTACCCGCACCCACTCACGGCGATGGCCATCACGATGACTGCCGCAATCCTCCTTTTGATGATCATGTCGCAGTCCTCTCAGTGGCCCGGATACAGGATGGCGGACAACTGGCCGGTTATCAGCCAGTAGTTGGAGGGCGCATCGGTCCCTCCGTCCACTGCTTTGACCGTCTTTGTCGTGCCGGCGTAGAAGACGGTCAACGTATACGTGAAGCAGGCGCCGCAGGGCGTGTGCTCGGTTGAGTACATGTTGTCCGTGAAGAACCCGTAGTCGCTGATCTGCTTCAGGAGCTTCGTCACGTCGGCCGATTGGATTGACGACTTGACGGTCTTGTCGCCGTAGTCCGACACGATGCGTCCGTCCGGATAGATGCCGTACAGCTCGTCGACGCAGGTCAATCCGCCGTTGCGTTCGAACGCGACGACCGCTCCCTCGCCCATGAGGACGATGCCCTGTTCGGGACGGAGCGCCTTGCGTGTGCACGCACCGCCGCCGCCTCCGCCACCGTTGCCGCTGCCGCCGTTCAGGGCACCCAGGGCGAACGACCCGGAGACCGCGACCACGACAACGAAAGCCACTGTGGCGCCGACCTTGAGGCTGCGCCGTCGCGTCCAGCCCGCTCGCAGGCCGCCCGACTTCCTCGCTACCGCTCCCGAACGGGCCCGCCCTATCGATCTGGCGTTCCATGCGGCGAGCAGGCTCTGGATCCCTATGAACGCCAGGAGCAGGGTCCCGATGACGATGCTCGTCCACCAGGAACTGAGCTGGCCGTTGAACTGGATGAGACTCTGGATGAGCGCGGTGATCAGGACGCCGAAGAGCGCTCCGAAGAGGAAGCCCTCGCCGCCGGTCAAGGCGATACCCCCGATGACCACCGCAGCGATGACCGTGAGCTCGAAGCCCGTGGCGTGGGTACCGTGGCCTGAGCCGACGTAGATGCTGTACGCGATGCCCGCGAGGGCCGAGCAGAAGCCGCTGAAGACGTAAACGAGCACCTTGGTCCGATTTACCGGCAGACCCATCAGTCGAGCCGACACCTCGTTGGCGCCGTTGTTCCCGCCCATCGCGTAGACGGTGCGGCCGAAGCGGGTGAAATGCGCAAGGAATAGGCCTACAGCGAGGACACCCACTGCGACGACAACCAGAATTGTGATGTAGTCGCCGCTCTTGGTGTTCGGATCGCTGAGCCCCGGGATCAGGATCTTGGTGCCCGAAAGCAGCCGGTAGACCGGGTCGTAGATGCGTATCTCGTTGTCGCTGATGATGTAGCAGAGGCCGCGCGCCAGCCACATCCCGGCGAGCGTCGCGATGAACGGCTGCACCTTCAGGTACGTGATGAAGAAGCCCATGACGAGCCCGAAAGTCATGCCCATCAGAAGCATCAGGGGGAACACGAGCCATGGATTCCAGCCGTTCTGAAGGAGCGCGGCAGCCGCTACGGTGGTGAGGGCCACGATGCCGCTGACCGAAAGGTCGATGCCACCGGAGATGATGACGAACGTCTCGCCGACAACGCAGATCAGCAGGAAGGGCGTTGTGTTGAACAGGTTGAAGAAGGCCTGGCCGTCCCGCATGGCCGGATACGAAATCGCGCCGAAGATATAGGCAATCGCGAAGAGAGTGATCGTCGCCGCGAGCGGCATGAACTTGCGCTTGCTCGCCGCACGGCCGACCCACAGTCCGAGCCACCCCTGCGGGCCCCTGCCTGCGAGCAGATTCTGCGTCATCGCGCGGCCTCCTTCTGAGATGAACGAGTGCCGAGGCCCTTGACGAAATCCTGGGCTTGTTGCGAGTAGAGGAGGATCACGCAGATGACCACGACGGCCTTCACCGCGATGATCGCGCTGGCGGCCACTCCCATCGCGTACATGGATGTGGTCGTGGCCTGGAGTGCGATCGCGCCGAGGGCGCTACCCATAAGGGAGAAGCGTCCGCCGGCGCCCATGACCGTGCCACCGATGACGACCGCGAGGATCGCGTCGAGTTCGGTGTAGAGGCCGATCTGGTTCGCATCCGAGGTTCGGATGCTGGAGCTCACGATGAGTGCCGCGACTCCGGCACAGAAGCCGCAGAACGCGTAGGCAAACAGCTTCACGCGCCGCTCATTGATGCCGCTGTAGTAGCTCGAGCGGAAGTTGATGCCAACGGACTCGACGAACATCCCGATCGCGGTCCGTCGTGTGATGATCCACGAGACGATGAAGAGCGCGGCGGCGATATAGAAGGCCACCGGAAGCACGATCCAGCCGTTGCCGATCTGTGCGTAGTTATCGTTGAAGATGATGATCTTCACCGCGTTTGTGATCAGCTGGGCGATGCCGCGACCCGCGATCATCAGGATCAGCGTGGCGACCATCGGCTGAATGCGCCCGTACGAGACGAGCACTCCGTTCCAGAGACCGCACAACGTCGCGACCACCAGCGGGACGAGGATGACGGCCCACATCGGCGCCCAGCTGTATCCGGGGTCGCTGATCAGGTCGCCGATATTGCCCGACAGGTTCGTCCCGAGGATGCTCGGGTTGAGCATGATGCAGGCCACCGAAGACGAGATCGCCATGACCGCGCCGACGGACAGGTCCACACCGCCCGTCGCGATCACGAGCGTCATACCGATCGCGAGGATCACCGTCGGTGCGCTGTTTCGCAGGACGTCGATCAGGTTCCCGTAGAGGTGGCCGTCCTTCAATTCGATATTGCGGAAGCTCGGAATGAACAGGAGATCGAATATGAGGATCCCGGCGAGCACGACTACCGGGAGGAACAGCCGGCTGTTTGTGGCTTTGCTCCAAAAGCCTGTCGATGTGGGTCCGCTCATGACGCGCTTCCCGCGATTGCTTCCATGATCTCCTTCTCGTCCACGTTCCCTGCGAATTCGGAAGCCTTGGCGCGGTCGCGCAGAACCACGATCCGGTGGCTTGTGCGCAACACCTCATCGAGCTCCGAGGAGATGAACACGCACGACTTGCCCTCCTCGGCAAGCGTGATCACGAGCTTCTGGATGTCCGCCTTCGTCCCCACGTCGATGCCGCGAGTGGGCTCATCGAGGATCAACAGCCGCGGGTTCGCGGCCAGCCAACGGGCGAGGATCACCTTCTGCTGGTTGCCGCCGCTGAGGTTCTTGACGGGCTGATCGGCGTGCGGTGTTGCGATGCTGAGTAGAGCGATGTACTTGTCCGCGATTTCGTATTGCTCACGTGTGCCCAGGCGCTTGAACCAGCCCCTGCTCGCCTGCATCGCCAGGATGATGTTCTCGCGGACGCTGAGGTCACCGACTATGCCCTCGGCCTTCCGATCTTCCGGGCAAAGCGCGACGCCTCGGGCGATGGAATCGGCCGGTGAGAAGCGCCTGACGACCTTGCCCCCGAACGTGAGCGTGCCCGAGTCCGGCTTGTCGACCCCGAAGAGGATGTTCGCGATTTCGGTGCGGCCCGACCCAAGCAGGCCGGCAAGGCCCACGACTTCGCCCGCATGAAGCTTGAGGTCGAACGGCTCGATGGAGCCCGAGAGGCCGACGCCGTCGGCCTGGAGAAGCGTCTCGGCCGAGATGCCCTCGGTTGCCGCGATCTTGTGGGCGGCCATGTCATCCAGCGTCGTCACGCTACGACCGAGCATGAGCTTGATGAGCTCCATGCGCGAGAGCGAGGCGGTTGGATACGTGCCCACGAGCGCGCCATTGCGCAGCACCGTGACACGGTCGGTCACTTCGTAGACCTGGTCCAGGAAGTGGGTGATGAAGACGACCGCAATTCCCTCGGACTTGAGCTTGCGCATTACCCGGAACAGCTGCGCCGTCTCGTGCGCGGTCAAGCTGGAGGTCGGCTCATCCAGGATGAGGACCCGCGCATTGCGGATCACCAGTGCTCGCGCGATCGCGGCCATCTGCTGGATCGCCACCGAGTACGAACCCAAGGGCTGGGTTACGTCGATGTCGATTTCCAGCGTTCGCAGATGCCGGCGAGCTTGATCGTTGAGCGCCGCCCAGTCGATGCTGCCAAACCTGGTCGGTTGTCGTCCGATGAGGATGTTCTCCGCCACCGTCAGGTTGGGACAGAGATCGACTTCCTGATAGACCGTGCTGATCCCCAGCTCCTGTGCATGGAGGGGGGAATGGATCGAAACGACGTGACCATCGAGGGTGATGGTGCCCTTGTCCGGGCGCTCGACTCCGGTGAGGACTTTGACCAGGGTGGACTTTCCCGCCCCGTTCTCACCCACGAGTGCGTGGATCTCCCCCCTGGCCACAGAAAAGTCCACGTTCTGCAGCGCGTGTACCCCTGGGAACCGCTTGTCGATTCCCGCCATTGCGACGATGTCCGGTCCCGTCACCGCGACGAAGTCCGGGGTTGGATCTGGCATGAGTCACCTTTCAATGCCGCGGCCCGGATCGGTCCGCAGGCACGCGCTGAAGGATGTGGGAGCTTGGCCCTAGCCGGAGAGCGCTCGTAGGACGGGAGTGTTGCCAGACTCGTCTTACGGGCGCTCGTCCGGCCCGGGCTATCCGGGCAGTGCCCTTCGGCGCCGGCCCTTCACTGGGAGAGGAGAAGCGACGGGGAGACTCTTCTCCTCTCCCTTGCGTTCACGCGATCGCCGTCAGGAACCTGTCCGGCGATTCGGCGACTAGTACTTGCGGGTCTTGAGGATGTCCTGCAGAGCGGAGGCACCCTGCGAAGCGAAGAACTGGCCTTCATTCGAGGGGACCCACTTGGGCATGGTCTCGCCATTGAGGGCCTTGACCGCCGCTTCGTAAACCTGGGGGGCCAGGAGCGGGTTGCACTCGATGTCCGCGCCGAGCTCGCCGGTGATGAGGTACTTGAAGCCGTCTGCGGTAGCGTCGAAGCCGACGACCTGGATGTCCTTACCGGGAACGAGGCCGGCTTCCTTGATCGCCTGGATGGCGCCGATGGCCTCTTCGTCGTTGTGAGCGTAGACGCCCTGGATGTCCTTGGAATTCTTCAGGAAGCCTTCCATGACAGCCTTGGACTCCGGAACGCCCCAGTTACCGGTCTGGGTTGCGGTGATCTTGATGCCGCAGGCGTCGCTCTTCTCGCGGAAACCCTTGGCGCGGTCGATGGCTGCGGATGCGCCCACGGCGCCCGAGATCTCGACGACGTTCTTGGAGGTCTGGTTCTTGAGAAGGTCGCACATCGCGGCTTCGCCCTTCTGGCCTTCGAGGTCGAAGTCGGAGCCGATGTAGGTGTAGTACATGCTCGAGTCGGCGTTAATGCGCCGGTCTTCGAGGATGACGATCTTGCCGGCGTCCTTGGCAGCCTTGAGAACGTCGTCATAGCCGGTCACGTCGAGCGCGGCCAGAACGATCACGTTCACGCTGGAGTCCTGGATGAAGTTGCGGAACGCCGAAACCTGGTTCTCGAGCTTGTTCTGGGCATCGTAGAACTTGAGGTTGACGCCGAGCTGTGAAGCGGTTTCCTTGAACGAAGACGTGTTGGCGGCACGCCAACCACTCTCGGATCCGGTCTGGATGAAGCCGACCGTCAGGTCCTTGGCCGTGTAGACCTTCTGGCTCGGGGTGGCGCTTGCGCCCGAGCAGGCGGCCAGAGCAGCCGACGCCGCAAACAGAAGTGCGATCCGAAGGGTTCGAGATCTCGTCATTGATAGGTCTCCGTGTCTGCTACGGGGCAGTAGTGGAGCTCACCCTGCACTCGTCCGGATTGGCAGCCTCACCACTGCCTCGGTTGGACCCTGAGTCTCTGACTCTGTGCCAGGTCCTCGCCTACTTGAGCTCAGGTGGGATCTGACGCCATCGGCACCTCCTCCAGACGGTCGGCCAAGCCGACCTCTCATCCGGACGCAGACAACGCGCCGCGATGAGTCCTCCTCCCGTATCGGAGATTGAGTAGCTCGGTAGTGACGATGCCGTTGCGGGACACGCAGACTTCCGGCGCGTCGCAAGGCGCGATGGTGAGTGACGGACCTCCTCCGGCCCTCCGGGCAGCCGTCGAGTGCCTCGGTGGCGGTGCAAACAGGCGTGGTCTCCGCGGGCGCGGGGCGCCGTGACCTCTGATACCGACAGACCTCCCCGACAACGCCTCAGGCGCTGGCGACTCTGCCGGGCTTCGCGGGTCTCTCGTGACCCGGTGGCCTCAGTTGCTCCATCCGTTCGGGACTGTTATCGTTCCCGGTATCGTTCCCGGGACCGGTAACAGGCTAGCATGGGCTCGAAAGCAGAGTCAATAGGCGAAGTCGGCGGCCTGCCTGCACAATCGCAGGTAGCAGCCCGAGGCCAGGGGGAGGAGTTCCAAGGTGACGATGGCGAAACGTCTGACGATCCGCGAGGTGGCGGCTGCCGCCGGCGTGTCCACTCAGACTGTCTCGCGCGTGATCAACAACCATCCCGATGTGGCCCCCGAGACGTTCGCGCGCGTCCAGGCGGTGATCGAGAAGACCGGCTACGAGCCCAACATGCTTGCCCGTGGCCTGACCCAGGGCAGGAGCCACGTCCTCGGCGTCGTGGTCTATGGATTGGACTACTTCGGTCCGTCGAGAGTGGTCGCCGCGATCGAGCGCCAGGCCGCGGAGATGGGCTACGGCATCTCGCTGAACCTCATCCTCGGAACCGAATCGGACGGCGTGGGCCAGATGCTCAGCAACCTGCGATCGCGTCAGGTGGACGGGATCATCTGGGCGATTCCCGAGGTCGGGGACAACAGGGCATGGATGCGCACGCACGGACGCGACCTTCCCGTCCCGGTGATGCTCGTTGGCGGAATGGCCGGCGTGGCGTGTCTCCCCTGTATCGGCATCGACAACGCCGCGATCGGTCGCCTGGCGACGGAGCATCTGCTCGCCGGAGGCGCTCGCCACGTTGGCATCGTGACCGGGCCTCGAACCTGGTGGGAGGCCGAGCAGCGCCTCCAGGGGTGGCGCGAGACCATCGCCGCCGCCGGCCATACCGTCGACGAGAGCCTCATCATCGAGGGCGATTGGACCGTCGACAGCGGAGAGCAAGCGCTCTACCGGATGATCGAGGCACACCCGGAGATCGACGCGGTCTTCGCCAGCAATGATCAGATGGCGCTCGGCGCGATCTACGGCGCCCACAAGACCGGGCGACGCGTGCCCGAGGACCTCTCGGTCGTCGGCGTGGACAACATCGCCGAAGCGTCGCACTTCTGGCCGCCGCTCACGACCGTCCACCAGCCGCTCGCCGAGATCGGAGTGATGGCCGTCCAGGTCATCGACCAGATGATCATGGAGACTCCCCCACTCCGCCGCTCGCAGGAAGTCCAGCCCGAGGTCCGGTTGCTCGAGCCCGAACTCGTTGTCCGGGACAGTTCCAGGTCGGTTCGGCGGTCCTCGATCGTCGAGTGAGCCGGGCGTTGACAACGGCTGGATGACCCCCTAACATCCCGTCGGTCTGCCAGATAGGCAGCTGAAGACGAGGTGTCTTGTGCGCATGCTCTCCAAGTCGCCTGCAACGGCCGTTCTCGAGAACGGCGGCGTTGCCGCGCTCGGGAGATCTGCGCCCACCGAGAGGTAGAGCCAGGCGGTACAGCCGCCGGTAGAACCTCTGAGCCGTGGGCCAGATCGGGCCCCCGGCTTTTTTCATGCCCTTTTGCGGGTCACGTGTGCTTCGGCGCCGGACCGTCAGGGCGAGCCGCGAGCCCTTCCCACCCATCACGTGCTCGCGGGTTCCAGTGCACCGCGAGCCCACTCCAAAGGGAGGTGCCCATGAGCATCGCGGTCCTGGAAACGAAGGACACAACACCGATCAACCGCCCGGCGATAGTCTCCATTCCCGCGCCGGCGGCGTTGCTCGTGGAGCACGTCACCAAGCGCTTCAAAGTCGATCGCCGGAAACCGCCCGTCATCGCCGTCGATGACGTCTCGATCCGCATGGAGCGCGGCGAGATCTACGGCCTGCTCGGGGCAAACGGCAGCGGCAAGTCCACCTTCATCCGTCTCGTCAGCGGGCTGCTGACGCTGGACGAGGGCAGGGTCGAAGTCTTCGGCCACGACCTGGTCCGCGAGGAGATGGCGGTCAAGCGACTGATCAACAGGGTCAGCGTGGACGCCGCTTTCTTCAAGAAGCTCTCGCCGGCAGAGAACCTTTCGTTCGCAGCTCGGCTGTACGGGCTCGACGCCCGGGCGGCCCGCGGCGAGGCGGCCAGGATTCTGGCGCGTCTCGGCATCGGCGAGAAGCGGATGAGCCGGCCCGTCGAACAGATGAGCCGGGGTATGCAGCAGAAGGTCGCNNCCGGCGCTTCTGTTGCTGGATGAACCGACAACGGGACTGGATCCGCGCTCGAAGCTGGACGTTCAGACGTTCATCGAGGAACTCCAGGCCGACCATGACGCCACGATCGTGCTCACGACTCACGACCTGGCGGAGGCGGACCGGCTCTGCGGGCGAATCGGAATCCTGGCCGGCGGGCGGCTTACGGCGGAAGGAACGCCGGAGCGGCTCAAGGCCAAAGTTGCCGCCGAGCACGGGCTCGTCCCCACGCTCGAGAGCGTGTTCATGCAGTACACCGGCCGATCCCTCGACGACGACATCGATCCGGCAGAGCTGGACTCGGAAGGCGAAGCCGACCCGGCCCGCTAGGTGAATGCCATGCGGCCCAGGCACAACCTCAAACCAACCACCTCCGAAAGGGGATTAGTCATGTTCATGTTCCCGAACCACCAGATGGCTCGAGTCATCCACAACGATCGACAGCGCGAGATCGAGCAGATCCTCCTCAACCGGATCCACAACCCGGAGCAGGTGAGCCGCCGGTCTGTGCGCCGGAGCGTCGGACGCAGCCTGGTACGAGTCGGACTCGTACTCGCGTCCGACGCGCCCCTCCAGCTTTCGGCCCGGCGCTAGGACCCGATCACAGGATCGGGAAACCGCGCCGGGCCGCAAGCCCGCTGCCGCGCCGATCAACGGCCGGCCAAAGGAGACACTCCGTTGACTTCGATTACTCGCGAAGCGCGTGCCAGTTACGCCTTCGTTGAGCGCAACTTCAACCTAACCAAGCGGTATTTCGGCTGGGAGGTCGCGTTCCTCGTCTACGCGATCGCCGGCGCGCTCTCCGTGTCGCTCATCGGCGAGTCAGTGGGCAGCAGAAAGCTGCTCATGTCGCTTGTTGTCGGCGCCGTCTTCTGGAACTA
>PMBG01000120.1 GCA_003153755.1 Chloroflexota bacterium | reverse complement strand
AACGGGCAGGTGAAGATCGTCCTGCGCTACTGCGGGCTGATCAACCCGGACGACATCGAGGATTACATCGCGATCGGCGGGTACCAGGCCCTCTACAAGGTCCTGATCGACCAGACCCCAACCGCCGTCATCGAGCAGATCAAGGCTTCCAAGCTTCGCGGCCGCGGTGGCGCGGGCTTCCTGACCGGCACGAAGTGGGACTTCCTCGCGAAGGCCGCCGGACCCGAGAAGTACATCGTCTGCAACGCNNTACATGAACCGCAACGAGATCGAATCGGACCCGCACGCCCTGCTCGAAGGCATGATGATCGCCGGCTATGTGACCGGCGCTCCCAAGGGCATCATCTACATCCGGGCCGAGTACCCGCTCGCGGTGCTGCGCGTGGAGCGTGCCATCGAACAGGCACGGGCCTACGGCCTCCTGGGCGAGGACATTCTGGGTCGTGGCTTCGCCTTCGACATCCAGACCGTCGAAGGCGCCGGCGCGTTCGTCTGCGGCGAGGAAACGGCACTTATCGCGTCGCTGGAGGGCCAGTCGGGCCGTCCGCGCTCACGCCCCCCGTTCCCGGCCCAGAAAGGCCTGTACGGCAAGCCCACCAACATCAACAACGTCGAGACCTGGTACAACGTCGCCCCCATCGTCTCGAAGGGCCCCGCGTGGTTCACCGAGACCGGCAGCGCAAAGAGCGCGGGCACCAAGGTGTTCTCGCTGGTCGGCAAGGTTCACAGCACCGGCCTCGTGGAGATGCCGCTCGGCACGCCGCTCGCCAAGTTCATCTACGACATCGGCGAAGGCGGTACCAACGGCCGCGATATCAAGGCGGTCCAGACGGGCGGTCCATCGGGCGGGTGCATCCCGGTCGAGATGTTCGACACGCCGGTGGANNTCGCCCGCTACTTCATCGAGTTCACGCACTCGGAAAGCTGCGGCAAGTGCATCCCGTGTCGCGTCGGCCTGGACAAGGCGCTGCGCATACTCAACGGCTTCACCGTGGGCACGGCCACGAATGAGGACATCGAGCAGCTCGATGAGCTGTGCCGTATGGTCCGCGACACCTCGCTCTGCCAACTCGGCATGAGCGCGCCAAACCCGGTCCTCACGAGCCTGCGCCACTTCCGGCACGAATTCGAGGACCACATCCTTGCGAAGCGCTGCCGCGCCGGCGTTTGCGAGGACCTGGCTCTGTCCCCGTGCGAGAACTCGTGCCCGCTCCATATGAACATCCCGCGGTTCCTCCAGCTCTACAAGGAAGATCGGGTTGAGGACGCGTTCCTGTCGGTGATCCTGGACAACCCGCTGCCCGCCTCCACCGGCCGCGTTTGCCAGCACCCCTGCGACAACCGTTGCCGCCGCGCCGCGATCGACGAGTCCGTGAACATGCGCGACGTGCATCGCCAGATCGCCGACGAGGTGTTCCTGACCGGCAAGTTCGAGTCTATGGTCGCCCGCGTGCTCGAACGAAAGCTCGAGCCCACCGGGCACGAGATCGGCATCGTCGGGGCGGGCCCCACCGGCCTCGCCTGCGCCTACTACCTTGCGCTGCTCGGCCACTCGGTCACGGTGTACGAGTCGCGGCCTCAGGCAGGCGGCATGCTCCGCTACGCGCTGCCCGAGTACCGCCTGCCCAAGAAGGTGCTGGACAAGGAGATCGAGCTCATCGAGCGCCTGGGCGTGAAGTTCGAGTTCAACGTGAGCGTAGGCGACGACGTCACGCTCAACGATCTGGGCGCCAAGCACGCGGCCGTGTTCCTGGCAATCGGCACGTGGAAGGAAGGCTGGGTGTACCTGCCCGGCACCGAGTTGACCGGGGTGATGCCCGCGCTGCCCTTCCTGGAGGCCGTGTCACGCGACCAGCAGGTCCCGATCGGCAAGAGCGTCGTGGTCATCGGTGGCGGCAACGCCGCCATCGACTCAGCTCGAACGGCCCGGCGCCTGGGCGCGGACGTGACGATCGTCTACCGGCGCGAGCGCGAGGACATGCCGGCCATCCCCGAGGAGATACTTGCCGCCGAGCACGAGGGTGCCAAGCTGCTGTATCTCGCCGCCCCACATCGCATCGTGGGCGGCAAGGATGGCAAGGTCCATGCGCTGGAGGCCGTCCGAACCAAGCTCGGCGAGTACGACACCTCGGGTCGCCGCCGGCCGGTACCCACGGACGAAGTCATCCGCATCGACTGCGACAGCGTGATCCTGGCGGTCGGCGAGAAGGTGGACCCGGACTTCTGCAAGGCGTCGGGTCTGAAGATCCAGGAGGCGGGCACACTCGAGGTGGACCGCTACTCGCTCGAAACCAGCCGCGACCGGTTCTACGCCGGCGGCGACCTCATCACCGGGGCCTCGAACGTATCGAACGCGATGGGCATCGGCAAGAAGGCCGCGCGCAACATCGACAAGCGGCTGATGGGAGTCGAGCGCTTCACCACGCTCGTCCCCGACTTCGCCTACCAGATGGAGGCGCCCGAGACGCCCAACGAGATGGGCCGCCACGTACCCGGCGAGATGCCGGCTGCCCAGCGGGTGCAGTCGTACGCCGAGGTTTCGCTCGGACTCACCGCCGTGGCCGCCAAGGCCGAAACGTCACGCTGCCTGCGCTGCGACCTCCGCAGCATCGAGAGATAGGGAGGCCCGCCTTGACCGAGAAGGTGAAGGTCCGAATCGACGGCGAGGTGATCGCGGCGACGGCCGGTCAGACCATCCTCGAGGTCGCGCGCGCCAACAACAAGTACATACCGGCGCTCTGCTATATGGAAGGGCTGAGTGCCGTTGGGGCGTGCCGGCTTTGCATGGTCGAAGTCGCGGGAGCCGCGCGCCTGCTCCCCGCCTGTACGACTCCGGTGCAGGAGGGCCTGGCCGTTGCCACGAGCTCCCCTCAACTCCAGTCCTACCGAAAGATCGCGCTCGAGCTGCTCCTGGTTGAGCGAAACCACGTGTGCTCCGTCTGCGTTTCATCGGGGCACTGCGAGCTGCAGTCCCTGGCGCAGGAGCACGGTGTCACCCACGTCCGATATCCATACAACTACCCGCGACTGTCGGTCGACACCACGCATCCGCGCTTCGTGCTCGACCACAATCGCTGCGTCCTGTGCTCGCGATGCGTCCGCACGTGCGCCGAAATCGAGGGCGCTCATGTCTGGGACATAGCCGGCAGGGGTATCGGGTCGCGGCTCGTGTCGGAGCTGCAGCGGCCGTGGGGCGAAGCGACGTCCTGCACCAGCTGCGGCAAGTGCGTTCAGGCGTGCCCGACAGGCGCCATGGCAGAGAAGGGATGGGGCGTCGAGGAAATGACCAAGAAGCGGGCCGTCGTCAGCCGCCTGACCACCATGCGCGAGGGCATGTGATGGACAAGGTGAAGATCGGCACCTGCTGGCTCGACGGCTGCTCCGGATGCCACATGTCATTGCTGGACCTGGACGAGGGCATCGTCGGCGTGCTCAAGAGCGCCGACATCGTGTTCGGCCCGCTCGTGGACGCTCAGGAGTGGCCCGAGGGTGTCGACGTTGCCCTGATCGAAGGAGCGGTTAGCAGCCAGGACGACCTGAAGCTCGCCAAGACGGCCAGGGCGCGCAGCAAGATCGTCGTTGCGCTCGGCGACTGCGCGGTCACGGGGAACGTGCCATCCATGAGGAACGGCATTCCCACCCGCAAGCTGCTCGAGCGCGTCTACATCGAGGGCGCGGCCGAAAGCGCGGGCGTTCCAACGGACGGCGTGCCGGGGCTTCTGAAGCAGGCGGAGCCGCTTCAGGCGGCCATCAAGGTGGACGTACACGTTCCCGGCTGCCCGCCCAAACCCGACGCGATCCTCTTCGTGATCGGGGAGCTGCTCGAAGGCCGGCTGCCGGAGCTCGGCTCCAAGCTGCGGTTCGGGTAGGCGCGACATGACCACCAGCAAGACCACGCCCGCAACCACAGGGCTCGCACCGGAGGCCATGAAGCCCGCCGTGAAGAGGCTCACGATCAACCACGTGTCCCGTATCGAGGGCCACGCGAAGGTCACGATCAAGCTCGACGACGCGGGCCAGGTCACCGACACGCAGTTCCACGTGACCCAGATCCGCGGGTTCGAGAAGTTCACCGAGGGACGGCCGTACTACGAGATGCCGTCGATCACGTCGCGCATCTGCGGCATCTGTCCCATCAGCCACCTGCTCGCGTCGTCCAAGGCGTGCGACTCGATCATGGCCGTCCGCATCCCTGAGACCGCGGCAAAGCTGCGCGAGCTCGTGCACATGGCGCAGATCGTGCAATCGCACGCGCTGTCGTTCTTCTACCTTTCGGCGCCGGACCTGCTGCTCGGGATGGACTTCGATCCCGCCAAGCGCAATGTCGCGGGCCTGCTCGCGGAACACCCGGACGCGCTGCGCGACGGCATCGTCCTGCGCAAGTTCGGACAGCAGGTGATCGAGCGGCTCGCAAAGGAGCGCATCCACCCATCGTGGACCGTGCCCGGCGGCGTCAACGCCCCGCTGGATCCGGCCGCACGCGAGAAGACTCTCGAGGAACTGCCGGCAGCGGTCGAGATCGTGAAGCGCACAATCGCGCTCTGGAAGAACACGCTCGACGGCTTCCCCGACGAGATCGACTCCTTCTCCAACTTCCCAACCATGTATTGCGGCCTGGTTGGGCCGGACGGCTCGCTACGCCTCTACGACGGCAAGCTGCGCTTCGTGGGCTCCGACGGCGAGATCGTCGCGGATCAGGTGCGACCCGACGACTACGCCACTTACATCGCCGAAGCGACGCTGCCGGACTCCTACCTCAAGGCGCCGTACTACAGGCCCGTGGGCCTGGCCGACGGCATCTACCGCGTGGGCCCGCTGGCCCGCCTCAACGTCGCCGACAGATGCGGCACGCCTGCCGCGGACATCGAGCTCGCCGAATACCGGCAGCGCCTGGGCGTCGGGGCTGCGCGCCGTATCGTCCAAAGCGGCTTCCACTACCACTACGCCCGTCTGATCGAGGCGCTTTATGCCCTCGAGCGCATGCAGGAGCTGCTCGACGACCCGGCGATCCTGTCGACCAAGGTCCGAGCGCACGCCGGCGTGAACAACCTCGAAGGCGTCGGCATAATCGAAGCTCCTCGCGGCACGCTCATCCACCACTACAAGGTGGACGACAACGGCGCCATGACGTGGGCCAACTTGATTGTCGCGACCGGCCACAACAACCTGGCCATCGGCCGCGGCATCCTGCAGGTAGCCAAACGGTTCGTCGACGGCAACAAGATCCAGGAAGGCGCCCTCAACCGGATCTCGGCCCTGGTCCGCGCCTACGACCCCTGCCTGAGCTGCTCCACGCACGCAATGGGCACCGTCCCGATCCTGTTGCAGCTGCTCGGTCCGGACGGCGAGATGCTCGACGAGCTGCCGAGGCAGTAGCGCCGGAGATCCGGCTTCCGGCCGCTAGGTCGTGGCGCCGGCAGGCGCGAGCCGCGTGTCACTCCGTGACCCGCAACAGTGCGAAGCCGTCGTAGCCCTTCACGCCGACGGTCTGTATGGCGGTTGCTTCGAGCCGCGGCTCCGCGCCGATGAAGTGCATCATCCTGCGGATGCCCTGAACGGCCGGGTCATCGCTGTCAGCGTCCAGAACGGCGCCCTGCCGTGCGATGTTGTCCACCACGATGATGGTCCCGGTGTGTGACAGGCGCAGCGCCATCTCCACGTACTCGGAGTTGCGCTCCTTGTCGGCGTCTACGAACACGAGGTCAAATGGCGCCGCGCCCTCGGCGATCAGCACGGCGAGCGAGTCGGTTGCCCGACCGACGCGGATCTCGATCTTCGCCTCCAGGCGGGCGTTCCGGAAGTTGGATTCAGCCACGCGAGCGTGCTCGGGTGCCAGCTCAAGGGTGACGACACGTCCGTCTGCCGGCAGTGCGCGAGCCAACCAGATGGTGCTGTAGCCCGCCAGGGTCCCGATCTCCAGGATCCTCCTTGCCCCGACCATTCTGGCCAGGAGATAGAGCATCTTGCCCTGGGTGGGCGACACTTGGATCTGCGGCATTCCGGCGTCCATTCCCGCACGCACGGCGCCGTCGAGCGCTGCGTCCGTCGGGAGCAGCTCGCCGGCCAGGTAGTCGTCCAGGAGGTTCCAGCGCTCGTCGGCCATCGTGAGTCTCCTGCGTCAGTCGATTCGTTCCAGGATCAGGACCGGCAACTCCCGCTTCGTCATCTTCTCGTACGCGCCGAACTGCGGGATGGCCGCGATCCGGTCGTCGAGCAGCCGGCGGCGTTCGGCTCCTTCCGCGATCCAGGCCCGTGCTCGGAACTTCTCCGCTCCGACTTCCACGGTCACTACCGGATCCTTGACGACGTTCGCCAGCCAGGATGGCTGTTCGTCCCGGCCGCTGTTCGACCCGACCACGATGTATCGCCCCGAGTCCAGGTGGTAGCCCACGGGCGCCAGTCGCGGCAGACCGGATCTGGCTCCGGTGGAGGTCAGGAGGAGGAGCGACGCCCCTTTGAGCGGGCCCTCGGTGATCTGGCCACCGTGGGCGCGGAAGTCGGCCTCGATACTGCTATTCCAGTCGTTCTCCCTGGCATCCGGCATCTCTGGCGCCTACTGCTACGGGTCCGTGACACGGCCGCATCCTAGGCGAGTCGGTGCCGAGGAATGTCCGCGACGGGACCGGGTGCCACCAGCCGGACCACCAAAGGATGCGGTCGTGCCCGGCGCTACGGCCTCAAGGCGGTGACCCGGACTGCCGGCAGGATGTAGGTGCTCACGAAATCGTCGAGGGTGGCATCCGCATTCTCGGTGGGCACGAGCGCGCCGGTGAAGACGGCCAGCAGCTCGAGTTCGGGCAGCACGTACATGTTCTGCCCCATGTATCCGCGGGTGGCGAAGCCGCCGAACCGCGGAATCCAGCAGTGGTACCCGTACACTTCGCCCGGCGTGTAGCCCGAGTCGGCGACGACGTGCTTCCGCGTCGCCACCTGGAGCCAGGCCTCGGGAACAAGCTGCGCCCCGTTCCACCGGCCTCCGCACAGGAGCATCCAGCCAAAGCGGGCAAGGTCCCGTGGGCGCATGGACAGGCCGGTGCCGCCGCGCTGTGTCCCGCCGCGATCGGCGCCCCACTCGAAGTCCCGGATGCCGAGCGGCTCCAGCAGTCGTTCTCGCGCGTACTCGAGAGGCGTCTTGCCCGTAACCCTGCGGAGAACCTCGGACAGGATCTGCGAGTCGCCGGTGCTGTAGTTCCAGCGAGTGCCCGGGTCCGCGACCATCCGGCGAGAGAGGAACACCTTCGCGGCGTATTCCTCGGCCATGATCCGGCCGTTCTCCGGTAGACCTTCCTCGTAATCCAGGCCGCTCCGCATGGTGAGCAGATCGCCGATCGCGATGCGGTCCTTGGCCGGGCTCCTGAGCTCGATCTCCCCCTCTTCGAAGTAGTCCACGACCGGCGCGTCCACCGACGGCAGCCGGCCTTCGGAGATGGCGAGCCCGATCAGCATCGACGTGAGCGTCTTGGTGGTCGAATGAACCTGATGCGCATCCGCAGGCGTCAGCCGACGACCCTCGTCCGAGCCGTACCGCTCCAGCACGATGCGGCCGCGCCTTACGAGAAGTAGCGAGTGGACACCGAGTCCCTGGGAATCGATGTGGGCGAGCCCGGCCTCCAGCGGAGCCCGGTCCATGCCTTCCGCCTCAGGCTCTGCCGCGGCCCAGACGTCATCGGGGAAAGCGGGGTCGCCGAGATAGTCCTTCATACGCGGAAAGCATACCCACCCGCCTCGCGCCGCGGACCCGTGCCGACGAACCCGTTGCCGAGTCCGCGCGGGCGCTACCCGGCCACCCTACGGCGAGAAGTAGCCCGTAACGTCGAGTATCACCTGGGCGGTCTGGCCGAGCTTGGGGGCCGCGTACGTGATCGACACCGTTCCCCCGCTGCTCAGGCCCACGGTGACGGCGTTCGCCCGATCGTCGCCGGCCGGGAAGTTCAGGGTAGAACTCGAAGGGTCGTTCGCGGGTGCGGGCCCGGCGAAGAGAAACCCCAGACTGCTCTGTTGCGTCACCGTGAGAGTGCCCGTTATAGCGGCCGCCGTCGCCGGCACGACCTGTCCGGTGACCTGCAGCGCCCGGGCCACGTGCGACGCGAAAGCGCCCGAAAGGCCGATCGCGGAGCGGCTGTCCAGGATCCGGGTGGGGTTAAGCGGCACATACGTGTCGCCGGTGAGATCGGGCGTGAAGTATCCGGTCACGTCGAAGATCACGTGCGCGGTTGGGCCAAGCACCGGAGCGGCGTAGGTAACGGCGAGCGTGCCTCCCGCCCCGAGCGCGACCGTAACACCGTTTGCCCGGTCATCCCCAGGAGGAAAGTTGAGTGTGGAACTGGTCGGGTTGTCCGCCGCATTCGGTCCGACGTAGAGAAAGCCCGTCTTGGTCTGCTCGGTCACCGTGACATTGCCCGTAACTGCGGTGGCGGACGAGGGAACCACACTGCCCCCGCCCGCAACGGCGAACGACCGGGCCACATGCGACACGAACGGTCCCGACAGGCCTCCTGTGCCGTTTCGAGTGTCCAGGAGCCGAGACGGGGTCAGCGGGTGATAGGTTGCCCCGGTCTTGTCCGGGGTGAAGTAGCCGGTGATGTCGAAGACGACGTGCGCGGTGGGACCGAAGACAGGCGCCGCATAGGTCACCGACAACGTGCCATTGGAGCCGAGTGCGGCCGTCACCGCCACGGCACGGTCATCTCCGGTCGGAAAATTGAGGTTCGAAGTCGCCGGCTGGGCTTCCGCAACCGGGCCGATGAACAAGAAGCCACGGCTCGTTTGCTCGGTGACCGTGAGGTTGCCCGTGACGGACGTGGCGCCGGCGGGCACAACACCGCCCGTGACCTGGAATGTCCTTGCTACGTGCGACGTAAACGCGCCGGACAACCCAATCCCCGAACGGCTGTCAAGCAGCCGGGTCGGGGTGAGCGGGTGGTAGGTCCCTGCCGTGGGGACCGGGGCAGGTGTCACCGAGGTGGACGTGATGCCCGCCGACGTCCCAACGAAGATCTGATTCTGCCAGAGGGTGGGCGACACGAAATGCGGCACGCTGCCCACGGCGATCGACGCCATGGTTGCCCCATTGGCGGGGTTGAGGGCCACGAGCCGACCGGTCGAGGTGTTTACGCTCCAGACCGCTCCGCCGCCGATGACGGGCGGCCCTCCGGCCGCGTTCGATGACCAACCGGGCGAGAGCGTGCCGCCTGCACCCACCTGGACCTCGCGCAGCGAACCTACGCAAGGAACGTAGACGGTGTCACCGTCGAACGCCGCGCCGCCGAATCCGGTGCAAACCGAGGCGGACGATACCTGCCCTCCGATTCCGCCGAGCGCTCCCTGATGCAGGACATAGCCGGTGCCGCTCTTGCCCGCGATGAAGACCCAGCCACCAGGCAGGAGCACCGGGCTCAACGACCCCAGATCGGCGTCTCCCGCGTTGTCGGCAGCCCAGCTTGAAGGAGCAAAGAAGCCCAGGCGCTGGAGGGTGGGCGACAACTCGACAACCGAGTCGGTGCCGTCGTAGGTCGTAGTCGATGCCCCGTTGCCGACCGAGACGTATACGTTGCCGGTGGCATCGATAACGGGTCCGCCCGTTGCCCACACCGCCCCCTCACGGCTGGTGGGTACTCGGTAGGAGATCGTGGCGCCCTGGCCGCTCGCGGGGACGCCCACGACTTCGCCGACATACTGACCGCAATCGCCCGCAAGTCCGCCAAGACCGATATACACCAGCCCGTTGGCCACCGCGAGTGCCGGGCGCTGCTGGTGAGTGGCGGGGTCGTCGCCGGCAGGATCCACGTTCCTGGACCAGAGCACCGCGCCGGTGACCGAGTTGAGGGCGTAGAGGATGTGCTGCGGTCCGGTCACCTCGGCCACCGCGAAGATCGAGCCAGTGACCAGGTCATAGGCCGGCGTCCCGGTGATTCCCAGCGGATCGATGTCGCCGCACGGCAAGGTGGAAAGCGGAACGGGGGTACCCAGGTTCCGGCGCCACAGGATCGAGCCGTTCGTGGGGTCGATTGCGTAGACGCTGTCGCCCTCGGTCGCGGCGATGACAGTGCCGTGGACTACGAGCGGTTCGGCGTAGACGGCACCGTCGAGCGCGGCAGACCAGCCGGCGATGAGAGAACCGTCGAACGCGGGGAACGACGGGTAGTTGCCGCTTCTGCCTGAGTCGAAGTGATATACGGGCCAATCGGGGGCCGACGACACGACCTTCGGGCCGGAGGTAGCCACAACCGCCGCGGCGGAGGCGGGCTTCGAGTTGCCTGCGGATCCGGCCGGCGCCGCGGTTCCGGCGGACGCCGTGCAGGCACCCACTGCTACAAGGGCGGCTGCGACAACCAGCGCGAAGGTGAGTGCGCGTGTCGAAGGGGTGCTCATTTGTCGGCCTCCTGGGCGACTACTTGCGATCCAGCATGGCCGACCCGCGGGACAGTGCGGCGCGCGGAGCCGGGCCGATCCGCCAGGCGGGCGCCATTGGACGCGGCTAGCCTCCGGGCATCTCCTGCGCAGCCGGACTCAGCGGCGAACCCGTCGTGGCCGAGGGCTCGTCGACGCCGAGACTCGTGGGCCACCAGTTCCATCTGCCCAGAAGGACGACGGCCGACGGCACAAGCAGCGAACGCACGAAGAACGTATCCATGAGCACGCCCGCGGCGATGCCGTAACCGATCTGCTGGATCTGGTCGGCACTGGCGGTTCCTCCCACCGAGATCGCGAGAACCGCGAAGCTGCCGCCAAGGATCACGCCCGCGGTCGTGACCGTGCTTCCGGTCTTCCCGATGGCCCTGGCCACCGCGTCGCGCAGCGGGAGATGGTGCGCCTCCTCTCGTATCCGGCTCATGACCAGGATGTTGTAGTCCGAGCCGAGCGCCATGAGGAACACGAACATCAGGAAGGGCAGTACGAAGTTGAGGCCGGCCTGACCACCCAGCCGGACGAACAAGATCCCCGTCAAGCCCAGCGCGCCGAGATACGAGAGGACGACGCTGGCGACGAGATACAGAGGCGCCACGGCGCTCCGCATCACCGCCGCGAGCAAGATGGCGATCAGAACCGCCACGATGGGGATGATCCGCTCGAGGTCGGACGCGGAGATGGCCCGGATGTCGTACGAGAACTCCAGGTTTCCGAGCAGGCCGGTCTCGGTGGCGCCGGCCGAGGCGCCGACGCGATCCACGGCAGCGCGCAGGCCAGGGACGGTGTCGAGCGCCGCAGGGCTGGATTGGTCCGCGCCGCCAACCTCCGCGGAGTATTCGACCGTGAGGCCGTCCGGGCTTATCAGCTGACCCTCGGCGCGGTAGGCGTTGTACAGCTCTTTGGGCACCGACGTCGTGGTGGGCACCGGCGGCAAGAGCGACGGCGGTCCCAGAGCGGTGTGCAGCTCGGTCAGCTGGCTCGTGGTCAGCGCGATACCGTTCGGATTGAGCGGTCCTACGACGCTCTTGAACTGCGGCAGGCCAAGGAGTCCGGCCTGGACGGTCGCGAGCTTGTCCGGGTTCTGCCACACCGGCTGATCGAACTTGAACAGCACAAGGGTGCGGACGATCTTCGAGGATGGGAAGTGGGCGTCCAGTGCCGCGGCTCCGGCGGCCGAATCGGAACCCGCCGTCGTGGTCGAGCCGTTACCGAAACCGGAAGTGCCCGTGCTCAGCAGCGTTACCGCCATGCCGCCGAACAGGATCAGCCCGAGCACCAGGGTCAGCGCGGGCCGCCGGGTCACGATGATGCCGACGCGGTCCCAGATCCCGACGTGATCCTTCTCGATGTGGCTGACGTTCGTCGGCCAGAAGACGGCCCGGCCGAAGATGGCAAGCAATGCGGGCAGGAGCGTGAGACCCGCCGCGAGCATGATTGCGATACCGATAGCCAGGGACGGACCCATGCTCTGGTAGAGGCCGAACTCGGCAAGCGCAACCGCGGACAGTGCCGCGATCACCGTGAACGCCGAAAACGTGATCGACTCACCCACCCTGGTCACCGCCCGGATCACCGCATCCGGGCCGGATAGGCCGCGACGCAATTCCTCGCGAACCCGGAAGACCAGGAAGACCCCGTAATCCGTGCCGGCGCCGAGAATGAGGACGATGAGCATGAATTGCGTGATCGAAGAGACCTGGATGCCGGCGCTTGCCGCCTGAGCGATGACAGGCCCGGCCAGCGTGAGGACCAGCACGGCGGGGATGAGCGTCAGGAAGGGCGCCAGCAGCGCCCGATAGGCAAGCACCAGCAAGACCAGAATGAACAGCAGCGAGAACAGCTGCGTTCGATCCTGCGAATTGCCGGACGCCTTTGCGTTGTCGACGAGGTCCGGAATCTCGCCGGTGAGATGCACCTGCATTCCGGGCGACGCGGCCGTGGTAGCCGCATCGCGAATTGCCGTGACCAGCATCTCGGCGGGGGCCACGTCCGTGAACGAGACGATCGCGGCTTCGATGAAGATCTGGCGGGCGGCGCCGTCACCGGAGATCCCGGTATCCACGACGACCTTCACGGTGTCGATCCCCTTGATCCGCGTCTCGAGACGGTCGATCGCGGCGTTGTCGGAGGGAGTCAGGCCGCCGTCGCGAACCGCCACAAGCGTGGCCGTCCCGAGGCTGACGTCTACGAAGGGCGAAGCCATGTTCGAGGCCCGAACGCTCGCCACGTTGGACGGCAGGAATCCGCTCGTGGTGTTCTTGGCGACGCTGCCAAGGGAAGGCAGGCTTCGGACGGCAAGAATCGTTATCGCGACCCAGGCGACCACGATCAGGAAACGGAAGCGCACGCTCGCGACGCCGATCAGCGCGAATACCCGGCTCATTACAACCTCGCTCAACTGGCCCTTGGCAGTCAGAAGAGGAAGTTGACACGAAAACGAGATTCTGCCCCGGCTACCCGCTCATCGATTGCGCCATGCGGGTCGCCCACGGCGGTGCAGTGCCGAATCGCGCCGTACGTGACCGGCGCGATGCACCCAAACGACCAAGCCGTGTAGCGCGGCTACATCCGCGGACCATGTCGGCCTGCCGCAATCGATCAGCCGGTGGTCCGGCCACCCGGCGGACGCGCCGCAGAGGCAACGGACGTGCTCTCCATCCCGGCCGTCGCCGCCTTCTGCAGTCGTTCGCCGAGGCGGACCAGCGCCGGCGAGACGTCGCTCTTGTCCAGCCGCACCTCGATCAGGAAGAACTGCCCGTCGCGGACGCTCGCCGCCTCAAGTGCCGTTTCCAGATCGCCGACGGTGTTCACGACGTGAGAGCGGCCGGCGCCCAGCAACGCCGGGAGCTTGCTCAAGTCCCAGGGCTGTATGTCGTTGAAGCCGCCGTCGAGGATCAGGCGTTCGGTCGTGTAGCCCCCGTTGTTGAGCACGATGACCAGCGGGTCGAGCCCGTACTTGGCGCAGGTGGACAGCTCCACTCCGGTCATCTGGAACGAGCCGTCTCCCACCAGCACGAGCGGCCGAGAGTCGGGGCATGCGCATTGCGCACCGATCGCCGCCGGCACCGCGAAGCCGAGCGAGGCATAGAAGGCCGGGGCCAGGAACGCCCGCGCCCCCTGCACCGGTAGGTCGATCGACGCGAAGAGCGCGTCGCCCGGGTCGGCAAGAACCACCATGTCGTCGGTGAGGAACGGCTCGAGCCGGTCGAAGAGGCGGGCGATGGTGATCGGATCGTCGCCTGTGCCGGCCGTCACGCGAGCGTCTTCCCTGATCGGCGCCCGCGGATGGTCGTCAACGTGCCGGGGGAGGACGCCCGGCGCGACCAGACCCGCCACGAAGTCCTCGAGCTGGACCCGCTCGAATATATGCAGCCCCACTGCCAGCCGGTCGCGTGTCGCGTTGATGCAGCGCGCGGGATCGAGCCTGGCCGTATAGCTGCCCAGATTCATGTCGGTGAGCAGCGTGCCGAGCATGATCAGGCAGTCGCTTCCCTCGACATACTCCCGGACATCCTCGCGTCCGAGAGCGCCGGCATACACGCCAAGGAACCCGTCGTGGCGTTCGGGAATCGCGCCCTTGTCCAGCAGCGTTACCGTCGCCGGAATCCCGCTCTCCTCGATGAACCGCATGACCACGTCCTGCAGCCCGAAGCGGTGAAGCTCCACACCGAAGACGATCACGGGCCGTTGGGCCCGGTTGATCCACGCCACAGCCTCGTCCACTGCCGCGGCCAGCGTTTGGGGATCGCTCTCCGGGGCGCTTACCGCTGGCGACGCCGGACGATCGATCTGGCAGTCGACCATGTCCCGGGGGAGCTCGATGTAGACGGGCAAGCTGTTGTGCCGGGCAACGGCAAGGACCCGGTCGATTTCCGAGGCGGCGGAATCCGCGTCATCGAGGACGGTCGCGGCCGCGGTGAGTTGCTGGAAGACGCGGAACTGCGTGTCGTAGGACCGCACCTTGTGGTGGATCAACGGGTGCCGCCGGCGCTCGTCCATGCTTGGGGCGCCGCTGATGACGACCACGGGCGATTTCTCGGCGTAGGCCTGCCCGGTGGTGTTCGCGATCTTCAGCCCACCCACGCCATAGGTGACCGCGACCACGCCGAGCCCGTTGAGGCGCGCATAGGCGTCGGCGGCGAAGCCCGCCCCCTGTTCGTCGCAGGTGGTGATCAGCCTGAGCGGACTGTCTTCGATCTGGTGCATGAAGGTGAGCACAAAGTCGCCGGGCACGCCGAAGACATGGGCAACTCCATGCTCCTGCAGCCGCTGGATGAGGTATCCGCCGATCGTGGTCTTCATCGACCGAATACTCCCGTCGTCGCGAGCCTCCCAGGACAAGGAAGCAGTCGCCCGGACTCGCCGGTCGGACCAGACTACGTCCGCCGATCCGGGGCACCCACCAAGTTCCACCAAGCGCACCCGGCAGATTCGGCGGCCCTTGCACGAAAGGGCAATCACACCTACCCGATCGGCGGCCCGGCAGGCACTCGCCGCCGATACGTTCGTTCGTAGGATGCTGGGATGGGCGACGTTCGCGCGGAGACGGGGACCGTGAAGGGGCGCCCGCTACCCGGGCGGGCGCCATCGGAGGACGGGCTGGGCTCACGCCCGGCGTCGTTCGGGCTCGACCCCGGTCTGGGAGGCGCCGAACAGGGGCCGAGCCTTGCGTTCGGCCCGCAAACCCTGCTGTGGCTCCAGGGTGCCGCGGGCAACGCCGCCGTAGGTCGCCTCGTGCAGTCGTTACGACCTGGAGAGCGCGACGCCGCCGTGGGGCCCGCGCCGGCCGCGCACACGACGCCCAACGCGGCAGTGGCCGGTGGCGGCGCCGTCGTGCAGCGCATCGTCGACAAGCCCGAGCCCCATCCGAAGCTCCGCTGGGGCAGCAGCGGACCGGAGGTCGGTGAACTCCAGGAGCGGCTGAACGAGCAAGGAGTGGCCGACCCGCTGCTGGAGGTTGACGAAGACTTCGGCGCGAAGACGTACTCCGCGGTCGTTGAGTTCCAGGGCCGCCACGGACTTCAGGTGGACGGGGTCGCGGGCATTCGTACGTGGGGCGTCCTGGACGCGCTGCAAGCCAATGGCATTGCCGGACCCACCCGCACGATCCTCGACGACACGACACCGCTGGATATCACGAAGGAGCTCAAAGTCCAGGACGAGCTCGGCCTGGTACCCGGCAAGGGCTCGGGCGGGGCGGGCGGCATCACCGACACGCCGGACATGATCGGGACGGGTCCCGGCGGGGACTACGAGACCAAGACATTCGCCGCTCTGGATGACTCGTATCAGGGGAAGATGGACTCGCTGCTGGCTACTCCTGCAACCGACATGGATCACGCCAAGCGGATCGGTGAAGTTTCCCAGAAGGAAGTCGAAAGCTTCTTCGGCAAGGAAATCACGATGGCCAGCCGGAAGCCCACCGGCTCTTGGCACCCCGGAAGCTCGATGAACAACCTGGAGGACGCGAGTCAGAGAAACTCGCAAGAGTGGGAGATCATCGACCATGCCGACTACATGATGGACAACTCCAACGAGCCGGCCCATCACGTGGAGCCCGAGCACAACTACAACCCCTACAAGAAGGAGGATCTCAAGGAGCACGACCGAGTCCGGAACCTCTGGCTCGCGCAGGACGACGGCCGCCGTAAGGTAAATGACCTCCTGAGGGCGTGGCCCCTGGCGACCAACCGGGTGAGAACTGAGGTTGGGCTGCGCTACCCGGGATTCGAGGGGCGAGCCGGCATGTGGGATCTCTTCGCGGGCCTGATGCACGAGTGCCTGCACCTGGTCACGCACCCCAACTACCGGATGACCGAGATGGCGATCGGCGGAGGGGGCTCGGATGTCCTCGGCGAAGGCATGACCGACCACTGGACGATGGAGCTGTGGCAGGCGGTTCGGCCCAGCATCGCCGCCGACGCGGGCCTCCGAGCGACTGTCGAGGGCCCATACCTGAGCCCCATCCCAGACCCCAACGAATATGCCGCGGGAGGTGACATCGACAGTCGCGTGACCGGCCACGCCTACGAGAGCACCCCCCAAGCCGACGCGATCGTGAAGACTGTCACTGAGCCGAACGCGCGCGCGGCGTACTTCATGGGGCATGTCGAAGCTCTGGGCCTTGGTCCGCAGACCCCGAGCCAGGATCCGCTCACCGGGCTGGCGAGCTGGAGTCCGGACGCCCACCAACCGGACGAGTACATGGTGCCCGAAGGAGGCCAGAAGGTAGGCGAGATCAAGCGTCTCACGGGAAGCGACAACGTGTCGGACCGATTGGGTGAACCTATGGACGACCCGGACGAAGATGTGGGCGGCGGCGAGCGACTGTGGGTCCCCGGCCTGCGGTGGCACACCACGATCCCCGAGGACACCCGGGGCCAGGTCGCGAACCAGCACGGCATCGCCCAAGCCGACCTGGAGCGCGCCAACAAGATGGGACATCAGGACCCGGGCACGCCGCTCCCTCCGGGAAAGACACTGATGATCCCCGTCCCGCGATGAGCTGGGCGGACGCGGCTCGAGAGGGACGCTGGGCCGACTTCGAGGGCCTCCCCGACGAACTGGACATGGCGTCGCTTCTGGCGGGCCTGGGCCGACAGCCGAGCTGGACGGAGCGGCCGGATGTGCTCGGCGACGACGAGAGGACGCTCGCCGAGTCAGAGGGTCTGCGCTGCTGGCTCGACGGGGCGCGAGTGATGCTCGCGGAGCTCAGCGATCCCGCGTCGGCCGCGGCCGCCGATCCGATGCTCGCCCAGCTCGGCGCCGCGGACGGCGAGCGGCCGGGACGGCCGCGCTCCGATGCGACGGTAACGGACTACGTCTATGCCGGTCGTGGCCTTGTCCTTACCGTCGCCGAAAGCTACGACCACCCCCCATCGTTCGAACCCTTCGTGGTAACCGTGCGCCTGTTCGCCCCCACCACACTCATTGCCTATCTGACCGAACTCGGCGGCTTCGAGCGGCGCCGATCGCGCTTTTGAGTACCGGGTATATTGCCCCCGGGGGAAGTATCGCCAGCAGCGGTCCGGGAGGCGTTCGTGAGAGTCCTGTTCGTGGGTGGCACCGGCCTGATCAGCACCGCCTGCACCCGGCTGGCCCTCCAGCGCGGCATCGAGGTCGTCCACCTGAACCGCGCCAGCGGCGGCCATGACATCGAGGGCGTCACCACCCTCGTCGCCGACGTGCGGGACGAAGCCGCGGCCGAGCGCGTCCTGGCCGGCCAGAAGTTCGACGCCGTCGTGGACTGGATCGCCTACGGCGCCGATGACATCGAACGCGACATCCGCCTCTTCCGCGATCGAACCGACCAGTTCATCTTCATCAGCTCGACGAGCGTGTACATGAAGCCGCTGGGCCAGTGGCTTATCCGCGAGGACGCGCCGCTTGCCAACCCCTACTGGGACTACGCGCGCGGCAAGATCGCGGGCGAAGAGCGTTGCATGCGGGCCCTCCGCGAAGATGGCTTCCCCATCACGATCGTGCGGCCGGCCCACACATACGGCGACTGGTCGATGCCGCTTGCGGTGAGCAGCTGGCAGAAGCCCTTCAGCTCGATCGCACGGTGGCGTGCGGGCAAGACCCTCATCGTGCCCGGCGACGGCCAGACGCTCTGGACCCTGACGCACAACAGCGATTTCGCGGTGGGGCTGGTGGGGTTGCTCGGGCGTCGGCAAGCCATCGGCCACGCCTTCCACATCGTGTCCGACGAAGCCCTGACGTGGGACGAGATCCACCGCCAGACGGCGGCCGCGGCGGGCGTGGAGTGCCGCATCGTCCACATCCCCACGGACTTCATAACGGCATGCCGTCCGGAGATGGAGGGCCGGCTCGCGGGCGACGCTTCCGTCTGCCTTGTGCTCGACAACAGCAAGATCAAGCGTTTCGTGCCGGATTTCCGCCAGACCGTGCCGTTCTCGCAGGGGATCAAGCAGACGATCGCGTGGTACGACGCCGACCCGGCACGCCGTGAAGTCGACACCGAAATGGACGAATGGATGGACCGCCTGATCGCCGCCTACGATGCCGGCCTGACGAACGCGCGAGCTGCCTTCGGCCGCTGATCCGAGGGAAAGCTGAGTTCGGCCCAGGCCGCGGCAAGCTACGCCGCCCGGATCGCCAGGCTGAATCCGTCGCCGGCGGCGACTGCCTTGAAGTCCACCAGACGCCAGGGATGCTCGGCCTCGCCCTGCCGCTGGCCGCCGCCCCAGGCGACTACATCGCCGTCGGCTCGCAGGGCCACCGCGTGGAAGGCTCCGGCCGAGATTGCGGTCACTCTCGCGAGCCCCGCGGGTACCTCGAGCTGGCCGTAGGTATTGTCGCCCCAGGCAACGACAGTGCCGTCGGTACGCAGGGCAAGGCAGAAATCGCCACCGGCCGAAATCGCGGTCGCGCGTCCCAGTCTCGCCGGAATTTCCAGCTGGCCGTATGTGTTGTCGCCCCAAGCCACGACGGCCCCGTCCTGCAGCAACGCGAGGCCGTGGTACTCGCCGGCGGAAATGGCGGTTACCCCGGACAGCCAGGAAGGGACTGGCGTCGCACCGCAACGGCCGTCGCCCCAGCCGACCACGGTCCCGTCGTCCATGAGAGCCAGCGCGAATCCCCTGCCGGCCGCGATGGCCGTGACTCCGGCAAGGCCGGGGGGAATGTTGGTCTGGCCGAGATCATTCGCACCCCAGGCCGCGACTGTGCGATCGGAACGCAGGGCGAGGCTGAAGCCGTCGCCGGCAGCAAGGGCGATCACGCCGGACAACCCATCGGGAACGTCCGTCTGGCCCAGCGAATCGTCGCCCCAGGCGCCCACGTAGCCGCGCTCGTCGAGAGCAAGGGCATGGTCGGCGCCTGCCGCGACCGCCACGACCACGCTCATCGGGATCGGTTCGCTGCCGGCCGGTTCCGCCCCGTTTCCCCAGGCGAAGATGTCGTCGGGGGCGCCGCGGCCGTAACCCATTGCGTCCCAGGCGGCCGACCATACTGGGGTCGCGAAGGCCAGCAATATCAGCCCGCCGCCCGCCAGCATGCCGGCGGTCTCCGGCGCGCTGCCCCAGCCGCTGCCGGTCAGGATTCTCGACATCACCGTCTCTAACAGGTCGCCGCCCATCATTCGATAGATCAGGGCGGCGGCAAGGACGGTGGCACCGGCCGCGGACAACTGCCAGAACCGGCCCTGCGTCTCGCCGACCACGATTGCCTCTATGCACGAGTAGGCAAGGATCATCAGACACGCCAGCTCGAGCGGCAGCGCCGCGGCGGCGCCCGTTTCGGCCAGACGGAGCGCAGCGCCACCGGCTGCTTCCCCAATCGCCGGACCGTCGGTAACCGGCCATCGAGCCAGGTAGGTGAGCCCTACCAGTGACGTGAGCGTGGCAACCCGCTTCGCCATCTCCATCGGGGTCATTCGGCTTCTCCGGGAGCGTTCCAGGCCGAACGCCACCAGCGCGGGACCCACCGCCGCGATCAGCGCGGCCGCGGCCACGCCTACCGCCGCGGCATACCCAAACTGCTCCATCAGGCTCGGCGATCGCCGCACGAACCACCAACCGAGTCCCGCCGCGGCCGGCAGAGTCGACCAGGCGATGGCGCCCCCGAGTACGTATATGAACGAACGCCGGGCGGTGGAACCCCAGAACAGGACGCCAGCCGGAAGGAGTGTCACGGCGGACGTGTATCCCAGTCGGAGAGCCAGATCCGCGATGTCGGGCGTGGTCCACTTGCCGGACGACCATGCGTCGGCGAGCATCGTGCCCGCCTGGGCCAGGGCGAGCAATACGAACGGGAGCATCGGCGGTGTGGCCCGGTCGAGCAAACGGCGCAGACGGTTTTCCGTTCGAGAGCGACGCGGCGGCGTCGGGTAGACGCGGCGGCCGTCCAGCCGGTCCTCGACGATCAGCCCCACGGATGGCGCGTCCCATTCCGGCGAGCCGCCCTCCAGCCTCAGAAGCCGGTCAAGGTCCGGCAGGTGGGCCTCATCGGGCAGTTCGAGGATCCGTCCGGTCGTGGGCGACTGTTCGCCACGGGGCGCGCCCGACGACATGCCCCCGTCCCATCTTCCACCCGGGCGATGTTGCCGCAATCCCTGCCTCTGGCTCAGCTCATGTGAGAGTCCAAGGGCATCATCTTAGTCGCGTCGGCCACGCGTATCTATGGGTCGAGAGTCCGTTCGATTCGGACGGATCAGGCTGTCGCGGGTGGTTCAGCGTGCCTGCGTCGGAGCCGTCGGAGCAAGCGATAGGCCACGAAGAGGACCAGGAGTCCGAAGCCCAACGGCAGCCCCACGATCAGGAGCCAGACGCCCAGGGAAGCGAGGCCCTGGCCGATCTTCACCAGGGTCGCGGTGGCGTCGTCCACGGTGCCGTTGATGCTCCAGCCCGTCGCCGCGCTGGTGGTCGAGGTCTTGGGCGACGCCTCGAACTGCACCGTCAAGGTGCTGAAGTCCGCCTGATCGCCCAGCTGGTTGCGCGCTCCCTGTATTTCCTCGATCTGCCCCCGGACCGTGGTGAGCTGGCTCTGGACCGCCAGGGTATCGGGGATGGAGCTTGCTCTGGCCATGATGCCCAGCAGGGCCTGCTCGGTGGCGCGCAGATTCGTCAAGCGCGCGTCCATGTCCACCGCGGATGCCGTCACGTCCTGGGTCTGGATCTGCTCGCTGAGTATCTTCAGCGTGCCCCCGCCGGTGGCGTGATGGATTGCGGCCAGCGTCGCATCCCATTTGGCTACCGGGATTCGGTACGTGACCGAGATGACCAGGGCATCGGCATCGCCGGATCGCGACGAGGCCGACACGCGCCCGCCGGCATTCTCCACGATGCCATTGGCCTGGGTCGCCGAAGCCTCCGGGTTGGAGGCCTGCATGTCCAGCTGCCCGGTCTTGATGATCATTGTTTGCACGACCGTCGCGGGTGCGGCCGCCTCGCCCGGCACGGAAGCCGCGCTCGCCGCAGGGGCGCTGGTAGGGATACCCGCCATGTCCTTGCCGCCACCGCCGTACAGCTGAGGTGCCGCGTTCGGGGCGAACGTCCCCGAGGAAGCAGAGCAGGCGGCAAGGCTCAGGCCGAGGAGTACCAGCAACGGGAAAATGGCCAGGCGGCCGTTGGCGACTCTCATCGGACCCCTCCATGCGGACGGCGACGCTCTTGCGCCGCCAATGTCCATACGCTTTGTATTCGCGCGGGGGGTGCGTAAAGTTCAGTGCGCACCGCCCGCCGCTCTAGGCGAGTGCGCGGCAGGTCCTCCTCGGCGCCGCCGCGGCGGCCGTCACGTTCGCCGTTGGAACGATCATCGGAGTCCAGACGGGCGGCTGACTAACCATCGGGAACCCGCGCCCTACTCCCCTATCCGGACCGATTTGGCGAGGCTCGCCAACTCCTGTTGCCGGCCCGCTCCGAATCCCATTGAGTGCAGCCGGCGAGCCGTGTAAGTTGTCGCGTACCACCCATCGACCCCACGGGCGATCGGTCCGTCATAGTTGCGCAAGGACAGGCGGCTCTGCGAGACGCCCACGGTAGACAGGCGTCTCGATCCCGACATAGCCGCGCTTCCGATAGTCGCCGGCCCTTGAAGGAGACACGGCAATGGACTTCAGGATCGAAAGCCATCCAGCCATGAAGCTGACTGGCTTGCCGATGCGGACCGGGATCGAACGGGGGCGGGCTCAAACGGAAATCGCGAACTTCTGGACGCGGATGTCCGGCACGGAGGCTGTCCGGAAGCTCCAGCGGTCGATTCCCGCCGGCTCCCGGATCGGCCTGGCCGGCGTCTGCGCCGACATGGAGCCGCTCAGCCAGACTTTCACGTACCTGATCGCGATCGAGACTCCGGCGGATCGATCGGGGCTCCCCGACGGCTGTGTCGATGTGACCGTGGCAGCCGCAAGGTGGGCGATCTTCGAGGCGATCGGAGCCGTTCCGTGGGGTATCCAGAAGACGTTTGCGGAGATCTACGGCGCGTGGTTCGTGTCGTCGGGCTACGAGCACGCCGACGGTCCCGAGCTCGAGGTCTATCCGCCGGGAGACGTCACTTCGGACGACTACCGCTGCGAGGTCTGGATCCCGGTGGTCAAGGGGTCGTGACCGCGCGCGGCTGACCGAGATACCTCCGCCCGGCGTTTAGTAAAGGGCGTCCCGACGCGGCCGCGCTCCTTGAGTTTGTTCATGAGTATCTCGCCGTACGCCAGGCTCCCAAGTCCCTCCGCAGGCGCTCGCCTCTAGCATTCCCCGCACTCGGCCAATCCGAGCCGCATCTTTCGGCATATTTACCGAATGTTGCGATCAGTCATCGGGAGGAATGGCAGTGTCCGTCTACTCACGCGCGTGGCGTATGGCTGCGGTCGCGTTACTGGCAACGAGTGCCATGCTCGTCGCGGCGTTCGCCGCGAAACCCGCCTTCGCGGAAGCTCACCAGACCAATCCTTACGCAGGCGCAACGCAGTATGTGAACCCCCTCTGGGCGGCGGAGGTGGACGCTGAGGCCACGGCCCAGCAGGGTTCGGATCCGACTCTCGCCGGCAAGATGCGCACCGTCGAGACCCAGCCCACGGCCGTCTGGATGGACTCCATTGGTGCAATCGCGGGCCCGGCCGGCGGCATGGGCCTCGAGGCGCACCTCGACGCCGCCCTGACCCAGAAGCAGGGCAGCACCCCCATCCTCGCCAACATCGTCATCTACGATCTGCCCGGGCGCGACTGCAGCGCCCTCGCCTCGAACGGTGAACTGCCCGCAACGGCGGCCGGGCTCACTCAGTACGAGACCCAGTACATCGATCCGATCGTGGCGATCCTGAGCCAGGCCAAGTACGCGGACGTGCGAATCGCGGCCGTCATCGAGCCCGATTCTCTGCCCAACGTCGTCACCAACTCCAGCGTCGCCGCTTGCGTGACGGCCGGCCCGCTCTACGAGGCCGGAGTCGAGTACGCGCTCGACCACCTGCACGCCATCAGCAACGTCTACACGTTCCTCGACTCGGGCCACTCCGGCTGGCTCGGCTGGCCGAGCAACTCGAGCGGCGGGGCGACAGAGTTCGCCAAGGTGGCGACGGCCACGTCGGCCGGGTTCGCCAGCATCGATGGATTCGTGACCGACGTCTCCAACTACACGCCGCTGCAGGAGCCCTTCATCACCAGCGCCAGCACGGTCGGCGGTACGCTGGCGTACAAGGGCAGCTTCTACGAGTACAACCCGGATGTGGACGAGCAGTCGTTCACGGCCGACATGTACTCCCAGCTCGTGACCGCCGGTTTCCCGGCGAGCATCGGCATGCTCATCGACACCTCTCGCAACGGATGGGGCGGCGCCGCCCGACCCACCGCGGCGGGCACGAGCACAGTCCTCGACACGTGGGTCGACCAGAGCCGCGTGGATCGCCGGCCGCATCGCGGAGCGTGGTGCAACGCCGACGGAGCCGGCCTCGGTGAGCTTCCGCAGGCGACACCCGGCGGTTACCCCAACTCCCATCTCTTTGCCTTCGTGTGGGTCAAGCCTCCGGGCGAGTCGGACGGATCGAGCGTGGATATCCCCGGCTCCGGCAAGAACTTCGATCCAATGTGCGATCCCACGTATGCGCCGACGCCGTCGGACTGGAACGGGCAGACCACACACGCGCTGCCGAACTCTCCGACGGCCGGTCAGTGGTTCTCCACGCAGTTCGTCCAGCTGGTAGGCAACGCGTATCCGGACATCGCGGTCGCGCCGACGCCGACCCCGACGCCTGCTCCGACCGACACGCCGACGCCGACGCCGACGCCGACCCCAACTCCAACTCCGACGCCGACCCCAACTCCGACCCCCACTCCAATTCCGACCCCGACGCCGGCGAGCTCGGCCAGCTGCACCGCGAGCCTCCACATTGACAACCAGTGGAACAACGGCTTCACGGCCACCGTCACGGTCCTCAACACCGGCTCGGTCTCCACGACCGGATGGCGAGTGAACTGGACCTGGGGCGGGAGCAGTAACCCTGGGATCGTCAATCAATGGCGAGCGATCATGACCTCCGCGGGAGCCGCCGTGACCGCCAGGAACGAGTCCTACGATGGAGTCCTGAGCCCCGGAGCCAGCACCACCTTCGGCTTCCAGGCGAGCTTCATCGGCACCATCTCGGCGTCCGGCCTGATCTGCACGGCCAACGGCGGAACCACTCCGACGCCGGCCCCAACCGCGACTCCTACGCCCGGCGGCAGCTGCTCCGTTTCGTTCTCCGCGGGCCAGGTGTGGGGCGATCGCTACAACCTCAACGCCACCACCAACGGGGGGACTAACTGGACCGTGACGGTCCACGTCCCGTCCCCGGAGCGAATTTCCGCCACTTGGAACATCAACGCTTCGTGGCCCGATAGCCAGACGATGATCGCCAGACCCAACGGCAACGGCAACAATTGGGGCATGACGATCATGACCAACGGTACGTGGACCTGGCCGACGGCCACCTGCACGGCCAACTGACGCGCAACGGGTTGTCGACGAGAGGACCGGCCGCAAGGCCGGTCCTCTCCCTTTGTCCTACGGCGCCGGCAACGGGAGACGGTCGTCGATGCTCCCCCACATCGATGCCGCGAATGTCGCGGTCATGTGCTGGCTGTCCCGGTAGACGATCATCCCGTCTATCACCACGGGGCACGTGTCGCCCGCGGGGCAGATGAGTGGCGTCATGTCGATCAAGGTCGCTCCGAGAATGTCGGCGGCCGTCTTCTCGACAACGCCCGGCGACGGCCCGAGCGCGAAACTGCGGGTCGTCTCGCACGGCCGCACATCCGAACGGTTCGACGACAGGCAGCTCGGCACGTTGTACTTCGAGATCGGCGTATCGACGATGAGCGCCTTGGCGCCCGGCACCTGTTGCAGGAGTCTGGCCATCGCCTGGCCCTGGTGGACTTGATCGGGATCGGTCGCGTCCGTGGTCACCCGGTCGCGGATAGACGCCTCGATCACCAGATCCGGCTTGAGAGTCTTGAGTTTGGCGACGACGAGCTTCCGCCACGTGTCGCATTCGGTGTACATGCGCTGATACCAGTGCGAGTACAGGGGCATGTCCATGAAGCGGCACGACAGCTTGATGAAGGGCACGAGCCTCCACCCACGGGCGTTCGCGACGGCCAGGATCGCCGGGAACCAATGGGCCGCGTGCGAATCGCCGACAAGGGCTAGGGTGAAGGTGCCCTTCTTGTTGGCGTAGGCGCAGTTGGGCGGCTTGGTTTGCGGCTGCCCCAGGAGACAGCCATCGGCCTCGAGGGTCTCGGCGTCCGTGCCGGCCGCCAGGAGTGACGGGCGGGTCTTGGCCGGCAGCGGTTGCGGACCTCTCGGGGTGGACGTTGGAGACGGCGTTGGAGACGTGGACGGCGGCGTCGCGTCGACGGCGCTCTCGCTTGGCTCAGGGGCCGGCGGGGACTCCGGCGCATTCGATTGGACGCTTGCGACACCGGCATCGCCCTGATCCAGAGTCGCCGCGGCGGCGAGACCGACACTGCCGCAGATGGCGACGGTGAGGGCGAGCGCGACACCGGCCGCGGCCAGCGTCCGACTCGGACGAGCCGCGAAACGAGGCCCTCGATGTATCGGCTGCTCGACCCACCGGTAGCTCGCCCAGCCGACCACAACCGAGAGGGCCGCGAGGCCGACACGAACCTCGATGGGGAGTACATCGCCCACGGCGAGACTCGCGGCCGGCAGCACGAGAATCGGCCAGTGCACGAGGTAGAGGGAGTAGGAGATCCGTCCCAGGAATCGGAGCGCCGGGACGGCCAGCAGCGAGGCGACCGATCTCCGCCGCACGCCGGCGAGGATCACGGCCACGCTCCCCAGGGTGGGCACGAGGGCTGCCAAACCGGGGTACGGCGTGCCCGGCACGATCACCACGAGGGTCGCGAGGATGGCCCCCAGGCCGAGCCACCCCAGGGGCACGGCAACGCGGTCCGGAACCCCGTTGAACCGCGCGGCGCCCACGGCCACGAGTCCCCCCAGGGCCAGTTGCCATGCCCGTGTGGGAAGCGAGTAGAACGCCCAGGCCGGGTTCGCGTCTGTAAGGACAAGCGCCGCGAGATAAGACACGACCGCAACGCCGGCGAGTACGAGGCCGGTCGCGACACGCGGGCTGCGACTGCGCGTCGCCAGGATCAGGAGCGCCGGCCACAGGAGATAGAACTGCTCCTCGACCCCGAGCGACCAGTAATGGATGACCGGCGACGGCGCGACATCCGTGCCGAAGTAGTCCGTGGCTCCGGCAGCGAAACGGATGTTGCCCACCGAAAGGGCCGAGGCAACGGCATCGCCGGCGACGCGCGGCAGGTCCACCGGCGCCAGGATGAACCACGACAGGAGCATCGTCGCCGCAAGCACCACGGCGGCCGCGGGCAGGATCCGGCGGGCTCGACGGGCGTAGAACGCACCGAGATCGATGCGGCCGGAACGCTCGTGCTCGCGAAGCAGAAGCCCGGTGATCAGGAACCCCGACAGGACGAAGAAGACGTCGACCCCTACGAATCCGCCGCTGAAACCGGGTACTCCGGCGTGGAAGAGCAGGACGAGCAGTATCGCGACGCCCCTGAGGCCTTCGAGATCCGGGCGGAACTCGCCGCTCGAAACGCGCGTGCCGTTCGTCGCGCGGGTCTTCTGCTGATCCGGCTTGGGGGCCTGCTCCTCGAAACCCTCGGGGTCCGGCGGAGCCGCGACGATCGGGTCGGCGGTCGTGGGCATGCCGACCAGTCTAGTGGTTCAGCGGTGGCGCATGGCTCGTCTGCCTACCGCGGCGATCATCGCCCGCTCGGCCTCGACGCGAGTCGACCCCGCCCTATCGGGACTCCAGGCAGGCCGGGTTCACACCGATACCATATCGAAGGGTCCCGCAGGCTGCCGCGCTGTCGGTCCGAGTGGTTACCATAGCCCGGGGATACGAACGGTCGGAGTCAGCATGAGTTCGCATGATCGACGGCCCGGGCCGGAAGAGGCGGCCGCAACTCGCCTCACCGTCGAACCTGCGACGATCGATGGCCTGTACGCGGTCTTCGTCGACGCCATGGCCGACGGGATTGTGTTTCTGAGCGCCATCCGGGACGACGCTGCGGAAATCGTCGACTTCCGGATCGACTACGTCAACGACGCCTTCAGTCGGAACGTCGGCTTGGCGCGCGAGCGGCTCGTCGGGCATCGAGCGCTCGGGTTGTTCCAGGCCAGGGCCAACGACCTCTTCGACCTCTGCGTGCAAATCGTCGAGACGGGCGAGCCCCGCACCTGGCATTCCTCGGAGCAGCAGCGCGGTCTTGGATGGGCCGACGGCCCCACCCGCGGCGTCGAGGTCAGACTCAGCAAAGTCGGTGACGGCTGCGCGGTATCCGTTCGAGATGCCACCGCATACCGACGCGCCGAGGACGAGCTATTCCGGTCGCAGGAGATGCTGCGGTCCGTCCTCGACACCTTCCCGCAACGCGTCTTCTGGAAGGATCTCGATTCGGTCTTCGTCGGCTGCAATACCGCCCTGGCACGAAACCTGGGCTTCGCCGATCCGTCCGAGATCGTCGGCAAGACGGACTTCGACATCCACGCGCCGGCCGACGCGGAGGCGTATCGGGCCGACGACCAGGAAATCATGCGCAGCGGGACGGGGCGCATCGAGTACGAAGAGCCGATGACCCGAACCGACGGCACCGACGGGTGGGCGCGTACGAGCAAGGTGCCAATGCGCGACAAGGAGGGCCGTGTCATCGGGGTCCTCGGAGCCTACCAGGACATCACCGACCAGAAGCGCGCTCAGGAAGCGCTTCGGGAAAGCGAACGGTTCCTGGACAGCATCATCGAGCACATCCCGGTCATGGTCTTCGTCAAGGACGCCAGGACCTTCCGATTCGTCCGTATCAACAAGGCCGGCGAGCGGATGCTTGGCCGCTCTCGGGACGTCCTCGTCGATCAGGACAGCTCGGACCTCGTGCCTGCCGACGAGGAGGCGCACTTCAGCGCGTTCGATCGGCTTGTGGCGACGTCGGGTCAGGTGGTGGAAATCGCCGAGGAGACCATCACCAACCCGGAGCAAGGCGTCGTCGTGATGCACACGATAAAGGTGCCCATCTTCGGGGACGACGGCAAACCGCGGTACGTGCTGGGACTCTCGGAGGACATCACGGCTCGCAAGGCCGCCGAAGAGGGTCGGCGCGAGAGCGAGGAACGGTACCGGCACATCATCGACGCGATCACCAACTACATCGTGAATGTGCGCATCGAGCGTGGCGTGCCGGTCGGCGTAAGCCATGGCCAGGGCTCAGTGGCGGTCACCGGGTACACCCCCGAGGAGCTCAATGCGGATCCCGGGCTTTGGGACAGCCTGGTGGTAGAGGAAGACCGGGAACTCGTCGAGGAGAACCTGCGGCGCGCTCTCACGGGCGTGCGCATCACGCCGATCGAGCATCGCCTTCGCCGCAAGGACGGGATGGTTTGCTGGGTCCGGCAGACGCTCGTGCTTCGATTCGACGAGGACGGCGATCTGGCCGGCTACGACGGACTGATCCAGGACATCACCGAACCGAAGTTGCTCCAGAACCAGCTCCTGCAGGCGCAGAAGATGGAGGGGATCGGCCGGCTTGCCGGCGGCGTGGCCCACGATTTCAACAACCTCCTCACGGCGATCCTGGGGTACGTTGAGATGTGCCGCGGCGATCTACCTCCCGAGCTGCCACCCGACCATCCTGCGCGGGTCGACCTCGCCGAAGTTGCCGCGGCCGGGGAGCGCGCGGCCAGTC
Source organism: Chloroflexota bacterium (assembly GCA_003153755.1). Classification (GTDB taxonomy): domain Bacteria; phylum Chloroflexota; class Limnocylindria; order Limnocylindrales; family CSP1-4; genus Fen-1039. The sequence goes on along the minus strand of PMBG01000120.1, from coordinate 19,304 downwards.
TGACCAGGCAGCTGCTCACCTTCGCCAGCCGTCAGCTCGTCGCTCCGGTGCGCCTGGATCTCAGTTCGCTGGTTACCGACTCACTCAAGATGCTGCAGCGGTTACTCGGGGACGACATCGAGATCGAGACGTCGCTCGCGACGGATACGCAGACCGTCGTGGCCGATCCGGGCCAGATTCAGCAGCTGCTCGTCAACCTCACCGTCAACGCCCGGGACGCGATGCCCGGCGGCGGCAGGCTGCTGATCGAGGTCGCCAACGAGTTCATCGACACGGAGACCGCCAAGGCGCATCCCGGCGCGGTGCCGGGACCGCATGTCCTCCTGGCCGTGACCGACACGGGCGAAGGGATGTCCGAAGAGGTGCGCTCGCGCGTGTTCGAACCATTCTTTACGACAAAGGAACTGGGCAAGGGCACGGGTCTCGGGCTGGCGACCTGTCACGGGATCGTCAACCAGCTGTCCGGTCACATGGATGTCTACTCCGAGCTGCGCCGCGGAACGATGTTCCGGATTCACCTGCCGAGTACGGGTGGGCCCGCGGATCCCCAATCCGTAGCCCCATCGGATAAGACAGCTTCCACCGGGAACGAGACCGTGCTCGTGGTCGAGGACGAGCCGCGAGTTCGCACGCTGGCGGTCCTCGGCCTCCGTGCCCACGGCTACCGGGTCCTCGAGGCGGCCAACGGCGCCGATGCGATTCGGGTCGCGCTCCGAGTCGGCGACACGATCGACCTTGTCGTCAGCGACGTCATGATGCCGGGCATGAGCGGGCCGGCACTCATCCGGGAACTCTCCGCCATGGTCCCTCGGGCGCGAGCGCTGCTGATGTCGGGCCACGCCGATGCCACGGTCCTGGCCGAAGCGCCGGGTGTGGGCTATGCGTTTCTGGCAAAGCCGTACACGCCGGATCGACTGGCGCGCCGGGTCCGCGAAGTCCTGGACGCTCCCACGGCCGAGTAGCGCGACGCGCGACCCGACCCAGGGCTTCCGTTGCCGAAGCTCAGGCAGGCCCGGGCCTCAGCCTTCCCGTCCGGTCCGCTTGATCAGGCTCGTCAGCTCCTTGTGCCAGTCCACGTCGCGCCACATGCCCACGAACTGCGGCTCGCAGAAATTGCTCGTTGCGATCGCCGACCAGCGGCCCGTCTCCACCGCGGTCCGGACTCCCAACTCGCAGAGCTCCTTGATGAGCGCCCAGTCGAGACCGGGCAGGTCCCGCCATTCCACAAGGGCCCAGCACTCGGTCGTCGCGACCGGTCTATCGATTTCGACGGACAGCGCGGCGGTTTCGCGAATCAGCCGCACCAACTCGGACCGGAAGTGATCCGGATCCGACTCGTAGAGGGGCCGGGCCTGCTGCTGGAGCTTCCGGTACCCACCCAGGCCCTGCGCCGGGTAGTCGTAGGCCATCAGATCGTAGTAGTCGGAGGCCTGGCTCATCCAGATGTGCGGCTCCAGGAAGTCAAGGAAACCCAGATCGCGGCGAGCCCACCGTTTGTTGGGCAGGACGGAGAAGGTCAACGGCAGACCGCGCGACATGGGTCTGAAGGCGTCGATCGCCGTTCGCATCCAGGCCATCGCCGGTTCGGTGCTCCAGTCATCGTGGCCGGCGCCTGCCGGTTGATCCTTGAAGAACGGCGCCCAATTCGGGTGCGGCCATTCGTTACAGAGGTCCACGTAGAGCAGCGCGTCGAGAAGGCCCTCGGCCTCGAATAGGTCCAGGGTGCTCGCCCAGACCGCAGCGTGATCCTCGGGCGACTTGATCCGGAGGCGAGCCTCGGTGGGATCCTGGGGGAACCACGTCGAGAGACCTACTGCCACGCCACGGTCCCGGCAACGACGGGTGAAATCCGCGAGAGCCGGCCAGGGGCTGGCGTGAACCGGCAGCGGCGCAGCCCAGTCGTGGCAATCGGCGCCCGGAAGGAACTCCCATTCGGCGCCCGGGTCGACGGACAGCATGTGGGGGAAGGCCTCCAGCCGCACCGCGTCGTAACCGCGCTCGACCAACTCGTCGAGAGCCTTGTCCCAGTCTTCGTATCCGGCCCCCGGCCAGCGTCGCAGGAGCCACGAGATGTCCCACATCGCGATAGCTCGCGGATGGCGGATATCCAGGGCGGGCACTCGTTCCTCCCATTCGCAGCGCTTCGACGATCGCGGTGACTCGGCGTTCAAGGCCCCGAGTCTCCCGCCGATGCTACTCCGGGTGGCCGATGTCGCGGCGCCGCATCACGTACTGGGTCGCGACCTAGACGGGCCGCGGCCGCGGATATGGCCCCGTGCGTGGCCCGAAGCGACTATGGACAGGTACGGGCCGGCGCGGGCTTGCCATACCAGGTGCTGTCCGTCCCAAACCACTCGATTGACAGAGCCGCCAACTTGTCGTTGAGAAGGCAATACGTCCCTCCGCGCGCCGAGATCTCGTAGGGCGGCCCCAGCACCACCTGCTTGATGTCACCGGTCGCGACGGACTGCCCCATCGCCACATAGTCCGCCACCTGGTTGGCCGGGAAGTCCGTGGAGACGCTCGATCCGATGGTGGAGATGAGGCCGGGGATGGCCAGTATCTCGCTCGGCTGGGCCATCTTGTGCAGCAGGTCCACCAGGACCTCCTGCTGTCGCCCATCTCTCCCCCAATCGTAATCGCCATTTGTGTGGCGGGATCTCACATAGGCAAGGGCCTGCCTGCCGTTCAGGGCGTGAGGACCGGGGGATAGGTAGAAGCCATTCGGGGTTCGGCCGTTGTCGAGCCAGTCGTACGTGGGGTCGGTGATTGCCTTGGGATTGACGACATCGATCCCCCCGACCGCGTCGATCATCTTGACGAACCCATCCACGTCCATGTTGGCGTAGTAGTTGATCGGGACGCCGACGAGGTAGCTCACCTCTTTGATGAAGGTCGTAAGGCCCGCGGCCCGATTCTTCCCCTCTGGCGACGTCAGCGCGCCATTTCCGACAGCTGCCGCCAGATAGTTCATCTTGTACGGAAAGACGCCACCGAAGTACAACGGGAAATAGCCGGTGTCACGCGGCACGCTGACCATCTGGACCGACTTGGACTTTGGGTCGTAGCTGACGACCATGATCGAGTCATAAAGCGCGCCCTTGGTGCTCCCCGCAATAAGCAGAATCGTGACGCGGCCGCCTGGCACAGGTGTCGGCGGCGGGGCAAACGTTGGACCTGGCGTCTCCCCGGGGGCCAAGCTGTCGGTCGGCAAAGCCCAGGCGGTGTACCCGCTGAACACCGCGGAGCCGGCGTTGTAAGTCACCAGCAGCAGGCCGCCGACAACGAGGTGACTGACGACGATTACGGCAGCCAGCGCTACAACCACCGCTCTGTCGATGACCCGACGCGTCCTGAGATGCTCCCCCGCCCGGAAAGCATCCACGACGGACATGAGTCGCCACATACCGGCGGCGGCGATCACGACGATCGCAGCCAGGCTGAAGGCCGGGTCGGCGAAGCGGGCGGCGAAGACCACCACGCCCTGGCGGAGCTGGTATCCGAGGATCAGCAGGATGAGGAGCACGGGTGCGGCAAAGACTGCCGCCAGGCGACGGTTGCCGACGTAGAACTGGCCGAGGCCAGGCCACAACGAGGAGAGCAAAGCGGCCAGCGAAGGCGATCGTTTGCGACCGCTCGGGGTCGGCGTGTTCTGTTCCAAGGTCATCGACTCCAACTTCTGGGGGCCGTCTGTGACGTCGCCATCGGCTGAGCCGTGATGGTCCTCGTCGATTGCATCAACAGTTGGGCATTCTCATGAGAGCCCGACCTCACGCATAGTCGCACGCGGCCCGGGATCGCTGCAGCGGATGCCATGGGGGCCGGGCGCGGGCGTAGGTACCCGGGCCCGGCCCCCCTTTGAGAGTCCGGAGTCTACTGGTAGTAGCCGGTGATATCGACGATTACGTCGGTGCTGGCAGTCCCGCCGCCTCCGACGACGAGCGTGACCTGGCGCTCCGCCGTGCCGGTCCCGAGGGCGATAATCCCGCCGGCCGCGATCGTCGCTTTCGATACCGTCCAGTTGATCGTGGAAACCGTTGCCGTGGTGTTCGTACCGGGCAGAACGGCAACGAAGCCGGGGTTGCCGGTATTGGTGACCGTGACGGTGAACGAAACGGCCCGAGCCCCCTGCGGGATCGCGTTGGAGGTCGTGACCACGCCGGTGAGAACGTTGATCGCGTCCTTGACGTTGATCGTGCGGGGAGACGCCTGGAGGATCCGGCCGCCGAACCGGGTGATGCGTGAGTCGAAGACCCGGACGGGCGTGATCGGCACGAGGGAGACCGTGGGCAGCGTGTACTGCACGACAGCCCCGACATAGCCAACGCTACTGCTGGTGACGGGCAGATCAAGCATCCAGTGGCTACCCACGGCGAGCGTGAGGCCGGTCGCGAAGGTCATGGTCGCGTGGGTCACACCGGTGCCGCTCGGGCTCGTCGCCCCGCCGACCGAGGACAGACTGTCCCCGCCGGCCGGGTTCTCGGAAGTCAGTGCCCAGACCTGGGTGCCTGTCCCGGTCAGATAGCCGTAGACGTCGATCTGCCAGATCGTGGCCCCGGCCGGGAGGTTGATCGGCGCCAGGACCGGATCGCCGGTCGAGCTGTAGGAGTAGGTACAGCCCGAAACGGTCGCGCTCACGATCGTCGACCCCGCCGTCGTCGAGTAGGCGAAAGCGTCGGCCGTGCCCAGGCTGAGCACCGAGGCCCCGGGCACGGAGGTTGGAGCAGTGGACCCGGCGCAGACGACCACAGCCTGCGGGTCGACGCCGGTTGACGGCAGAGCCCCGGCGTGTGAGGCGAGCGGCGGGTTCGCCGCAAGGCCCAGGCCCGGCAGGGCTAAGAGCAGGAGCGCCAGCGCGACGACGGAAAACAATCGAAACCTGGATCTCATCGGACCCTCCTCTTGGGCGCAATCGCACCCGGGCGAAAGGCTCGGTCTCGCCAGTGGCTCGACGCGATCCCGGCGGCCGGTGTTTGGATCGCGCGTCAAAGCCTGCCTCGCTCGACAGCCATGCTAGCGGCAGGGGCGGCAGCGGACAACGACATCGAGGAATCCAGCCGACATCGACGCGCCGCAAACGTGACGGAGAGTCCGGCGAGTCCCGCGACACGGTCGGACGCGATACTGCCGGATCTCGCGCGGAATGCCGAAGGTTGGGAAATCGTTGGTCGGCAGGCATTTGCCGGCGTCGCCTCCTGCGCCAGACTCGGAGCAAGCGGCGCGCTCGCGATCGCACCATCAGCCTGGGGGAAGAACGGCCGTGGAAACCAGGAACAACGGCAACCGCAAGATCGCCGCCGGGCTGGGGACGTCGGCGATCCTGGTCATCGTCGTGGCCTTGGCGGTCAGGATGGGCTCCGCGGCTGGAAGCGCTCCGTCGCCTTCGCTCGCTCCGTCGCCTTCGCTAGCTTCGTCCGCGGAACCCTCTCCGGGAGGAACCCCCAACCCGACGTCGACCCCAACTCCCGGCGCCACGCTCCAGGCAGGCTTGACGCCCGGGCCGACGGCCAACTCGGCCTGCCGAACCGGCAAGACGTACCGCTGCTGGGGGGACGGCGCCGCCGTAACGCTTGCCGACGGGCGCCTCCTGTATCCGCAGGCCGGCGCCATCTTCGATCCGGCCACCCATAGATTCACTGCCACGGGCAGAACGAACATCGTTCGCGTCGGCGGGGCGGCCACGTTGCTCGCGGACGGTCGGGTCTTCATAGCCGGCGGCTGGGACATCGACGCCCAGCGGGACGCGATCACCGACGAGATCTACGATCCGAGGACGGGCCGTTTCACGCCCGTCGGTCCCGTGGCGCCACACGACGCCGCCGTCTCGGTGACGCTCAAGGATGGCCGCGTCCTGATCCTGGGGGGTGATTACAAGTCCCCGGTCGCCCAGGTTGCCGCCGACATCTTCGACCCCGTGGGCGGAACGTTCACCGCAGCCGGATCGACGTCTGGTGAGGGATACACCTCGACCGACCCCAACGGCCACCCCATCTCCGCCGTGCTCCTCGGCAGTGGCAAGGTCCTCGTCTTCGAAGCGTCCGACGGGCAGACGGCCGTCACGGAAATCTACGACCCGGCCACAAACACCTTCACCGCACCGGCCACGTCATCTCTGCCGCGAGACTCCGCGTTGCTGGCGAAACTGCCCGACGGGCGCGTCATGCTCTTCGGCGGCGACAACGCTGCCGTCGAGGCATACGACCCGGCCACAGGCGCGTTCGGCCGTCTGGCGGACATGCCCAATGCGAGTGTCTGGACCTTCGCCGCCCTTACCGATGGCCGGATTCTCGCGCTCGAGGTTGTTGCGATCGGCCGCACCGGCTCGCCGCGGACTCCCGGCGGACTGTTCGCTCCGCTGCCGCAGGCGAGCGCCCGACCGGCGCAGGACCACTCCACCTGGCCAATCACCCTGGGCGGCGAGATCTACGACCCGGCCCGGGACAAGTGGACGGAACTGGGCCAGCTCAACATGCAACGAAACCCCGTCGACGTGGCGCCGCTGTCGAATGGAGGTGCCATCGTGACCGGCACAACGTCGGGCGGCATGGGCGCTGAAGTCGCCGAATTGTTCGACCCCAAGACCGGCAAGTTCACTCTCAACGAGTAGACGACGCGAGCCACGGCCGCCGAGGGATTTGGGCCGTGGGTATGGGCGGTGGCCGGACACCAGGACTTGACGCGTGTCAGCGACGCTCGTGCGGGGCTTCTGCCAGCCGGATCTCCACCATCAGGTCGTCGGCCAGGCGCTCCACACTCTGCCGGACCTCGGCGACGTTCGCGGACTCCGGGACGATCACGCGGATCTGGGCATGGAACATGCGATCGCCGGAGTGAGCAGCCAGGGAGCGATCCGTAGCGAGTTCCTCGACGTTGATGTGCTGAGCGGCGAGCAGGGTCGAGATCTCGTGGACCAGACCGGGGCGATCCAGGCCGATCAGCTCGATCTCCAGGGTATGTGGTCGAGGACCGTGGGCGGCAAGGCTCCGCTCGACGATGATCTTGAGCCCGGTGGTCTCGAGGCGGCCGAGCGCGTCTTCGAGGGCCGCGGCTTGCTCTTCGGAGACCTCAACGCGCAGCACGCCGGCGAACTTCCCCGCGAGGTTTGCCATTCGACTTTCGAGCCAGTTGCCGCCATTGGCGACGACCACCTCCGATACCGAGTCGACGATGCCGGGGCGGTCGGAGCCGATAAGCGTCAGAACGAGGTCGATCATCCCGGCATCGTAGCGCCTGGGCGATACGGGTGGTTCGTGCTTTGTGCGGCCGGCGCTATGTCCCGGAGTAGTCGAGCCAGCACTTGGAGAAGTCGCCGCGGACGGCATCCGACGGATTGACCCAGACGTGGATGTGACCTTCGCCGAATTCGTCCTGGTACAGCACGATCGGGATCTCCTTGACGGTGCGGCGGTGCACAAAGGCCTCGTCCTCGCCCTGCCAGTAGAGAGGCCGACCGAAGATGCGGGTGTCGGTGTCCTTGTAAGTCAGCGGGCAGCCGAGCGCCTTCTCCACGTCGAGCCGGAGCGCGTCGGGGATGAGCTTGTACGCCTCCTCGTACGTGTACGCGTCGCCCCCGAGGTAGAGGATCCCGTTTGGCGTGAACTCGATGCGGGCGGATTCCTTCATGAAGTCCTTGAGGTAGTACTTCGCGTCCGGCAACGAGGCGGGATCTGGATAGGGCGTCACCTGAAGCGACTTCAACGGGCCGTCGTAGTGCGCGACCGTGGCCCTGTCGCCTTCGCTGCTCATGAAGACGTAGAGCATGCCGTGCGTTGGGAAGACGCCGTAGGTGTCCAGGGGTGAGAGCGTCTCCAGGTTGAACTGAGCGGCGAAGTACTGGCCCTTGGGCCACTTGAAGCCGGCGGGCAGGTGCGGCAGGCCCTTGTACTTGGAGATTCCGAGCTTGGCCGAGGCTTCGTCCTTGAGTGTCTTGGTGCGCACCTTGATGATGTATGCGAGGCTCGCCGCGAGTATGTCGGGCGTGACGTCCTTGGACAGGAAGGTAGTCCGGCGGCCGTCGTAGTAGAGCAGGCGCGCCGAATCCACGGCGTAGCTACCGACGTCCCCCTTCCCCAGGAGACGGAGCTTGTCCGGGAGGGTGGCGGCTCGCAGTACGTCGCGGGCACGGTCCAACGCCGATTGGGTAGCGGATGTCACGGGACGCTCCTTAGCTGTTCGGTCGCGGAAGCCTCCGTCGCCGGCCGGCAACGGCAAGGATACCGAGCGCGGGCGGCGCCACGTCAGCCGGGCACAGACTGGTGGCGCCGTCCACAGGCTACTTGCCCGGCTTCTTCGCCAGTGCCTCGTCGACGTTCAGAATCTCGAAGACGTTCACCTCCGGATCGAAGGGGCTGCCCGCGAAGATGCGGTTGCCGCTCTCCCAGGTCTGCCAGAAGCTCGGACCCATGGCACCGATCTTCTTGAGCTTCCCGCCGTCGGTCCGATAGATGAGCACCGGCTTTGAGTTCGCCGTCGTGTGGACGAAGACGACCTTGCCATCCCGCGCGTATGTCAGCGAATAGCCGTCGACCGGATGCAGCAGATCGAACTGCTCGCCTCCGTCGATCTTCACGAGCATCAGGTTCTCGCTGATCAGGATCACGGCCCGGTCGTCACCCACCGGCACGGCCGAGGCGTACTCGTCGATCACGGGGAACCTGAAGATCTCACGGCATTCGCCACCGGGAAGGCTCAGCTGGTAGATCCGAGTAATGCGATCGCTCGAAAAGAGAGGCGGCCGCGTATTGAAGAATGCCCGCTTGCCGTCCTCGGAGATCACGAGCTTGTCGGCCCGGCCCTCGGCCTCGGCTGCCTTGCGCTCCCCGTTCGCGTCGAGGTAGTAGACCTTGTCATCGAGGCGGTTGATGCCCACGACGGAGCCCGCTCGCGACGTAAGCAGGCCGCAGTCCATGAGCTTCACGACGGCGGCAGGGATCGGATCGGGGCGCGGCACCGATACCTTGTCCACCCGCGCCATGCCGATCTTGTCGGCGGGCAGGGGCGCGGTGCCGATCTCCAGATCGATTCGGGTCTTGGAGCGAAGCTTCTCGACCGCCTCGTCCTCTTTTCCCGTGCCCAGCGACGCGTCCTTTGTCTGACCGAAGTCGCCGACCGGTTCGGCGCCGGCCCAGGCCGGTTCCGGCGTGGGCTTTCCCTGCTGGGAGATGGACCACTTGGTCCACTTGTCGTTATAGGGACTCCACTCCCTGACGCCCCAGTAGATGACCTCGGCGAGGGGGGCCACCGCGTGGAGCTTCCGCAGAATGGTCTGCATGCCGGCGAAGAAGTCTCCTTCGCCCGAGTCGGACTCGCCGACGGTCACCAATGCCCAGGAGCCGGCCCACCGCCACGCGTCGCCGTCTGGATCGACCGCGCTCTTGTAGGCGGCGCGCTCGAAAGCCCCGGCGATCTTCAGCCGTGTTTCGGCGTCCGGCGACACCGCGAACCTGAGGTCGAAGACGTGACCGCCGTTGGCGCCCTCGGCCCAGTCGTCGGGACTGGCGCCGTAGAAGAGGAAAGGGTATTTCCCCGCCGCGGCCGGGAGCGTTGCGGCCTTCGCGGATGGCGCGGCCACCTTTTCGCCTGCGCCGCTCGGAGCCTTCGTTGGAGCCGCCGCGCTGCCGCCGAATGTCTCCTCGTCCGCTACATAACCCTTGCCGGTCTTCTCGCGAATGAGCTTCGCGAGCTCCCGCTGGGCTGCCTCGGGTGAGCCCATGTCCTTGTCCTTGGATTGTCCGGCGGTCCCGATCCGGCCGAAGTTGACGGTCAGGATGGAGCCCTCGACCGAGCCTTCCCAGAACTTGGCAGACCCGTCCTCATGGCAGATGTATCGCACGTTTGGTCCCTTCCTCAGTCTGCGCGGAACGTGCGCGGCTCCCCGGCCGGCGTGTCCGCGTCAATCCTATCGACCCAAGCGGAGGTCGAAAGGTTCGGCAGGCGGCGATAGATCGAGTTGCGCGCCCGGAGGAATTCCGGGCGCGCAAGAAACAATGGGTCGGGCCGCTCCGCCGGCTAGATCGGTGAATTTGCAGGGATCGACACTCCCGGCGGCAGGCACCCCTATCATCTGGTCTCGTGAATTGGGCGTCGCGGTCTTTCAGGTCGGTCCTCTTGGTTGCGCTCGCGGTCCTGGTGGGCGCATGCGGAGGAAGCGGCCCCGCCATCGGTTCCGCGGGTCGGAGCGGCGGCACTCCGGAGTCGGCCGTGACCACGGATTCGCCGACCGGAGCCGTCCAGACCGGCGGCACGCCCGCGGCCGGCGCCGCAGGGAGCGCCACCGGGACGTCGGGTCTTGCCAACGCCGCCGACCTGTGCGATGGGCTTGTGCAGGACAAGCTGCCCCACCCCATGGCCCCACTCGCCAAGCCCGAGCTGCTCCAGACCGTGACGGACCCGCAGTTCCACACGACCATTCGCCGCATCACCAACGTCGGCAGTGGAGTCATCAAGCCCCTCTACTCCCCGACGCAGGCCTGGAGCGCGGACGAGCGCTACCTGCTCCTGTACCAGGTGGGGCACGGCCACAGGCTCTACGACGGCAAGACGTACGCGTTCATCAGGGACCTGGCGATCTCGCCGGCCGACCTCGAGCAGGTCTACTGGGACACCACCGATCCCGACATCCTCTATTACGTCGACGGCGCCCGGCTGATCCGCTATCACGTCGCGACCGATCGGAAAGAGGTCTACCGGCGGTTCGACAACTGTACGGGGCAGGTGACCGCCGACTCCCACGCCTGGATTTCGTGGGACGCCCGCTATCTCGGGCTCCAGTGCGTCGACACCGGAACTTCCTTCATCTATCGAATCGACACCGGAGCGGTCCTCGGCAGCACCACCGCGACCCCGGATCTCGGAGCCCCTTCGATCGCGCCGAGCGGCAAGCTGGCGCGGTGGGGTACCAACGTCGTCGACGACTCCATGCACGTGGTGGGCGCCCTCGACGTGGACGGCGCGGAGCATGCTTCGCTCGGCCGTCTCACGAACGGACACGACACCTACGACGCCGTCCAGTTCGACGCGGGACCCCATGGCACCCCCGTTGGGACCCTCGTAGTCTTCGACATGACCGACGGCACCTCCCGCGTCCTGGTGGGGCCGAGCACCGGTTACCCGTATCCCCCCAGCGGTACTCACGTCTCGGCCGAGATCTACCGGAACCCGGGCTGGGTGTTCGTCTCGGTCGTCGGCGACACGTCCGGGCAAGGCGTCCTGGATCAAGAGTTGCTTCTTGTGAACACGAACCCGGGGCACACAGTCGTCTGCCGGATCGGCCACCATCGCTCATGGGGCAAGGAGGGGCCCAACGACTACTGGGGCGAACCGCACGTCACCGGCAGCCCAACGGGTACCCGCGCCGTCTTCGCCAGCGACTGGGGCGGTGGATCCACCGTGGACACCTACGTCGTGGAACTACCGAGTTATCGGCCCTAGGGCTACCGGCGAAGGCTTCGACGTTGACGTTCTACCGCCAGAAGGCCGAGGATGCCGGACACCGTGCATATCAGGAGAGCAATGAGCGGGGTGGTGTCGCCGTTACCAGCCAACCTGCCGTCAGCGCTCGTCGGCGGCGGCGTCGGGGCGCTGACCGGCGTAGCGGTGGCCCCTCCGACTTGCTCGGTCGGTAGGACACTCGGGGCGGCCGTCGCAGCCGCGACAACGTCCAGCGTGCCGGGCACATAGGTAATGGTGTAGTTGGCCGAGGCCGCGCCCGAGCAAGTGATCGGATACGGTCCCACCGGGCTCCCTGAAGTCGCGGTAGTTGCGCACGTCGGCTGGGTCGTAAGACTGGCGGCAGTGTCGCCGTACATGAATCCGCCGTAGCTCGGAACGAACGTGGCGATCGCGTCCCCCTGGACCGCCGTTGCGTTGGGAGCGGTAACGATCAGCGCCGCCGCCGGTTCGAAGTTGTATGTGGTCGTGTTCCCGCCGACGCCGATTCTCAGAGCGTCTCCATAACCGGTGAACTGCCCGTCCCAACCCGAGCCGACGAAGAGGCCCACGCCTCCCATGATCGTCGCCTGTGGGTTCGCGGCCAGGATGACGCTCCAGGGCACGAATGTATTGAAGGCAACGGGAGCGCCAGGGATGTCTTTGGTCGCCCACCAAATGGCGTTCCCGCCCTGGTACGCGTCCCACGTTTGCCAGGTATCCGTCTGCATCGCGGCATTCCCGCCCGACTGATAGTCCGGCTCGAAGATGAGCGTGGCAAAGCCACCCGCCGTATCGGGTCCGTTGACGTCAACCTCGAGGGCGAGGGCGACAGTCTGTGTCGTTGGGTTGGTCGAGCTGGAAGCTCGGTAGGCGCGGTAGCTGATGGCGTCGAAGTTGGCCAGCGGCGTGCCGATGAAGCTGTAGTTCAAGAGCTCCGCCGAGGCGGATGAGCTGGCCGTCGTGAACTGCAAACTTCCGACGCCCAGGGGCGCCGTCGCGGGCCCGGTGACGAACGATGACGTCCCGCCCGGGCGGGATCCGGCAAGCCAGCTTGTCCCAACGTCGCCCGGCCGAACGACGACGGTACTGCTGGCCGCGACGCCGCCCGCGACTGACATCACGACGACCACCGCTACGGCGGCACCGAAGAGTGCTCTTGGGGTTCTCACAGCGTTGGGACCTCTGCTCAATCCAGTATCACCGACCACCACCACAGACGGCGGTGTGGCGTCGACGGACAAGGTCCGGGTCCCCCGCCGTGCTCCGAACTTGCGTCACCTACGGCCTACCCTAGACGGAGTCGGACGAGAAAGGGATGGCCAAACGGCACCAAGTCGACTGAGCGCACCACTTCTTTTCAGCAAGGCGCCGCCGGCCTAGATCGAGCCGCTGAAGGTGTCGCAACTCGACATCGAGCCCTTCTGGTAGCCCGAGGTGAACCACTGGACGCGCTGCGCCGAGGAACCGTGCGTCCACGACTCCGGGTGCACGCCGCCCTGCGACTGGGATTGGATCCGATCATCCCCGACAGCGGCCGCGGCATCCAAAGCCTCCGAGATGTCCGCCGTGGTCAGCGGCTGCAAGTAGTTGGTCTCGGTGGCGTGGTTGGCCCAGATGCCCGCGTAGCAGTCGGCCTGTAGCTCGGTCCGAACCGACTGGCCCTGAGCTCCCTGCCCACCGCTGGACTCATCGAGTGTTCCCTGGAGGTCCTGGACATGATGGCCGTATTCGTGAGCCAGGATGTAGCCCTCCGCGAAGGGGCCGCCCTTGGCTCCGAACTGGGTCTGGAGCTGCCCGAAGAACCCGAGATCGATGTAGACGAGCTTGTCCCCCGGGCAGTAGAAGGGGCCCGTCTGGCTCGTCGCGGCGCCGCAGGCGGTATCGGTCGCATCGGTGAAGAAGACGGTCTGGGATTTCGTGTAGGTCTTGCCGGTTGCCGGAAGGGCCTGCAGCCAGTAGGCCTGGATGCTGTCGACGTAGCCGACGATGCGGCAATCCTCATACGCGTTCGCGTCCGCGCCGGTCTTGCAGTGCGCGAGGCCAGTCCCTCCGGCGGACGGGTTCAACAGGTTGTTGAGGTCACCCAACGCGCCGGAGGCGCCGCCGGCACCCAGGCCGTTGAGCACAAGGGTCACGATCAGAAGCAGTACGCCGGCGCCGCCTCCGGCGATCAGGCCGGTCGTACCCATGCCGCGTCGGTCGGAGACCTGAGACGTGTCGAGGTTGGCGTCCTGCCTGAATGTCATCGGTTCGCTCCACTTGTGACTCTGCCCGCCCGTGGGCGTGGCCCGCGGCACGCAAGAAATGCCCGAAGGAACCGCGATCACCAGTTGCCCCAGCCGACTCAAAAACTGACTGGATCACTAGATGCTCGATGCCCCTTCCGGCTACGTGACCATAGGCCGCAGCAGGCATTACTCGTGAGGATGAGAACCCGCTGCGCTCTGTTGAAAGGGTTTCCATCCTCGCGGCCTCGGTTTGGAGGAGATCAGGCTGAGGCTGAAAGTAGGTACCCCTATGGAACTCCTGATCATCATCGTGATTCTCATCCTCCTTTTCGGCGGCGGGTTCGGCTTCTACCGACGTCGCTGAGGCCGACCTGACAGCCAAGAAATCGTTCACTCGCGAAGGGGCGCTTGCCGGCGACCACGAGCCCTGTGTGGGCTCGATCGGTGACTATCGACGGCACGTCGGCTATTCCCGCGCCACGCCCTCGGGGCACACAGGAAGGAGACGGCGAACAGCATGAAGGGCTTCGTTGACGACNNCCGCCCGGTGGGGAGATCGGCTCGGAAGTGCACAAGGATCGCGACCAGTTCTTCCGGGTCGAGGCCGGCGACGGCGAGATCACGATCGACGGCAAGGTGCACCGCGTGACGGCGGACTTCGCGATGATCGTGCCCGCCGGCGCCCGTCACAACGTGCGCAGCGTCGGCTCCACGCCGCTCAAGATGTACACGCTCTACGGCCCGCCCAATCATCGTGATGGTGTGGTGCGCCGGACGAAGGCAGACGCCGACGCCGAGCCCGAACACTTCGACGGCAAAGCCACCGAGTAGCGCCCGAAACCATGCGGCGAGGCGGCAAGGGAGCGCCGCGAGGACGAAGTAGCATCTGAAGCATGAAAAGCCGGGACGCCGGGCTGCGCAGGTGGAACCTGTGGGGCTACATCGACGGCCGCGACGGAGCCCAGGCGGTTTCGCTGGCGCTTGAGAAGGCTGCGCCTGGTTTCGAGACGTTCATCATCGCGGCAGCCGATACGGTCATGAGCAGACCCAGCGCCGAGCTGGCCGCGGAGGTCTTCCCCGGCGTCAGAGTCGTCAAGGAACTCCAAGGGCGGGAGACCCTGCTATCGATCGACAAAGCCCGACGGATGCTGAGATATGCGCCCGAGCACAGCTGGCGCGACCATGTCGAGGCCGGCCGGTGAAGCTGTGCGGACGCGGGTCGCCTGCCTGAGGAAGAGGGACGCGTCGAGGAGGCATCGTCGTTCGCGTTGGGCTATGACCGGGCGCTGAACGGGTGGTTGACGACGATGTCCTCGGGTGCAATGGTGTCGGCGAGGGACATCGCGGCAGGCAAACAAGTCGCCGCCGGCTGGGAAAAGCATGTTCGCCTGGCTCAAGGACAAGCGCACGATCCGCCGCATCGGCCGCTGGTTCGGCTGGATTTCGCTGGCCTTGGTGCTGGTTACGATGCTGACCGGCTATGGCATCACCCAGTTCCGAATCGTGACTTCATTGACCGCGGGCTTCCTTGGCAAGGCCGTTTCCCAACGCTGGCACGAATCCCTGGGCCTGCTCGTGCTTGCGGCCCTGGCGCTCCACGTGGGCATAGCGCTCTGGTGGCGCTGGAAGGGAGCCAGGGATTGATCTGGCGAGGCAAGGGCAAGGTCAAATGGATCGCCCTGCTCCTGCAGGGATCGCTGGTCGTGTCGTGCGCAGGCGCGGGGTCACCGCCACCTGCCGCCTCCGGACCGGTCGAGATCCGGCAGTATCAGGGCCAGGACCTGTCGGCAATCAGCGACATCCTGGAAACGGACATCGCCGGACCGCAGCACGTTGCTGTGGACGAATACCGGTTGAAGATTTCCGGCCTGGTGAACAAGCCCCTCGAGCTGACCTACGGCGAGGTGCTCGGCTACGACCACGTCACCAAAGTCGCGAAGCTTCCGTGCGTCAGTGGCTGGGACGCGACGCTCCTCTGGGAGGGTGTCCGAATCAAGGACCTCCTTGCGGCTGCCGGTGTTCAGGGCGGCGCCCCTGTCGTGATCTTCCATGCTGTAGACGGCTATACGTCCTCGCTTCCGCTGGACTTCATACAGTCCAACGACATCCTGCTCGCATTTAAGCTGAACGGCTTGACTTTGCCTGCCGAGGAAGGGTTCCCGCTTATGGTCGTGGCCGAGTCCAAGTGGGGCTACAAGTGGGTCAAGTGGGTCGACGGGATCGAGCTGTCGAACGACACGTCCTACCGCGGGTACTGGGAATCACGGGGCTACGACAACAACGGCGAAGGGAACGGCCCAATGTTCGAACCCTGATTCGGCTGCGGCCACGAAGACTGGGTGTTGGAGCAGGTGCCTACATCGGGACTTCACGGAGATGACCGGCTACACACGGGACGACGTCGAAGGCAGGACCTCGCTTGAGATCGAGATCTGGGCCGACCCGGCAACGCGCGAACGCGTGGTGGCGGCGCTCCAGGCCCACGTGGTCGTTCGCAACATGGAGATGCGCTTCCGCCGCGAGAACGGCGACGTCGGGATCGGCCTGATATCGGGCCGCCTCATCGATGTCAACGGCGAGCCTTGCTTCCTGTCGATCACGAGAGACATCACCGACCGCCAGTTCACCCGTTAGCGATCCCGGAAGCTACCGGTCACCAGGGCTAGAATCGGAACGCCATGCCAAAGCCCCGCATCTACTCGACGAGCTTCGCGAGCGTCTATCCCCACTATGTGGCGAAGGCCGAGAGGAAGGGGCGCACGAAGGCCGAGGTGGACGAAATAGTCCTCTGGCTGACGGGATACAGCCCGGCCGAGCTGGAGGCGTGCCTGGCGCGGCAAATCGACCTCGAGGCGTTCTACGCGGAGGCGCGAAATCTCAACCCCGCCCGAACGCTCATCACGGGCGTCGTCTGTGGGGTCCGAATAGAGGCGATCGAGGAGCCGACGATGCGGGAGATCCGCTACCTGGACAAGCTCATCGACGAGCTCGCGAAGGGGAAGGCGATGGACAAGATCCTGCGGAAGTAGCGGGATTGTCTTGCCACTGCCCGGGGCGACGGGCTTCTGCACAGCCGAGCGTACCCAGGGAGTCTATCCTGGCGTTGCGCGCTCCAGGGGGCCAGGAAGGCGCGGCGGAGTGGGGACGCTCCGGCAGGCTGGAGGTTTTCGTCGCTCATGAAGGTTGTCCTGCGCTGGCTCGACATAGCCGTCTATCTGGCCTTCGCCGCGGTTGCCGTCGTTGCCGGCCCGCGCCTGTCGTCCTGGTACGTGGGTTTGGGTCTCGCGGCCGTCACGACCCCGTTCTGGTTCCTGGCCCGCTGGCAACTCGGCGCCGCGTTCTCCGTTCGGGCCGATGCTCGGCAGCTGGTGACCTGGGGCATGTACTCCAAGTTCCGACACCCCGTCTACGTGTTCGGAGGCGCGGCATGGCTCGGGGCCTTGCTGGCGTTTCTGGGGTGGGGCGCGCTCGCGATCGGTCTGATCATCGCGCTGGTGGAGATCCGTCGCTCACGACGCGAGGAACAAGTGCTGGAGGAGACTTTCGGCGCCGAGTACGCGGCCTACCGCGCCAGAACCTGGTTCTAGCGCGCGCCGGCCGCAGCCTACACGACCGCCTGCACGGCCAGGGTTAGCAGCGGCGCGATCAGGAGTGCCGGGAGCATATCCGCGACCGCGATCTGGCGAACCTGCAACAGCCGCAAGCCGATCCCGAGAAGCAACACGCCACCGGTCGCGGTGATCGCAGCAACGAGTGCGACCGGCAGCAGAGAACCGGCGAGCACAGCGGCAAGCGTCCACGAGCCCTGCCAGACGCCCACCGGGATGGCCGACGCGGACACGCCCCAGCCGAGCGCCGCCGCGAACCCCATCGCGGCAAAGCCGTCGAGCACCGACTTGAGCGCGAGTTGATCGATGCCGTGGCCGAGGCCGTCCGACAGCGAGCCGAGAATCGCGAGCGGGCCGATGCAGAACAGCAGCGAGGCTGCGACGAAGCCTTCGATGAATCGAGCTCGTGCTTCGTCCCCGGTCTCGCCGGCCAGACGGCGCTGCAGCCAGCCGCCCAGAACCTCGACCCGGCTCTCGATGCCCACGAGCGAGCCGATCACGCCGCCGATGAGCAGCGCGCCCAGCACGATCAGCAGCGGCGCGGAATTGCCGACTGCCAATTTCCAGCCGGGATCCTCCACGGCGGCGACATTCAGCCCGCCGATGACGAGCACGACGAGCCCGAGTGCGTCGGTGACCGTTCGATGCGTCCGGTCCGGCAGCCGCGCGCCGAAGAGCACGCCCGCGGCCGATCCGACCAGAATGGCGACGATGTTGATTAGGGTTCCGAGCCCCGGCACGCGACCTCCTTGTGGAACGCGTGAATCGTACCTGTCGCCGGCCGGGGCCGGATTGAGGCATGAGACGCTCGTCCGTTTCGCGAGGCAAGCTCTACGATTGCCACGACATTTCCGGGTAGGAAGCAGCCGTCAGGAGCGTCCGATGCCGTTTGGTTTTGGCGAGCAGTGGATCAAGGCCGAAGGCCTCGTGGTAGCGAGTCGGGAGATCGGCAGCAAGGCCCTGGGGACCTGGCGCGAGGAATGGGTAGTGGAGGTACACGCCCAGGACGGGCAGGCATTCCGCTCCCCCATCAAGTGGCCCTTCGCGGATCGGGACTTCTTTCCGGTTTCGGTGGGGGAGACGATCAAGATCGAGTACAACCCAAAGAACCACGATCTTCGGTGGGACAAGTCTGATCCCAGGACCAACATGTTGGCAAAAACGCCCGACGCGGAGAAGGAAAGGCAGGATCAGGCCTTCGACGACGCCCTCGCCGGCCGGACTCCGGTCGCCACGCCTGCCGCGCCGGCAGCCGACGGCAAGACGGGCCTCGAGTTCCAGTTCGCGGCCGACGGCAGTCCCGCGCCGGGCCAGATCCAGAACGTGGTCGGGGCCGTGATTAGCGGTCAGATGCGCACGATCCGCGGCAAGGCGGACGAGCTCCTCGCGACGGGCACGCACGGCACGGCAGTAATCACCTCGGCTTCGCCGCTGGGCAAGACCGTTCGCGACATCAACCCGAATGCCGACCCGTCACGACTGAACGACCCGATGTGGCTCTTCACCGTCGAAGTCAGCGTTGCCGGCGAGAACCCCTTCCCGGCGGTGTTCGGCCATCGCGTCCCGTTGACCAAACTGGCGAGCATTGCACCCGGCGTGCGACTGGCAGTCGCGGTGAACATGGCCAATCGCAACAACGAAGTCGCGATCGATTGGGAGCGGTCGCCGCTGGCCTGAGCTACTACGCGAGGGTATCGGGCAGGCCGAGACCGGCCTTAGCACAAGTCGCCTCGCAGCCCGTACCCTTAACGCGATATGCCAGCTGAATTCATCTACACCTCGTACAAGCTTGCCCGGCACTACCCGCCCGATCGGACCGTGCTCGAGGACATCTCGATCTCGTTCTATCCGGGCGCCAAGATCGGCGTCATCGGTCCCAACGGCGCGGGCAAGTCCAGCTTGCTCAAGATCATGGCCGGGCTCGATGACGGGTTCACCGGCGAGGCGAGGCTCACGCCCGGGTTCACCGTGGGCTACCTCAGCCAGGAGCCGCAGCTGGACCCGACGAAGACCGTCAAGGGGAATGTGCTCGACGGAG
>PMBG01000028.1 GCA_003153755.1 Chloroflexota bacterium | reverse complement strand
CCACCGCGGAGTGCAGCGAGTCGCTGGAGTAGACCGGCGCCGTGCAGCCCTCGATGTAGTGGACGTCGGCACCCTCCTCGGTGATGATCAGCGTCCGCTCGAACTGGCCGGTGTTCTCCGCGTTGATGCGGAAGTAGGCCTGAAGCGGCAGAGGCACTTCCACGCCCTTGGGCACGTATACGAACGAACCTCCGGACCACACCGCGCTGTTCAACGCCGCGAACTTGTTGTCCTCGGGAGGAACGACGGTGGCGAAGTACTTCTTGAAGAGCTCCGGGTACTGGCGCAGACCCTCGTCCGTGCCCATGAACACGACGCCGATCTTTGTGAGTTCGTCGCGGACGGAGTGGTACACCACCTCGGAGTCGTACTGCGCGCCGACACCGGCGAGGAACTTGCGCTCCGCCTCAGGAATGCCGAGCCGCTCGAACGTCGCCTTGATCTTGTCCGGGACGTCGTCCCAGGACTTCTCCTCGCCCTGCGACGGCTTGCGGTAATAGACGATCTTGCTCATGTCGATCTTGTCGAGTTCGCCGCCCCAGGTGGGCATGGGCCGCGACAAGTAGTGCTCGTAGGCGCGCAGCCGGAAGTCGAGCATCCATTCGGGCTCGCCCTTGAACCGGCTGATCTCCTCAACCGTCTCGCGCGTCAGGCCGGCCGCCGTCTGCTCGAGGTATGTAACCTCGTCATGGAAGCCGTACTTGTACTCCGCTGAAACGATCTCGGGGGAGGTGGTCATATCGATCCTCGAAAAAGGTCGGCGGTCCAACGGAGGGGGACGCCGGACCGCCGCCTGTGGGTGATTGCTAATTCCGAGTCCCATTATCGGGATTGGTACGGAAGTCGTCAATGCCGGAGTCCCGTGCTATTCTGCGGCCACTCCGGCGGCTGAACGCCCTTCGAGCCACATGCTCAGCACGTCTGGCCCTTGACTCCCGGAGTGGTGGGTCCGCCGCAACGGCGACGCCACGCATCCGCGCCCGAGAGCGCGCACGACCCAGCCGGTCATCCCCACACTGACCCCTTGCTCTGCGGCTTCGAGAGGTCTACGGTCAACGGACATCTCAAGGAGCGACTTGAAGCGCTTTTCCATCTCGAGGAACATGGTGGCGACGGCGGCGATCATCGCCCTGATCGTGCTTGCCGCGGCGGTTCCGTTCATGGCACCGGCCGACTCGAGAAGCCAGACGCCCGCGGCATCGGTGACCGATACGGCCGGCCTTGCCGCCGCCGTGGCCGCGACCGCTGATCCCACCCCGCCGGGCGACATCTTCACGGGACCGCCGACGCCGGACCCATGGCCGGCCCGCACCTCGGGCCCGCTCCCGATGCCGCCCTCCACACCCACGCCGCCCCCGACGCCGGCGCCCACGGCCGCCCCATATCGCGACACCGTCTGGAACGCGCGCGCCTACGTGCAGAACCGCATCGGCGCGAAGCAGTACGGCTGCATCAACTACATCTGGACGCGTGAGTCCAAGTGGAATCCCCGAGCCACAAACTCCAACGGAGCGTACGGGATTCCCCAGGCCTACCCGGGTTCCAAGATGGCCGCCTTCGGCTCCAACTGGCGCACCAGCCCGCTCACCCAGGTGAAATGGGGCCTCTGGTACGTCTACGATCGCTACGGTTCCGCGTGCGACGCGTACGCGTTCTTCACAAGCCACGGCTGGTACTGAACCAAGGCGGACGACGACCGGACAGGCCGGCGGCAGCGTCGTATCCACGTCACTCTGGAGGGACCGGAACATGGGTGTCGTTTGGCCGGGCAGGCCGTACCCGCTGGGCGCGTCACCGCAGGCCGACGGCACCGCCTTCGCTGTCGCCTCGGATATCGCCGACGCGATAGAGCTATGCCTCTTCGACGATAGCGGCGCCGAGACGCGCCTCGCATTGACCGAGCAGGACCACGGTGTCTGGCACGGCTTCGTGCCGGGGGTCGGAGCCGGCCAGCGATATGGATACCGCGTCGCGGGTCCGTACGATCCGGCAAACGGACTTCGATGCAACGCCAACAAACTCCTCCTGGACCCTTACGCGAAGGCGATCGCGGGCGACATAACCTGGGGCTCAGAGGTACTCGCGTATCTGCCCGGCCAGCCTGACTCCTTCAGCACTGCCGACTCTGCCGGCATGATGCCGCGCTGTCTCGTGGTGGACGACGGATTCGACTGGGCCGGCGATGCTCCCCCTTCGATCGCCTACTCCGACACGATCCTGTACGAAGCGCACGTGAAGGGCCTGACGCGGCTGCATCCCGACGTCCCGGCCGCGCTCCGCGGCACCTACGAGGGCCTGGTGCATCCCGCCGTGCTCGATCATCTGACTCGCCTGGGGATCACGGCCGTGGAGCTGCTCCCAGTTCACCAGCACGTCGACGACGGGTACCTGCGATCGAAGGGGCTGGAGAACTACTGGGGCTACAACACGCTGGGCTTCTTCGCCCCGCACGCAGCGTATTCCGCCGAAGTCGCCGCGGGCCGGAACGGCGGCCAGGTGCACGAGTTCAAGCGTATGGTCAAGGGCCTGCACGCGGCCGGGCTCGAGGTGATCCTCGACGTGGTGTTCAACCACACCGCGGAGGGCAACCACCTGGGGCCGACACTCTCGCTGCGAGGTTTCGACAATCGGGCCTACTACCGGCTCGTTTCGGACAACCCGCGCTTCTACTACGACACGACCGGGACGGGCAACTCGCTCAACGCCGACGACACCACGTGCCTGCGCCTGATCATGGATTCGCTGCGCTACTGGGTCACCGAAATGCATGTCGACGGCTTCCGGTTCGACCTGGCCGCGACACTCGCGCGAGAGCATGGCCAGTTCGACCGAGTGGCCTCGTTCTTCGACCTCGTCGCGCAGGATCCGGTGGTTTCCCAGGTGAAGCTCATCGCCGAGCCCTGGGACGTCGGTCAGCCGGACAGCTACGACGTCGGCCGGTTCCCGGCCTTGTGGAGTGAATGGAACGGCCGTTACCGCGACACAGTCCGCGATTTCTGGCGTGGCGAAGACGGCACCCTGCCGGATCTGGCCACTCGCCTGACGGGCTCGGCCGACCTGTACGGTCCATCTCGCCGCCGTCCTAACGCATCGATAAACCTGGTCACATGCCACGACGGCTTCACGCTGCGCGACCTGGTCTCGTACGAACAGAAGAGCAACGTAGCCAACGGCGAGTCCAACAACGACGGCACGAACGACAACCGTTCATGGAACTGCGGCGAGGAAGGGCCTACGAGCGATCCGTCCATCCTCGAACTGCGGGCGCGACAATCCAGGGCCATGCTGGCCACGCTGATCCTCAGCCTGGGCGTCCCGATGCTGCTCGGTGGCGACGAGATCGGGAGGACCCAGCAGGGCAACAACAACGCCTATTGCCAGGACAACGAAATTTCGTGGTTCGACTGGTCGAAGGTCGACGAGGACTTGCTCGCCTTCACGAGTCGGCTGATCGCGATCCGCCGGCGCCATCCCTCCCTGCGACGCCGCAGATTTGCCAGCGGCGCGCTGCGCGACGACATCCGGTGGTTCACCCCCGCCGGATCGTCGATGACGGACTCCGACTGGACGGCCGGTTGGACGAGAAGCGTGACGGCCTTCCACGATGGAGTGCGCGATCCGGATCCCGATCCACGCGGCCGCCCGATCCTGGACGACGACCTCCTGCTGATGGTCAACGGCTGGTGGGAGTTGCTTCCGTTCACCATCCCGGACGTGGGCTCGCCCAGACGATGGTTCCGGGAATTGGACACGTTCACGGTGCTGGAGGCCGATGCCGCGGCCGGAGTTGCGGTCGGACCCGTGGTGACCCTTGGGCCGCGGTCGCTCGTCCTGCTGCGCGCGCCGCGGACCTAGCTGGACGGCAGCGGTATCGGCGGGAACGGCACCCCGCCGATACCTGCCAGCCCCTGACGCGGCCCTGCCTCACAATCGCCGGGTGACAACCCAGATCAGCGCGGCCACCGCCCGCCGCTTCCTCGCTATTCGGCACCTGCTGGCCCCGCCGCGAGCCTTACCTGCGTCGCCGGAGAGCGTGATGGCCGTGGTGGATCGCCTGGGCTCGCTCCAGTTCGACCCGCTCGAAGTCGCCGGCCGAAATCACGACCTGGTCCTCCAGGCACGGATCGCCGGCTACCGCCGTGGAATAACCGACGAGCTGCTCTACGGACGCCGCCTGCTCTTCGAGGCCTACAACAAGTCGCTCAACCTGCTCCCCACGCGCGAACTCCCCTACTACAGGATTGCCTGGGAGACGCTCGATACCAGCCGGACGCGGCAGCTTCTGGTCGAGCAGGCGCCGCTCGCGGACAAGATTCTCGCGCTGATTACCACGGAGGGACCCAAGAGCTCGTCCGACTTCGAACGGACGGAGGCGATCTCGTGGTGGTGGGGGCCCACGACGGCGGTTCGGGCGGTCCTTGAAGCGTTGTCTGTCTCCGGACGGCTCAGCCTCGCACGGCGGGAAGGGAATCGGCGCTACTACGACCTGACCGAGCGCCTCTACCCAGCCGAACTCCTCCAGATGAGCGTGCCGCCCCGA
This sequence comes from Chloroflexota bacterium, assembly GCA_003153755.1. Classification (GTDB taxonomy): domain Bacteria; phylum Chloroflexota; class Limnocylindria; order Limnocylindrales; family CSP1-4; genus Fen-1039. Next base: position 10,892 of record PMBG01000028.1, on the reverse strand, counting down.
GAACAGCGCCTTCACAAGACGCTTTCCCGCTACCGGGCGCACGGGCTGCTCGGGGCCTCCGGGAGCGGCGAGCTCTGGCTCGGCATAGGTCCCGCGACGCTGCGGACGGAGCTGAGGAACGAGCTTGTGCAGCGCGGCGAGCTCGTGGCGGTAACCGTGGAAGGCGTCCGCGGCCCGCGCTTCGTGGTTGCCGATGAGATGCCGCTCCTTGCCCAGGCCCAGCGCGAACTCGCCGCCGAGGCCAAACCCGGCGCGTTGGGCACGGCCGGCGGCGCCGCTCCGGGCTGCAGCTTCATCGCACCGCTGGATCCGCTCATGTGGGACCGCAGCCTTCTCATTCCGCTCTATGACTTCGACTATCGCTGGGAGGTCTACACACCGGCCGCCAGGCGCCGCTGGGGTTACTACGTACTGCCGATCCTATTCGGCGACCGTCTGGTTGGCCGGATCGAGCCGCGCGTCGACAGGAAGGGCGGCCCCGTTCGAATCCTGGGGCTGAGCTGGGAAAGAGGTTTCGAGCCGCTCACCGAGCCCGGATTCGTGCCCGCATTCGCTGCCGCACTGGCCGCCTACATGCATTTCGGGTCGGCGGAGTCGATCGTGCCCCCGCCGGGCGCCGCCCGTGGCGAGCTATTCCGTGAAGTGGCGAGGGCCGTCCCGGTACAGCCCGTGCGGGCGGCTGGTCCGAGCGCAAGCCGCCGCAACCCGGCGGCATCGCGCGTCGCGACGACATCGCGCGCCACCGCTCCCTGAACCCAGCGTTCCGTCTCCCGGGCAACTCGGCCCTGCTCGGGGTGGTTTGAGATCCCGCGTGCGAACATCGCGGGGCTACGAAACCAATCGTTGAGGAGAACCCAATGGCCGCAGTCCGCCGCGCCACAGTCGTATGGAAGGGTGATCTCGCCACGGGCGTTGGTCATCTTGACGCCGCCACCAGTGGCGCCTTCAAGGGTCTGCCCGTTACCTGGGCGTCGCGCACGGAGCAGGCGGACGGCCGCACGAGCCCCGAGGAGCTCCTCGGCGCGGCTCACGCAAGCTGCTATTCGATGGCGTTCTCGAGCGAGCTGACGAAGGCGGGCTTCCCACCCGAAAGCCTCGACGTGTCCGCGGAAGTGACCGCCGATCGTGTCGACGGCAAACTGACGGTGATCTCGAGCAAACTCACCGTCCGCGGCCACGTGCCGGGCATCAAGGAGGACAAGTTCCGGGAGATCGCGAACGGAGCCAAGGACGGCTGCCCCATCTCGCGAGCCATCGCCGGAAACGTCGCGCTCAGTGTCGAGGCGACGCTCGTCAGCTAATCCCGGCGACCTCCTTCGGAGCCGGACGTGCTCAACGCCGGGATGCCTGGTCGACTGCAGGGCAGGCTGGTAATCTGGCGCAATGAGCAAGGACAACAAGGTGGTCAAGGTCAACGGGTGGGGCTTCGAAGGAAGCTGGTCTGCGCCTCGCCGCGGCGGGGTGCCGTTACTGGGCATCTTCCTGATCGTTCTGGGCCTATTCCTGGCTGCCAGCACCCTCTGGAAAGAAGTCAACATCGGCGCTGCGGGTTTCTTCCTCGGCGTCGGGCTCCTGCTGATCGTGGTGGGGCTGCGCGACAAAAGCGATCTCGCCCTCTATTGCGGTGCTTTCATCGGGGCGCTATCGCTGTCCGACCTGTTGACCGGAGCCAACGTGGTTTCGGGCAACGGCTGGGGCAGCCTGTTCCTGGGCCTGGCGCTGGTCGCGATCGCCCTGTTCCGCTCGCGAACGGGCCGCAAGCTGGGCTGGACGATGGGGTTCGGCGTGCTGCTTGTGATCTGGGGCGGGTGGCAGGCCGCGAACACGGGCCTGAACCTCGGCCTCGACAGGCTGGTGGTGCCCGCGCTGATCGTGCTGCTCGGCCTGTACGTCATCAACCAACGCGGCCGCAACTAGGCCGCGACACCCGAACCGGCCGGCTCTAGGCGACTTCTCGCGACTTGACGGAGGGCAGCGGGCCTTCGGATTTCGCCTGCGCCGCCTCGCCCTGGTCGCCGGCAGCGGAGAGGTCGCCGTGTGCGGGCTCAACGGCCCCGGCCGCCATGTCCAGCGTCGGCAGCATAGCCAGCCTGGTGTGCAGCTGATCAGATCCGGACATCGGCACGTGGACGTCCGCGTTGAGAGTCCGCTCCAGGGCCGGATCGAGATGGCGCAGTTCGCCCGTGACGTCGACGACGTGTTCGAAGACGGCCACGATCTCGGGATCGAATTGCGTTCCCGAGTGAGCGTGCAACTCCTCCCAGGCGCGGTCCAGCGGGAGGGCGGGCCGGTAGATCCGATCGGTGGTCATGGCGCTGAAGGCGTCGGCAACAGCGATGATCCGGCCCCCGAGCGGAATCGATCGCGCGACAAGCCCGTCCGGGTATCCGCGTCCGTCCCAGCGTTCGTGATGGTGCCGGACGATCTGGGCGATGTCCTTCATCGCCTCGTGGACTTCCAGAATCGAGGCGCCGATCTCGCTGTGGCGGCGCATCTCGGCCATCTCGGATTCGGTGAGCTTTCCGGGCTTGAGGAGTACGGCGTCCGCGATGCCGATCTTCCCGATATCGTGCAGATACCCGCCGATCCGGATCGTCATCTGTTCGCGCTCGTCCAGGCCAAGGACCGCGGCCATTCGCTCGGATAGGACGCCGAGCTGACGGCAGTGCTCGCCGGTCTCCAGGTTGCGCGCCTCGATGGCGGTGGACAGAGTGAGGGCGATGGAGTCCAGTACCGGGCTCAGGTAGCGGTACTGCAGCGCTTCGTAGCGCATCTGGGTTGCGGACAGGGCTCGCCGAACCTCGCCCAGCAGCTCTTCGCCGGTGAACGGTTTGACCAGCATCCCCGTTGCGCCCTCTCGAAGAGCCTGGATCGCGGTGTCCACGGTTCCGTGGCCGGTTACGACGACGACCGGAAGCTCGGGTTGCTTTGCACGCAGCATCTGCATCAGGGCCAACCCGTCCATGCCGGGCATGTGGATGTCCGTGATCACGACATCGAAGTAGCCGTCGCCGAATGCGGAAAGGGCGGCCTTGGGATCGCCGCAGGTCACAGCCTCGAATCCCTGGATTTCGAGCAGCCTGCGCAAGATCTGCAGGATGACGGGTTCGTCATCGACACACAGAACGCGCGGTCGGCCATTGCCCGCTCGAGTCGGGCGCAGATCCCAGGTCATGCAGCCGTTACCGTACCCGTCTCAACCGCGGCTGTCACGCCCATCTCGCCGTCCAGCTCCCCGGAGTCGGGCAGCCACACGGAGAACACGCTTCCGTGGCCGGGCTTGCTTTCGACTTCGATCGTTCCACCATGTCCCTGCATGATCTGAAGGCTGACCGATAGACCCAGTCCGGTGGCCCCGCCGGTCCCCCTCGTGGAGAAGAACGGAGAGAAGATTCGGTCACGCGTTGCCGAATCCATCCCCATTCCGGTATCGGTCACGGATACGCAAACTCGACCCTCTACCCGCCTGGTTGCCACTCGCACTTCGCCGCCGCGAGGCATCGCGTCGATGGCGTTGTTCAGCAGGTTCAGCAGCACTTGCTTGAGGGCATCGGGATCGATCTCCAGCCGGGGCAGATCTCCGAACCCGGTCGTGATCAGGACCTCCGCCTGCCGTGCCCTGTAGTGGACCAGATCAATCGTCGAGGTGACGAGCTGATTGAGGTCGGTAGAAACGCGCTGCGGCGGCCGAGGTCGGGCGAACTCCAGGAGAGCCTTGACGATCGTCCTTGCTCGCACGGCTTCGTCGCGAATTACGGCAACCTCGTCTCTGCGAACGTCGCCCTCCGGCAGCTCACCCATCAGGAGTTCCGCGAAGCCGAGAATCCCCGTAAGTGGATTGTTCACTTCGTGTGCCACCGCGGCCGCCAGCTCCCCGATTGCCCCGAGCTTGGAGGCCTGAACGAGCTGCTCCTGGACCTTCTGAACCTCGAGCAGCTGCTGCCGGCTGCGGGCCAGGAGGGCGTCGTTCTCCATCGCCACGGCAATCTGATTGGCCACCAGTTGCGAGAGGCTCACGAACTGAGACTCGAGTACGCGCTCGCCCAGCGGATCCAGCATGTGCAGGGACCCCATCTGGCGGCCGTTGCGATCGACGAGCTGGACCGAGAGCGCCGCCTCCAGCGGTTCGCCGGCAGATGCCACGTGATCGGCCGAGATCACGGCGCCGACGCGGCGTCCGCTCGTGCTGTACGAGGCGAGCGGTGGGAAAGCCGCCGACGAGCCGGCCGGTGCGGTCGAGTCGGCCGGATGATCATGAGGGTAGCGGAGGCCGATGACGGTCGCGGCCAGGGGACCGTGAGCGGCAACTACTCGGGACTGATCTGGGGGATCTGCGCGGACAAGGAACGAGGTTGCGCCGGGTGGCGTCATTGCCGCGAGCACACCCCGGTAGTCCACCTGGCCATCGCCCTTCAGGGCAAGCGATTCGCTCGCCTCGAGCACTCGCGCCAGTTCGTCGGCCCGGACGCGCTGCTCCGCCTCGGCGGTCGCTGCGCGGGAGAGAGCCGCGACAGTGCGAGCTTCGGCGGCACGGAGATCCCGCCAGCCGAGCAGGATGATCCCCACGACCGCGAACAGACCGACAAGGATCACGGCCGACACGATCGTACCGGCTCCCTCGACCACGTCCTCGAGGGTAACCAGAATGAAGGCGATCGACAGCGGAAGACCGATCATGAGCGCCGCCCTCGACGCCAGACCGGTCGGCACAGGTCGCCGCAGAGTCACGCGCGAAGCGTGACCGGGCACACGTGGCTCCTGAGTGGCTGCGACCATCAGCTAACCCTAGCGGGCCGCGAAGCCCGCGCCATCACCAACTTGGGCGATTCTCGGGTCCGCAGGACGGCTTAGGTACGGTGTCGCAGTCCTGCCGCCGGCTACGTCAGGCCGCGGGACTCCGGCTCGGCGCGGAGTCCGTTCGTCACCGCCGGACGCTCCATGGGGGCGGCGAGAAGCAGGTCCACGAGCGAGTAGGCCTCTCGCCGGACTTCATCGGGCGTGACGGGTCCCCCTTCGGCAACGCGGACGGTGAACCCGTCGATCAGCGTTATGAACGCGGACGCGAGACCGTCCACGTCGATCCATGCGGGCAGTTCGCCGCGCTCGACCGACGTACACAGCACCGCCTGCGCGAACCTGACCATGTCCTGACGCCGGTCCCCGAGCATGGCGCGCAGGTCCGTCGAACCCTCGGCCATCATCCAAGCGTGAAGCCTCATCTGGCCCTCATCGGAGCGGAAGACGGCAGCTTCGATCGCAAAGTCGATGGCGGTGCGCAAGCGATCCGTAACCGTCGCCAGATCGGCTATCTGGCCCACCAGGACCGCCTTCTGAGCGGCCATCTCGCATGCGCAGGCTTCGAGGAAGAGCTCCTCCTTGCCCTTGAAGTGCGTGTATACGGCCCCAACCGACAGCCCGCTCTTCCGCACCACGTCCTGGATCGTTGCCTTCTGAAAGCCGAGCTCCCTGAAGACCTCGATGGATGCGTCGACGATGCGCTGCCGTACCGCTTGCTCGTGAGCCGCCGTTACGCGCGGCATCGACGAATCGCATAGGGAATGGTCATTCCGCAATCCTACGCCGGGCGTCCGCGTTGTCCAGAGTCGGCGCCGCCTGTTGACAAAAAGAATAGAGAATCTCTATTCTCTATATCGCCAGTGAGGCTGCTCGAGCCAGCCAGCTGGCTTGACGCCGGCGCAAGCCGGCCCAGGGTCGGCCGACCGTCCATATCGCTTCCGTGGGGTGACCGAGATCGTGTCTCGGCCGCCTCGGTCAGGCATGAAAGGGACGGTCATGTTCTTGCGCTGGGGGAGGTTCGTCTACAGACGCCGCCGGTTCGTTGCCGGCGCGGCGATCCTCCTTGCCGTCATCTCGCTCTTCTTCGCCGGGAAGGCCTCGTCATCGCTGTCGACCGGCGGCTGGTATGACCCGAGCTCCCAATCTCAGAGGGTCGCCCGGCAACTCCAGGCCGAATTCGGCGACGGTGGCAGCTCCCTCGTCGTCCTGTTCCAGGCAACCGGCCGCACGGACGCAGCCTCCCCGGCATACCAGGCGGAGGTAAGCGCCGGCCTCGCAGATCTGCGAGCTGATGGGCGCGTATCCGCGATCGTGGGCTACGCGCAAACGGGCAGCTCGCGCTTCATAAGCACCGCCGGCGACGCTACGTGGGTGCTGGTCAAGCTCAAGCTGAGCGACAACGACGCCATAAACGCGGTCGACAGCCTTCGCGGCGAAATCGCTTTCCCGGCCGGGATGACAGTGGAGCTCACCGGATCACCGGCGATGAGCGCGGCCATGTCGCAGCAATCGGAGGACGACCTCAAGCGCGCCGAGTCGGTGTCGCTGCCCATCGCGTTACTGATCCTGCTGTTCGTGTTCGGTACGCTCGTCGCGGCGGGACTGCCGCTCACGGTCGCCCTGCTCGCCATACCCACGACGATGGCGGCGGTGTGGGGCGTCGCTCAGTTCACGACCATGAGCGTGTTCGTCTCCAGCGTGGTGACGATGCTCGGTCTCGCGCTGGCGATCGACTATTCCCTATTCATGGTCAGCCGGTTCCGCGAGGAGCTCGGGCGCGGCCGATCGGTGGAGGAGGCGGTCGAACGGACCGTCGCGACCAGCGGCAAGGCCGTGGCGTTCTCGGGCTCGGCCGTGGCACTGGGCCTCTCCGGACTGCTCTTCTTCCGGGCCCCGACACTGAGCTCGATGGGCATCGGCGGGGCGCTCATCGCGCTGATCTCGGTCTTCTACGCGCTGACATTCCTGCCCGCGGCCCTCGGTCTGCTCGGACATCGCGTGGAGCGGCTGCGTGTTCGCATGCCGTTCCGGCGGACCACCGCGGCCGGGCTTGCCACAGGCTCCAGCTCGCGCGGCTGGTGGGAGCGGATTGCCCACGGCGTGATGCGCCGGCCCGTCGCGGTGCTCGTTCCGATAATCGCCGTCCTTCTCGCCCTGGGCCTCCCATTCCTGGGAGAGAAGTCGGGAATCCCGCTTTCGGCCGCGCTGCCGGCTGGGAGCGAAGCCCGGGTGGCGCTCGAGACGATTACCACCAGATTCGCGCCCGGCGAGACGCAACCCGTCGAGTTGCTCGTGACCGTATCGGGCGACCCGCTATCCACCGCCAACGCCGCCGCGATCGCGGACTATGCCGCCCAGCTTCGAGGCGTCTCCGGCATCGCCCGGGTGGACGGCCCGTTCTCCTTGCCCGGTTCGGACGGGAAGCCACTCCCGGCGCCGGCAGTCGCGGCACTTCTGTCGGGCCCGGCCAACCAGAGGCCCGCGGCCCTCAACGCGCTCATCGCGGCCGACATCCGAGGTTCGATGGTGCACCTGCAGGCCATCGTGCCCGCGGCGGGTACGCAGGAAGCGCAGGCCCTGGTCCAGAGGATCCGCGCACTCACGCCGGGTTCCGGCGTGGCGGTCGAGGTGGGAGGCGATGACGCGTCCGCGCTTGATTTCGTGGACGCACAGAACGAGCAGCTACCGATTGCCGTCGTCTTCATACTCGTGGCGATGGCGGCCATGCTGCTGCTCCAGTTCGGCTCGGTCGTGCTGCCCGTGAAGGCCGTGGTGATGACGCTCCTGTCGCTCACCGCGAGCTTCGGTGCGCTCGTCTGGGTCTTCCAGGACGGAAACCTGTCGCAGTTCCTTGGGTTCACGGCGCCCGGTTACACGATCAGCATCGTTCCGGTGCTGATGTTCAGCGTTGTGTTCGGCCTGTCGATGGACTACGAGGTGCTGCTGCTCTCACGCATCCAGGAGTCGTACCGGCGCAGCGGCGACAACGCGGCGGCGGTNNATCAAGAGCCTGGGCGTCGGCATGGCGATCGCCGTCCTCCTCGATGCCACGATCATTCGCGCGTTGCTGGTTCCGGCGACGATGCGGTTGCTCGGCAGATGGAACTGGTGGGCGCCGGCGCCGGTCGCACGGGTCACGTCACGGTTCGGATTCAGCCACATCGAAGACGAGCCGGGCGAACGTCCTGCCGTGGACCGACGCCGCGGGCTTCCGGACCGCAGACCGGACGGACTGCGGCATGAACGTCGCGGCGTTGCCGCCGTGAACCCGCGCGGAGCCTACGTGAGGCCGGCGCCGCCGGCTGCAACGAGCTAGGCGCACTCGGCGGGGGCGGTGCGCGGCCACTGCCCCCGCCCTCTTGTGTCCGGTGATCCCGGGGAAGCTAACTCACGACTCCGGTCTGGATTGCAGCGGCCTCGGCCGCGGCGCCGAGCCGATCGGCGATCGAAACCATTTCGTCGTCCGTAACTACGAACGGCGGGCCGAGCAGGATCATGTCGCCGTTCGTACCGTCGGCGCAGCCGACTCCCGAGTACACGAGCAGCCCGGACTCACGAGCGTTGCGGATGATTGCCTCGGTGAGCTTCGCGGCTCGCGGAACCGGCCGCTTCGTTTCCCGATCGGCGACGAACTCCACCGCCACGAGCAACCCCCGCCCGCGCACGTCGCCTACGTATGGGTCGCCGCCCATCCGCTCGCGGACGAGCGAGAGAAGCCGCTCCCCCTTCGTGGCGCTGGCCTCCACGAGATTCTCCGTCTCGATGATGCGCAGCACTTCGCCGGCCACGGCCCCGCCCACCGGGGAGTGGCTGTAAGTGAATCCGTGGACGAACCCGCCCGCGGACATGACCGTGTCGTAGACGTGGCCGCTGCAGACGGCGAGCCCTATCGGGAAGTAACCGCCTCCGGCGCCCTTCGCGGCGGTCATCACGTCCGCGCGCACGCCCCAGTGATCAAGCCCGAACCACCGCCCGGTCCGCCCGAAACCGGTCATGACTTCGTCGTCGACCAGCAGAATCCCGTGGCGGCGGCACAGCTCGGCCACGGCGGGCCAGTACCCGTCCGGCGGCGCCACTGCCCCGAGCGTCGCGCCCACGATGGGCTCGGCCACGAACGCGGCCACTCGATCGGCACCGGCATCCTTGATGGCCGCGTCGAGCTCGGCGATCAGCAGATCCACGTCGCCGAGGGCATGGGCGGCAGCCTCTCCGGCGCGATACGGGTACGCGGCGCTTACCTTTCCGAAGCGACCCAGCCACGGCTCGTACGGCCGGCGAAGCGGCTCGCGGCCGGACAGGTCCAGCGCGCCGAGCGAGTTGCCGTGGTAGCTGCCCCAACGTGAGAGAACCACGGTCCGGTCGGGCTCGCGGCGGGCCAGGTAGTACGAGCGCACCATCTTGAGCGCGCTCTCGATCGCCTCGGAGCCGCCGCTCACCGGGTACATCACCGGATCATCGACGGGCATGTACTTCCCGACCGCGCGCGCATACGCGTCCAGCGGCTCGTTTCGGAAGGTCGTGCCGTGGACGTACGTGAACTTGCGGGCCTGGTTCTCCATCGCGTCCACGATCGACTGCCGGCCGTGCCCGATGTTCACGACTATCGCGCCGCCCGCGGCGTCGAGGTAGGCCCGCCCGTCTGCGTCCCAGATCGTGCTGCCTTGGGCCCTCGCGGCGAATGGCAGTTCGCGTCCGATCACGCGCGCGAAGACTCGTCCGGTTTGGGTGACGCCGGACCCGTCGCCGGCGGCGGTGCGATCGCTGAGGCTCATCCCCGGATTGTAGGACCAGAGGCGCCGGAGCCACGCCGGCTCGAATACATAAGTAGACCGCTTAGGGCCGTTGGTCGGTCCCGACGTGACCTGCGGCAGATTGGCACATTCACCTTAGTGACCTATTCATATATCACGAATAGATCACGTGGAGTCATGCACCCATGCTGCGATCGGCCGACGGTATCTACGACCTCCAGGCGACTCTCTTGAAATCGCTCGCCAGCCCAATGCGCCTCCGGATCATCCACCACCTCGGTGAAGCCGGGCCCGTGGAGGTCCGCAAGTTAGCCGAACTTTTTGGCATCTCCCAGCCCACCGTCTCTCAGCACCTGGCTGCTCTCCGCAGCATCGGCCTCGTCGAGGCCGTGCGCGACGGACGAGAGGTCCGCTACCAGCTCGCGGATCCGGAGATCATCGCCGCCTGCGGCCTGATGCGGCAGGTGCTCATCCGACGAATCGCGCGTCTCGGCGATCTGGCCGCCTCCTACGAGAGCGAAGCGCAGACCGAAACCGAGACGTCGGCAGCTCACGCCTGATCCAGCCACGCCACACAGCGGAGATACCAGATGAACACAGCCGAACTCGAAGCCGTGACGGCCGCCGAAGTCATCGACGCCCGCGGCGCCGCCTGCCCCGGCCCGCTCCTCGAGGCAAAGAAGGGCATGGGGAAGATCGCGATCGGCGACGTCGTGGAACTGTGGTCCAGCGACCCGGCCACCAAGTCCGACGTGGGCGCGTGGGCCGGCAAGGTTGGCCACGAAGTCCTCGGCACTCTCGAGGACGATGGTTACGAACGCGTCTTCATTCGCCGCGGCAAGTAACCGCAGGGGGTCTTGCGGAGCGGCGCCCGACGCTCCGGCCGGGTTGACATCGCGCAGGAGCAAGTTCCATGACAGCGCTCGCCACAGCTTCTGTGGATGGCAAGGCCTCGACCGCCGCGCCGAGGATCCTCGTCTTCTCCNNTCCGGCCGTCGTGGATCCTCCACGCGATCCGGCAGGGCTTCGAGGGCGTGTTCGTGGCCTCGGACGGTGACGAGTGCGCGCTACTCCCCGACTGCGCCAAGCGCGCTTCGCGGATCATGGCCGAGGCACAGAAGCTCCTGAAGGAGAACGGCCTCTCGCCCCAGCGCCTGAAGATGGCCGCGATCTGCTCGGTCTGCGCCGAGAACTTNNAACCAGTTCTCCGAAGCCCTCATCGCCCTCCGGCCGGCCGACTCCGGGCCGGGCGCCAACTCGGCCGCGGAGGTGAAGTCATGAACACCTACGACGCGCTCGTGGTCGGAAGCGGCATCGCCGGCATGGAGTCCGCCCTCAAGCTCG
>PMBG01000141.1 GCA_003153755.1 Chloroflexota bacterium | reverse complement strand
GGATCGGAGGCTCTCAGTCGACCGATCAGCCTGCTCGGTGGTTCAACTCCTACTTTGATTACCTGCGGCGGCGTCACGGGTCGGCAGATGCTCGCGCGGCATCGCTGGTCGCGGGCTTTGGGCTCGGCATGCGGGCCATCGCCTATCGAGCTGCCAGGCCGGCAAACGCGGCTCGCGTGGGCCGGGCCGCGCGCGCAGCCTTCCGGGTAGCCCTTGGGCGATCGGAACGACCGGCGTAGTTCCCGGCCCTGCGCAGATCAGGCAGCGGGAGGAGTGGACTCGGCTACCACCTTCACTCGGTCGGCTGCCAGAAGGCCAAACGCAAGCAGCGTCCACAAAGGCACGGCGACCGCAGGTTCGTCGAGGACCGGGATGAACAGCGCGCCGACGGCAAGCCCACCCATGACCGCGATCGCACTCATCGAGATTGCATTGCGACGACCGCTCCACAGCCTGCGGAGAATCATCGCGACAAGGGTCATCCAGGCGAGCATGCCGAAGGCCCCAACCTGCCACAAGTAGTTCAGGTACCACATCTCACTATTGAGGAGCACTGGCGCCTCGCCAAAACGGCCGGACTTGGGTCCGGCGGCGCCCAAGCCCATACCGAAGGCCTCCACATGAGCCCCGTCGGAGCGCTCGCCGCACACGGTCACATACCTGAGGCCCGGCACCGACGATCCTGCCGGTGACGAAGTGGGTGCCGCGGATTGGCCGGGCGAGCCCGAAGGGCAAGGTGTCGCAGATGGGCCCGGCGTGGACGGCGCGATGGATACGACCGACGCGCCCGGCCTGTTGAGATCCCCGCCGACGATCTTNNGCCATCCGAAGCCGGGACATGAGCTCTGCCGCACGAACTCGCTTCTGCGGCACAAGGAGAACGAGTATCACCAGGACGACGAAGAACGTCAGCCAGGCGCTCCGGGACATCGTGAGCACGAGCGCCAGGCCAAGCGGAATCGCGAGCCAGGCGCGCCGGCGCATTGAGGATACGGCGACGGACGAGCAGAGAAGGCAGAGGGCGATGGCCAGAAACGCGCCAAACTCATTGGGCGAGTTGAACGTTCCCGTGGCTCGCGTCTGGTTTATCTGCGCCGCGAAGTACGCAAACGAGAGAGATCCATCCTCGGCAAGGTAGTACTTCGCCAGGAACCCGAAGCCGCCGACATAGACCTGCCAGAAAGCGAACAGCGAAGCCGCGACTCCCGAGATCACGATCGCAAGGGCGGCGCGTGAGGGCAGGTTCTCGGGCATGCGCATGCCGCGCCCGAGCACCACGACGGCCATCATGAGCGCAATGGGCTCGAAGAGCGTCCGGTAGGCGTACAGAGCCGTCGTCGTGTGCGCCGCCACCACCACCGAGTCGACGCCGAGAAAGAGAATGACGGCGACTACGACCTCGAGCCGGCCCAACTTCCAGGGGCGGACCTGCAGCCACCGGATCCCGGCGGCGGCGATCACCCCTGCGGCCAGGGCATCGTGCCAGCCCGCGAGCATCGTGGCGCTGGTCCCTGTAAGCCCCAGCTGATAACCGCCAACGTGCAGCAATAGCCCGTTGAAGGGAAGGGCTGCGAGCAGGACGAGGAGCCCAAGCCAGGGTCGAATCAGGCCAAGGGCGAACAGGACCGCGAGTGCAGCCAGCAGTACGATCACAGCGACGCTCAAGGCACCGTTTCCTCGTCCGTGGGGGCGATCAGGTCAGCGGCCCCGGGCAACAGAGCGTACCACGGAGGCCCGTCGATCCGACTGCGCGTCAGGCCCCGTTTGACATGACGCCGTGATGTCGGCTATATCCGAGTCCTTGGGTTGCGCCTTTCGAGCCGGGCAGGAAACGCGGAGACAGTAGTGTCAGTTGCTCCATCCGTTCGCAGGATCGTCGCCGTCGCCGGAGTGGTATTGCTGGTCGTCAGCCTGGGTATCAGCTTTGCCATGCTGAGGCACACGGCGGTTGTGACGTGCGAACCATCGGTCATCGCGCCGATCCCCATCTACTACAACAACGCCAACAGCGCCCCCCTGGTGCCGGGCGCCAAGGCGCCCACGCAGTTCTGGGTGTTGGACAACCCGGCGACGATGCTCACCCTGAGGACGTATCACTATGTTGCCCCCAAGGGCGTGGCGGCCCCCGGCAAGGTAGGCCTGGTCGGCCCGGACGGCACGATATACGGCCCCTGGCAGGCCATCGGCAGTCCCAGCGCGGACGGTGTGCCGAACACGTACTGGACGGCCACGACCGATGTCGTCCTGGCGCCGGGCCTCTACACGGTCACGGACTCCGATCCGGCCACCTGGTCCGTCAATGCCGGAACCGACGGCGCCGGCATGTACTTGGTCACTGGTTACATCAAGTAGCCCGGTCTCGGTTTCGGGCGACGCGCAGCCTGGTCGGCAGCCGACTATCTATACTCACCCGATGAACAAGACCGCGTTGATCACTGGCATCACCGGCCAGGACGGCTCCTATCTCGCCGAGTTCCTGCTGGAACAGGGATACACCGTCGTCGGCATGACGCGGCGCTCCAGCAC
>PMBG01000190.1:203-22177 GCA_003153755.1 Chloroflexota bacterium | reverse complement strand
GAGAGATGACGCAGTCCACGGAGCCGTTCCGCCCATCGAGTGGCATCTCCGGCCTGGTACGACGCTGGATAGCTCACCAGTTCAGCACGCGGGTAATCGTCTTGATGCCCGTGGCCATCGCCATAAACATCGTCCTGGGCTATACGGTCCANNTCGAACCTGATCTGGCAGTACGCCCCGGGCATCGGCTCCGGCTCGCAGATCGGGCCATTCGCTATCACGGCCGGCATCATCGGCCTGCTCGCGGGGGTCTGGGGCCAGCTCGGCTTCTTCCGTCCGCGCCGCGGCCGCGCCCTCAACATCGCGGCGGCCGCCATCGCGGTGATCCTCATCGGTGCGATGGCGCTGTACACGTACAGCCACGCGTTCGCGAACCAGGACACGTTCGTAGGCGCCACCTTCAAGAGCCCGTCGGACTTCGACCAGTCCCGCCTCTTCTCGCTCGTCGTGATGGCGGTTTTCGTGGCGCTTGTCGCCTGGGCGCTCGTGCTTCGACGCGATGTCGGCGCCGTCTTCGCGATCACTGCCGGTCTTGCGACCGGCATAGTCGCCGCCGTCGTTTCGGCGCCCATCTACGCGTTCTTCTACGGCGGCCTCTCCGGCAGCGGGACCGATGCGATCGTCGCGGCATTCCGGGCGGGCGGCGACAGCCTCTACCAGGCGACGCTCAAGCAGGGTCTCCTGTCGGACCCGATAGACAAGATGATCACCACGTTCGTGGTCTTCTTCCTCGTCGGCAGCCTCTCGCGCCGGTTCGTGGCCCGCTTCCCGAACGGCGAGAAGGTCCTGGCGCCCGAGACCGAACAGGCGGCGGAGCCGGCCGCCCAGAGCTGATCGCCGCACCTTGTCGATCGGCACTCCCGCCCAGATTGCATCCGCCGCGCCGGATTCGCGCCGCGGCCTGCCCGACTATGTCCTTCGCCGGCCAACCGGCCTGTACAGGTCGCTGAATCCGGCCACGAAACTGGCAATCGCGGCGCTGCAGGTGGTGGCCGCGTTCGTGGTGCCCGGCTGGCTGGGGCCGGTCGCAGTCCTCGCCGTCCTGGTCGTGGTCGCGGTCGCCACCCGCACGTTGCGCGACACAGTTCGAATCGGCCTTGCCGCGGTGCCGCTCGTCGTTTCGATCATGGTCGTCAATCTCTTCCTGCTCCCCGGTGCGGCCGATCCGATCGGGAGGTTCGGGCCGCTGGCGCCCACCTGGACCGGGCTGCAGTTCGGGCTGCTGACGAGCGCCAGGTTGCTAGCATTCTCGACGGCGATCACCGTTGCGTACCTGACCACGCCGGTCGACGATCTGCTGGCCGATCTCTCTCGGCGTGGACTGGGTCGTCGCGGAGTGTTCGTGGTGGGCGCGGGAGTGCAGATGGTGCCGCGCACGCTGGAGCGGGCCGGCGAGATCATGGACGCCCAGCGGGCACGAGGGCTCGACACCGAAGGACGAATCTGGCGGCGAGCGCGCGCAGTCGTGCCCCTGGCGGGTCCCCTGGTGCTTGGCGCGCTGACCGAGGTCGAGGAAAGGACGATGGCCCTCGAGGCGCGGGCCTTTTCCGCGCCGGGCCGGCAAACGCTGCTGCGGGTCCCCGCGGATAGCACTCGAGAGCGGCTGATCCGGTGGATTGCTCTCGCCGCGATCCTGGCGATGGCGGCGCTTCGCCTTACCGGAAGGATGGGCTGAAGTGGCGATCGAACTCGTGGGTGCCACCTATCGATACGCCGGAACGGCCGTTCCGGCGCTCGGGCCGTTGGATCTGCGGGTCGAACCGGGGGCCGTGACCGGAGTCGTGGGCGCCAACGATTCGGGAAAGACGACGCTCTGTCTCGTTGCCGCGGGAATGGCGCCGGCAGTGGTAGGCGGGAAGCTCGCGGGTTCGGTCATCATCGACGGCGTGGACGCGGCCGGTCTTCGCCCACACGAGCTGGCGCAGCTGTGCGGACTGCTTCTCCAGCACGCGGCGACGCAGCTCACTCACACCACGGCCACGGTCTTCGAGGAGGTCGCGTTCGGGCCGTGCAACCTGGGGCTACCGGCGAACGACGTGATCGAACGCGTCTGGGGCGCGCTTGGCGCGGTGGGCATCGACGCGCTTGCGCCGCGCGATCCCGCCCGACTGTCCGGCGGCCAGGCTCAGCTCGTAGCGCTCGCGGCGGTTCTGGCGCTGCGTCCCAGGTACCTCGTCCTCGACGAACCCACGAGCGAACTCGATCCGGCCGGCACGGCGATGGTCGCGGATGCCCTCGTCCGCGCCGCCCGCGAGACGGGCGCCGGTATCTTGCTGGCCGAACACAAGACCGACGTGCTTGCCCGCATCGCCGACAGGATGGTGGTCCTCGACGCGGGCACCGCGGCGATCTCGGGCGGCGCGCCCGAGGTCCTCGCGGATCCACGGCTAGCCGGCCTCGGCGTCGATCCTCCGGTTCGAGTGAGGCTCGAGCGGGCGATCCTCTCGGCGGGCATCGAACTCTCAACGTCGGCGCGGGAGGTGCTCGCATGACGAGCGCCGAATTCCCGGCCGGCGCGCCGGCCAAGATGGCCGCGGTGGCCGCGGCGGCCGGTACTCGGTCGGCGGCCGGTACTCGCGCGGCGGCCGGACCCAAGACGCCGCCGCCTTCGATCGAATTCGAGTCGGTCTCGTTCGCATATCCGGACGGCACCCAGGCGTTGAGCGGGGTGTCTCTCCGCGTCGAGCCGGGCGAGGTGGTCGCGATCGTTGGGCAGAACGGTTCGGGCAAATCCACGCTCGTCAAGCAGCTGAACGGCCTTCTTCGACCCGTCGCCGGCCGCGTACTGCTCGACGGCTCGGACATCCGGAGCATCCACGTTGCGCGCCTGGCGGCGCGGGTGGGGCTCGCGTTCCAGAACCCGGACCGCCAGCTCTTCGCGAACCGGGTTTCGGCCGAGGTCGGGTTTGGGCCGCGGAACCTGGGGCTTCGCGGCGCCGATATCGCCGAGCGCGTGGCGGCGGCCCTCGATGCGGTCGGGCTCTCGCCGGCCGCCGAAACGCATCCATATGACCTGGGCTATTCGAAGCGGAAGCTGCTCGCGATGGCGTCAGTTCTCGCGATGCGGACGCCCATTCTCGTACTGGACGAGCCGACCACCGGTCAGGATGCGCGGGGAGTGGCCTCGGTCCGAGCAGTGGTCGCCGGGGCGGCGGCGGAAGGGCGCACCGTGATCGCCATCAGCCACGACATGCGCTTCGTGGCGGAGTGCTTCCCGCGCGTCATCGTGATGCGCGGCGGGCGAGTGGCGCTGGATGGCACACGTGAGAGCGTCTTCGGCGAGGCGTCGTGGCCCGAACTCCATGCCGCGTATCTCGAGCCGCCGCTCCCCGCGGTTCTGGGGGCGCGGCTTGGGCTGGGATCCACGCCGACGGAAGTGGCGGTCGTGGCCGCGTTGCGGGCTCGGCAATGAAGTTCGAGCCGATCGAGCCGACCGACCGCGCCCCGACGGTGGTGGCCGTTCGGTCGGGTGACGCGCGCGAGCGACACGAGGCCCTCCTGTCGCTTGCCTTACGCGACCGCGATTGGAGATTCGTGCAGGAACTGTGCCTCGACATCATCACCGGTGACCCGGACCTGGACCTGCGCGCGACCGCCGTGCTCGGCCTGGGGCCACATCGCGCGGGTACATCGCCGGCTCGAACTCACCAGGGTGCTGCCTGCGTTGGAGGTCGTCCGCGCGCTCAGTCCGTATCTGGCCGTGCGCTGCGACGAGTCTATCGACGACTTCCGGCTGTACCTCCCCGCCGAGGGTAGCTAGTCGCCCGATAACGCGCCGATAAGCCGCTCAAATCATCCTCTGCTCGTGGCAGTGACGACCAGGGTGCCGACGCGGGTCTCCTCGGTGGCGCAAGACGACTTGCGGATCGGCGTCGCCGTGCGCCGGTGCCGCGAGAAGCGCGGGTGGTGGCAGAGCGATGTCGCCGAGCGGGCAGGCGTGTCCCGGCAGACTGTGTCGCTGATCGAAGGCGGACATCTCGATTCGCTCACCGTGCATACCGTTCGGACGGTCGCGAGCGCCGTCGGCATCGACCTGCCGTTCGCACCGCGCGGCCGTGGGGCTCAGATCGACCAGCTCGTCGACGAGGAGCACTCGGCCATGGTGAACCAGGTGATCGGTCGTCTTGTCGCGCTCGGCTGGGAGGCGATGGTCGAGTTCTCGTTCAGCGAGTATGCGGATCGTGGTTCGGTGGATGTGCTGGCCTGGCATTCCGCCGAGCAGGCTCTGCTCATCGTCGAAACCAAGAGCCGGCTCGCCAATCTGGGTGAGATGTGCCGCTCCCTGGACACCAAAGCCCGCGTGGTGCCGCGTCTCGCCGAACGGGCTCGCGGCTGGCCTGTGTCGCATGTCGGAGTTCTTCTGGTGATGTGGGAGTGCTCGCGAGAGCGGGCGGCCGTCGCGCGGCGGACGGCCACTTTCGACGCGGCCTTTCCTGCGCGGAACCTGCAGGTACGGGCCTGGCTGAGCAGGCCGGACCGTCCGTTGCGGGGCCTCTGGTTCCTCCAGGATTCACGTACCACTGGCACGAAAATGGGATCGAGGACGTAAGCCGGTCGACATCCAGCTGAATGCCAACTCAAGTAGACAAAGTGGAAGGAATATGCCCTTCGCGACCCCGATCGAGGCTTTGTACCGGCTGGTTCCCTCTGCGGCGCCACTACCACTGGCAAACTGGAGAAACTGCGCCCCGCCGCGCCGCGCCCGCCCCACCGCGCCGTGAACGGCTGCACCGTGCCGGCATCACCCTCGTTTCGCGTCGCACGGCTCGCCGCCGTGGGGCACGAACGGGTAGCCTACGGACATGCGCGTTCTCGTACTGAATCCGGGGTCCAGCTCGCTGAAGTCGAGCGTAATCGAGTCCGCCGAGATTCCGGACGGGTCTGAGCCGGTCGATCTCGCCGCTCCTGCCTCGGCTCGGGCCGCCGCCACTCCCGCCGCCGCTCTCGCCTCGGCTCGGGCCGCCGCCACTCCCGCCGCCGCGCCCGAGCCGATCGCGCAGATCGGAGTCGACTGGGGAACAGACGCTACTTCCGGCGGTGACCCCGCCGACGACATCCGAAGGCTGATCGCCCGCTACGAAGCCCAGGGGATCGCCCTCGCGAGCCTCGGCGCCGTGGGATACCGCGTCGTCCACGGCGGCACCGCGTTCCGCGCGCCCACCCGTGTTACACCGGATGTGATCGCCCAGGTCACCGCACTGCGGGATCTCGCGCCCCTCCACAACGGAGTGGCCGCGGCAACGATGACGGCAGGGCTCGCCGCAATGCCGCATCTGCCGCATGTCGCCGTCTTCGACACGGCCTTTCACGCGACGCTCCCGGAGGAGGCATATCGCTACCCCGTGCCGGACCGGTGGTTCGCGGAGTGGGGCGTGCGCCGCTACGGGTTCCACGGGATGTCCGTCGCCTGGTCGGCCGAGCGAGCGGCCCTACTCCTGGGCAAACCCGTGGCCGAACTCAGGACCGTAGTAGCCCACCTCGGCAGTGGCTGCTCGGTGACCGCGGTGGACGGTGGGCGCTCGGTCTCGACGAGCATGGGCCTGACGCCGCTCGAAGGCCTGATGATGGGCACGCGAGCGGGCTCGATCGACCCCGGCATCCTCTTCTACCTGCTCCGAACCGGCCGCCTGGATCCCGACCAGCTGGCCGAGGAGATGGACCACCAGTCGGGCCTGCTTGGTGTCTCCGGCCGAACCTCCGACGTGCGCGAGCTCTTGCGGGCGGAGGCCGGCGGCGACGGGCCCGCGACGCTGGCGCTGAACCTGTTCACTCGACGCGCGGCCGAATGCATTGCCTCGGCGGCAACGGCGCTGCCGCGGCTCGACGCGATCGTGTTCACCGGCGGCATCGGCGAGAACGCGGCAGGGCTGCGGGCCAGGATCGTGGCCCGGCTCGGCGCGATCGGTGTGGCCCCGATCGGGGATGATGCCGCGCCGGAGGATCGGGTGATCTCGGGGCCCGGGTGTTCGCCGGCGATCCTGCGCATCGAGGCCCGCGAGGATCTGATCGTGGCTCGCGAGACCGCACGGCTCGTCGCCCGCGGCTGAGACCGCGCCACTCCCCGCCGACCGCGCCACTCCCCGCGGCCGCGCCACTCCCCGCCGGGGCCATTTCGGACCCGCGCGGCCCGGACCCGCCTGACGCAACGCTGGGACCGGCTGAAACCTTTGCCTCCGGGGGCGCCTCATGAGTTGTGAAGGCCGGCAGATCCGGCCCGGTCAATCGAGGTCCCAACCATGAAGTTCACTGCCACTCGTGCGATGCACTCGATCGCGATATCTCTCGTAGCGCTCCTCCTCATCACCGGAGTAGCGTTCGCGGCCGGCGGCGTCCACACGAACACCGTGACCCCTACCGATCAGCCGACCGCGGCCACGACGGACGCGCCGGGCGCAACCTCTACCGCCAAGGCCACCGACGTTGACGCCACCAAGGTTCCGGAAGCCAACGAGTCGAACGAGCCCACCAAGGCTCCCCAGACAAGCAAGGCTTCCGAGGCCACCAAGAAGCCCGATGCCGACGCGTCGGCCGACGCGGCCGAGAAGGCTGCCGAAGCTTCAGCCGAGGCCAATGAGCCGACCCACGCCCCCAAGGCCAGTGGCCAGCCGGGCGACAAGGACGGCGACAGCGGCCATGGCAAGAACCCGGGCCAGACCCCGGGCACCGGTGACGGCAAGGGCGCCGGAACGCACTAGCCGCCGCGGATTCTGAGCCGATTGTTGTGGACCGGGCATCATGGAAATGAGCCCGGTCCACTCTTCACCCGACTGGGGCGCGCAGCCGGAGCCGCGACCATCGACAGCGACGGCGAATCCCTTGAATCGAACACGCGGGACGAACTCGCCGAACGAGTCGTTGCTGCTGTTCTCGGCGGGGACCGCGACGCGTTCCGGCCGCTCATCGAGCGCGAATCGAGCGCCGTCGTTCGGACGTGCTACCGGATACTCGGCAACCTCCCGGACGCCGAGGACGCAGCCCAGGAGTCGTTCGTGACCGCCTATCGAGCACTGGCAACCTGGCGGCGCGAAGGCCCGTTCGGTGCGTGGATGGCCCGCATCGCGGTGAGAGTCGCAATCCGGCATTCGAACCGGCGCGGCAAGACACGTGAACTCACGTGGATCGACCCGCCGGACGCGGCCAATGACGGTTCCGCGCCCACGAGGTCCTCTCACCTCGAAGATCCAGAGCATCACGCGCTGCTGTCAGAACGAGCGCTCCGCGTCCGTGAGGCGCTGGCCCGCCTGGACGACTCACACCGCGAGGTCGTCGCCCTGCGCTTCTTCGGCGACCTGTCACTCGCCGAGATTGCCACGACCATCGAACGGCCCGTCAACACCGTGAAGACGCAGCTCTACCGCGGGCTCCAGCGGCTTCGCGACGACCTGGAGCTGGAGCGATGAACGCGCCTCGCGACGGCCGCTTCCTCGCCGACGAACTGATCGGCGCTTACGGTTTCCGGGCGGACGACCCCGAGGCGGCCGGCATCGCCTCCATTGCCGTGGAGCTCGAGACGCTCGCGTCCGGGGGCCCGTCGAGAACCACCGCGGAGTTCGCGGACCGGGTCGCGGCCGCGATCTCGGCCGAGCCCATGCCGGCGCCGGTCGTGGCCGCCCGCCGCGCGATCGGCCGGCGCAGTCTGAGTGGCTTCCTCGCCGCAGTCGGCGATGCGGGCCGTGTCGCGTTTGGCGCGAGCCGGCCGATTCTGATGCGCGGCCAGGCCTTCGCACTCCTTCTGATCGTGCTGCTGGGAGTGCTGTCCGCCGGGGGAGCGGCCGCTGCGGGTGCCGCACAACTACTCGCGCCGGCACCCGCCACGCAGAATCGCGCGACCCCGTCGGTCTCCCCGTCGCCACTTCCGTCGCCCATCCCGTCGCTCACGACCGACGCGGTGGCAACGCCGCATCCGACGGCGAGCCAGCCTGCCGGCGCGGAGCCCGTCCGAACGGGCGAGCCGGCCAGCTCCGCCAGGGCCGTGGAGACTCCGCGTTCCTCGGAGACGCCCAGGTCCGGCGAAACCGGGAAGCCACTGGACACGCCCAAACCGGGCGAGACTCCCAGACCGACCGACTCGGACGGCGGTGCGCAA
This sequence comes from Chloroflexota bacterium, assembly GCA_003153755.1. Taxonomy (GTDB): domain Bacteria; phylum Chloroflexota; class Limnocylindria; order Limnocylindrales; family CSP1-4; genus Fen-1039. Next base: position 14,091 of record PMBG01000190.1, on the reverse strand, counting down.
TCCCACGGCGGCCCGGGACGCACGCCTTAGCGGTCTCTACAACTCCCCGCCGAGCTGCATGAAGGCCCGCTGCAGGGCAACCCGCGCCGCCGTCGCCGGGAACGGGGAGAGCGGCAGGGCGTCGGTGAACGATCCGCCGTCGAATCGGACGCGACGCGCCAGCTGAGCCAGCGCGGACAGGTCCGCCAGCTGACCCTCTATGAATGAGCGCAGGACGACCTCGCCGTGCCCCGGCACTACCGGGCCATCGGCAACGTCGAGCATCCGGCCGAGCGTCCCGGGCCAGTCGAGCGGGTACGAGTCCTCGAACGAGGGAGGGCCGCCCTGTTCGATGAGATCGCCGGCAAAGACCACGTGAACGTCGGGAACCACCACGACCAGGTCGTTGTCGGTGTGGCCGCGTCCGAAGTGCGTCAGCTCCACCGGCCGGCCGCCCAGTTCCACAGTCGCGGTGTCTCGGATGGTCTTGCTTGGCGGCGTGAGCGGCGTGTCGGTGTACTCATAGGCGAGTTCGGGCATGGCGGCGGCCAGGGCGAGCTGCGTGGTCCGGGCGTCGTTGCGGATCCGCTCGGCACACTGCTCGTGGCCCCAGATCTCGGACGGGAGGAAGGCATGGTTCCCGAACGAGTGGTCGTAATGATGGTGAGTGTTGGCCACGAGCAGGTTGTTGTTCGTGATCCAGCGCACCTCGCCGAGAAGCTCGCGGCCCTGCCGCGCGGATCCGCGCGTGTCGACCAGCAGCGCGGAATGGCTGCCTACGACGAGCCCCACCGTCACGTTGAAGTCGACGTAGCGGCGCATGTAGACCTTGTCGGCGATCTCACGCCAGGCGCGGGAGGCGCGGGTCGTCCCGGGTGGACCGTAGAGGCTCATCGACCCTCGGATATCGATCTCGGGTTGGTTCAGACCAAGGGTACTTCGCGGCGGGCTAACAGCGCAGGCCCTCGATGGTCCCACGCCACCCGCGAGGCACCTCGGCTAGGAATCTTCCGCCTGGTTCTCGCTCTTCGCGGCGTTCTCGGCCAGCGCATGGGCGACCGTATCCAGTGAAAGCAGGGCGCACTTGAGTCGCGCCGGGCTTATCTCGACGCCGATCAGCTCGAGCAGGTCGTCGGGCGTCAGCTTCTCGACGTCTTCGATTGCCTTGCCCTTGATCTCGTCGGTGAGGAGCGACGCGCTGGCCTGGCTGATTGCGCAGCCCCGCCCCGTGAACGCGACCTCGCTGATCATTCCGTCCTTGATGCCGAGCATCATCGTTATCCGGTCGCCGCAGAGCGGGTTCGCACCTTCGTATGAGGCCGTGGGCTCTTCGAGAACGCCGAAGTTGTGGGGCTTCCGGTAGTGCTCGAGGATGTAGTCGCGATACAGGTCGTCCATCGGTACGAGGATACGCTCAGCGCTCGAAAATGCGGACGACCTCCCGAAGACCGGCGGCCAATGCGTCGATGTCCTCGGGAACCGTGTAGACGTTGAAGCTCGCCCGGGCGCTGGCCGCGAGGTCGTAGCGCTCGTGGAGCGGCATGGTGCAGTGGTGGCCGGCGCGCAGGCAGACCCCGGCGCGGTCCAGGATCTGGGCCACGTCATGGGGATGGATGCCGGGCACGTTGAACGCCACGACACCTCCGCGCTGGTCGGCCTCGGGCCCGTAGATCTCGATGCGCGGGATCTCCCGCCGCAGCGTCTCGATCGCGTACTTTGCGAGTTCCTTCTCGTGCGCCTGCACGCGATCCATGCCCAGGGCCATGAGGTACTCCGCCGCGGCCCCAAACCCGATCTGAGCCGCGATGTCGGGAGTGCCGGCCTCGAACTTCCAGGGAACGTCGTTCCATTCGGAGCGGCGGAGGTGCACTTCGCGGATCATGTCGCCGCCCGCCATGAAGGGCGGCATCGCCTCGAGCAGTTCGCGCCGTGCCCACAGCGCGCCGGACCCGGTGGGCGCGAGCATCTTGTGTCCGGAGAACACGTAGAAGTCCGCACCGATCTCGGCGACGTCAACCGGAACGTGGGGCACCGCCTGCGCGCCGTCGACGAGCACCAGTGCCCCGGCCTCGTGGGCCATCCTGGTCAGCTCGCGGACGGGGTTGATCGTGCCAAGCATGTTGGACACATGGGTGAAGGCGACGAGCTTGGGCCGCAGGTGGAGCAGAGCCTCGTACACGTCCAGGCGCAGGTGGCCGTCATCCGTGATCGGGATGAACTCCAGGTCNNCGGCCGATGTTGCGGCGGCCCCACGAGTACGCGACCAGGTTGATCGCTTCGGTCGCGTTCCGGACGAAGATGATGTCGTGAGGATCGGCCGCGTTCACGAGCCTCGCTACCGACGCGCGGGCCCTTTCGTACTCGGCCGTCGCCCGCTCCGAGATCTCGTAGATGCCACGGTGGATGTTCGCCGAATACTCGCGGTTGTAACCGTTCACGGCCTCGATGACGGCCAGCGGCTTGAGGCTCGTGTTGGCGCTGTCCAGGTAGACGAGCGGCTTGCCGTGACTGTTGACCGTCGAGAGGATCGGGAAGTCGGCGCGGACCAGGCTTGCGTCGAACGAAGTCGCGGTGGGGTTGCCGGCGGTGTGGGCGGCGGTGTCGGTCATCTAGCGGACGGCTCCAACGGTCGGAGTTCCGGCCAGTTCGTCGTTCGCCTCGCCCGCAGGAGCCTCGTCCGTCACGATGCCTTCGAGGCCCGCGGCCGCGAGGATCGGCGCGTAGCCGTCCTTTTCGAGCTGCAGCGCGAGCTCCTTTCCGCCGCTGGTGATGATTCGGCCGGCGGCGAGCACGTGGACGGTGTCGGGCGTGATGTAGTCGAGCAGGCGCTGGTAGTGGGTGATAACCAGCACGCCCATATTGGGGTTGAGCATCGCGTTCACGCCCTCGGCCACGATGCGCAGGGCGTCGATGTCCAGGCCGGAGTCCGTTTCGTCGAGGATCGCCATCTCCGGCTCCAGGACCGCCATCTGGAGCATCTCCAGGCGCTTCTTCTCGCCGCCGGAGAATCCCTCGTTCACGTAGCGGGCCGCGATCGACTCGTCCATCTTGAGAAGCGCCATCTTGGCCTTCACGAGCTTCCGGAACTCGCCCATCGGGATGCCGCCGCGGAAGGCGTCGGTATGGTCCACGTTGGGATCCGACTCCAGGCCGGACCGGCGCGCGTTGATCGCGGACCGCAGGAAGCTGGCAACGGAAAGGCCGGGGATCGCCATCGGGTATTGGAAGGCAAGGAACATGCCCAGGCGTGCGCGCTTGTCCGCCTTCAGAGCGAGCAGATCGTGGCCCTTCCAGAGCACCTGGCCGGACTTGATGATGTACGCCGGGTGGCCCATGAGGGCATACGCCAGCGTCGTCTTGCCGGATCCGTTAGGCCCCATGATCGCGTGGACCTCGCCGGGACGGACCGTGAGGTCGATCCCCTTGAGGATTTCGTGGTCGGGCTTGGCGGCAGGGGCGACGTGAAGGTCGCGGATTACCAGGTCTTGATCGCTCACGTGGCTCGAATGCTCCTTGAGGCGGCGAGATCGCTCAGTCGGCGATCGTGACGGGGGTGGCCGGGAAGTCTGGGTGCATGCGCACGGCCGGCGGAACCAGATCCGCGAGGGTCATCGAGTCCAGGGCGCCGGCGATGGCATCCCGGACACGCACCCACATGAAATTGACCATGCAGTGCCCGCTGCGCGAGCAGGCCATGTGATTGGGATCGTCCGACGCGCAGATCATCGGTGCGATCGGCCCCTCCAGCGCACGGAGCACCTCGCCCATGACTATCGTCTCGGGCGCCCTGGTCAGCTCGTAACCGCCGTGCGCTCCGCGTGTGCTCTGCACCAGGTCCGCGTCGCGGAGGCTGATCACGAGCTGTTCGAGGTAGGCGCGCGGAAGGCCTTCTTCTTCGGCCACGTCGGTGAGACTCGCCGGCCCGTCGCCGAAGCGGCGCGCCAGCTGGGCCATGAGCCGCACGCCGTATTCGCCCTTCGTAGAGAAGGACACGGCGCCTGTGCTGTGATACGTGCGAGTGGCCAGTTGAGTGCTCCGTTCCGCCGGATGCGTCCGATGTTGATCAGGACTGCCGGTCGGCAAATGCGCCCGATTCGACCGGCTTGTTGTGGCGCTCGGGGGACGCCGAACCATCTTGCGATGGTGGACGAGTGCCTCAACCTGCCGCGGGTTCAGGCCCGACCGCCGAAGACCCGGCAGCAATTCCGACCAAAACCGTCGGATATGAGTATATGCCACCGACCGGGGGTGTCAACGCCGGACGTCCGGCTACTTCGTGAGGTCGCGCTCCTCGAAGTACGTGGCGATCATCGTCGAGGGCGCTTCCAGGCTGGACATGACGATCCCGCCGCTCCAGCCGGCCCCGCTCAACCTGACTCTGTCCGCAAAGTCCACGAGCAGCCGCCCGTCGACGAAGAGCGCCAGGCGCGTCGTGATTCCGTCTGACATCGTCGCGCAGACACCGGTCACGGTGATCGGCACGATGCTCGGCGGGTAGGGCGCGTCGCCGTGCTGCAGCGGGGCAGCCTCGCCGTCCACGGTTGGAGTCCCGGTCCAGCGGTCCACCAGGAAACGGCCGGCGTTAGTGACGATGAACTCGTAGACCACCTGGTCGGCGTCGGTGCCCCGCCGGCACGAAACCCCAAAGCCGGCGCCCAGTGGGGAGTTCTCCTGCGTGGCCGTCAGCGACATGCTCATCTGCTGCTTCTCCACTCGCGACGGGCCGTACACGAGATGGTGCATCGCGCCGCCCAGCGATCCGATCTCGTAGCCACGGTTGTCGAATTGGAGCGTCGTGTGCTGGAGATTGGCGGTGAGGTCGGTCGGCCAGCCCGAGTACTGGCTGCCGAACCGGTCCGAGAAGTAGACCGTACCCGCTGTCGCGCCGAAGGACGAGGACGCCGAGATCCCCGGCAGGGTTGGGGTTGGCTTGGGCGACGTCGTGGCGGTCCCGCCGGCCGTTCGGGCCGCGTCGGCGGCGGAGAGGGTCGGCGATGCCGCGACGCCCGCGGTGCCCCGGACAACCACGAACGAGCCGGCGGCCACGCCAACCACGGCGATCGCCGCGATTGTCGAAAACACGAGGCGCCGCCGGCCCGGTACGCCGCGAGGAATGAGGCGCGGCCGGCGTCTGGAGCGGTGTGTCCCCGGCGCGACGGGGGCGGCGAGATAGCCGGGCTTCGTGGAGATTGCCCAACCGACGCGCGGTAGCAGAATCGCAACTTCTTCGGGCGCCGTCGGCTCGGTCACGGGCGCCGGCGCCGTCGGCTCGGTCACGGGCGTCGCCGCCTCGGGCGTCACCGCCGCCACCCCGGGCGCGGCCTCCTCGGGCGCCGCGGTGTCGGCGCTGATCGCGTCGCGGACCGGCGCCGGGAGTTGGGCCGCGTCTTCCGGCAGTTCGCCTTCGGGCATGTGTGGAGGATAGGGGAAATCGGCGCGCCGACCGCGCCGCCGGACGCGTGGTCCAGATAGATGTATCGGCACATGACCGATCAGGTAGTACCACCGGGGGGCTGCCGGTCATACAGTGCCCGCGCGTAGCATCGCCTCACGTCGATCGGTGGCGCAGCGTGCCCGTGGCCTTTTTCCGGGCCGCTTTCGCTGGCGATGCGACGGCGATATTCGAGAGGCAGCAATCATGAATCACTTCCGTTTCTTCCGAGCTTTCTCCGCGACCGCCGTCGCAGTTCTCGTTCTGGCCATGTTCCCGGCGATAGCTATGGCCGGGCCCGCGGATCACTTCTCGATTAGCGGCCCAACAGTGGTCACCGTAGGGGCGGGCCATTCCTATACAGTGGCCGCGCTCGACAACACCGAGGCTGTGGACACGACCTACACGGGCACGGTCACGATCAAGGACGACATGTCGGGCCTGCCCCTCGCCTCGTACGACTTCGTCGCCGGCGACCACGGCGTCCATGTCTTCACGAATGTCGCCGACGGCACGGTAGGCCTCGAGCCCATCAAAGCAGGCAACGGATCCTTCAGCAGCGCGACGATCAACGTCGACGTGCGCGACGTGGGCATAGCCACGCAACTCGTCGTCACGATGAGCGCCTCGGCCCAGGTCAATGTGGCCCAGAACGTCACCGTGACCGCTGCCGACGATTCGGGCACCCCAGCGGATACGACCTACACCGGCACGATCACCTTCGCCAGTTCCGACGGCAGCGCGACTCTGCCGGCCGTCCATTCAATGGCCGGCGAGTCGGGCACACACACGTTCACGGGGGGCGTGAAGTTCATGACGTCCGGCTCCCAGACCGTAAGCGTGTCGGACGCGGGCTCGCCGTCACTTATCGGTACGAGCGGTCCGATCAACGTGGCCCTGGGCGACCAGGCCGTAACCATCACAAGCATCAACCCGGTCAACGGCAACGTGGGTGGCAGCTACTCTGCGGTCGCCACGGCAACCTCCGGCCTTCCTGTGAGTTGGTCGATCACCGGTGACCCGAACGGCATCTGCACGGTCAACAGCAGCACTGGCGCCGTGAGCTTCACCGGCCCCGGCCTCTGCCAGGTGAACGCCGCCCAGGGGGGCAACGCCAACTGGAACGTGGCCACAGGGGACAGCCAGTCGATCAACGTGAAGAACACCCAGACGATCGATTCCCACAGCACAGCACCCGTCGGGGCCAAGGTTGGTGACGACTACACGACGTCGGCGCACGCCACGTCCGGACTGACGGTCAACATCGCCGTCGACTCCTCGACCTCAGCGGTGTGCTCGATGGCTGGAGCGGTCGTCCACATGGATCGGCAGGGCACCTGCCTGGTCAACTTCACGCAGGCCGGCGACACCAGCTACTGGGCTGCGTCCATCCAGCAGTCCTTCGGCGTTGGCGTTGGCGACACAACGACCACCGTATCGTCAGTCACGCCGTCCGACTACGGCAGTTCCGTGACATTCACGGCAACGGTCAGCGGCGGCGGCGCTACGCCCACCGGCACGGTCCAGTTCAAGGACGGCGGCGTCGACTTGGATACCGCGAAGACCCTCAGTTCGGGAGCGGCAACGCTGACGCTTTCGAACCTGCCGGCCGGGACACACACGATCACCGCGGTCTACATCGGAGACGCCAACTACGCCGGCTCCACGAGCCTCGGCCACACGCATGTGGTCAACCCGGTAGCTCTGACGATCACTGCCTCTACCACCTCGATTACACACGGCTCGGCTAAGCCCTCGATCACGGCCGGCTACGCCGGCCTCACCAATGGGGATTCGAAGCCGGCCACGACTCCTACATGCGGCGTCACGGGCTACACCCCGACCAGCCCGGTGGGCGACTACGCGACTAGCTGTAGCGGCGCCAGCGACCCCAACTACTCAATCACCTATGCCGCGGGCCTGGTACACGTGACACAGGCATCGAGCAGCACGGCCGTCGGCAACGTGCCAACGACCACGACATACCTCGGCTCGGTGACCTTCACCGCGACGATCACCTACGCCGGAGCCGCGCCCACGGGCACGGTCCAGTTCAAGGATGGCGGCGCGATCCTGGGAGCCGCGCAGCCCCTGGACGGAACCGGCCACGCGACGCTGACGATCTCGACCCTGTCGATCGGCGACCATGTGATCACAGCCGACTACACCGGCGACACCAACTACGCCGCGTCCACCGGCGGCCCGATCACGCAGCACGTGGTCGGCCGCTTTACTCCCACGGTCACGGTCACCAGCGGCGGCACGCCCTCGGTCTACGCCACCACGGTCACCTTCACGGCGACGATCGGCTTCGGCTTGGGCGTAACGCCAATAGGCACGATCCAATTCTGGAGTGACGGGACCGCCATAAGCGGCGCGATCACCGTGGACGGCTCCGGCCAGGCCCAGTACGCAACCCCGGCGTTGACGGTAGGTACGCACTCGATCACGGCGGTCTATAGCGGCGACACCAACTACGCCCCAGAGACGAGCCCCGGCTACAGCCAGGTCGTCAACGTCGGAGTCTCGACTACGACCCTCAATACTTCGGCCTCGCCTACCGCCTACGGCGCCTCGGTCACCTTCACGGCCACCGTCGGCGGCGCTGGAGTCATGCCCACGGGCCAGGTCCAGTTCAAGGACGGCGGCATCAACATCGGCTCGCCCGTCTCGCTCAGCGGCGGCGTGGCACAGTACACGACTGCCTCGCTTTCGGTTGCCACTCACCCGATCACGGCGGTCTACCTTGCCGACGGTAACTACGCGGCGTCGACGTCCAACACGATCAACCAGGTCGTGGCGCTCCGCGTACCGACGCAGATCGTCGTAAGCGCTCCGGGTTCGGCAGCAGCCGGAACTCCCATCTCCGTGACGGTGACCCTCGAGGACGCCGGGGGCATCACGGTGACGACCTACACGGGGACGGTCCACTTCACCAGCACAGACGGCGCGGCCGTCCTTCCGGCCGACTACTCGTTCACCGGCGCCGACGCCGGCGTTCACACCTTCGCAACCGAGGTAACGCTGAAGACGGCCGCCACTCAGGCGGTTACCGTCACCGACGGCGCCAACCCGTCCGTCCACGGCACCTCGAACGGGATCGCCGTGAGTCCCGCTCCGGCGAGCAGGTTCGTCGTGACTCTCGGCCCGGGACCTGTCATTCCGGGCGCGTCCGTGTCCGTCACCGCCCTCGCTCAGGACGCATACGGCAACACCGCGACCGGCTACACGGGCTCGGTTCATCTCACCACATCCGACGCCGCGGGAACTGTGGCCGGCGATTACGCTTTCACGGGCGGCGACGCCGGATCGCATACGTTCGCGACCGGCGCCACCCTCAATACGCCGAGCACACCCGGCTCAGCCGCAACCGAGCCCACCGTAACCGTGACCGACTCGGGCAACGGATCTATCACCGGCACGTCCGCGTCCATCTACTGCGGCTACCCCGGCAGCACCTACACCGCCATCCAGCCGTCGCGTGTGCTGGATACACGCACAACCGACACGAAGAACGGCGTGTTCAACATGGGGCTGTCGGGCCAGTTCGTCGTTGGAACAGTGCGGACATTCCAGGTGGCGAACGCTCCGTACGTGGCCGGCGGCAGCGCTGTGGCCGTTCCCGCGGGTGCGATTGCCGTAACCGGCAACCTGACGATCACGAGCCAGGGTTCTTCCGGCGGCACGATCTCACTCGGCCCCAAGGTTGTCTCCGCGGCGTCGAGCTCCGACCCAACCACTGAGCCCACTTCCATCAACTTCATCGCATACGAGAACCGGGCCAACAACGTGACCGTCGGTCTCTCGGCGAGGGGGACACTCGACGCGGTCTATCGCGGCGCGGCGGGCAAGAGGATGGACCTGGTCTTCGACGTGACCGGGTACTTCCTGCCCGGCCTGACGGGCAACCGTCTGACTACAGTCTCGCCCGGTCGCGTTCTCGACACCCGCCCAACCGGCCAGGGCATCATCCACATGGACCCGATGACGGGCGGCGTCCAGCCGTTCCGCCAGCAGCAGGTCCGTAACGTCAAGGTGGTCGGCGCCGCCGGCACGGGCTGGAGCGGTCCGATGGTGCCGCCGAACGCTACGGCAGTCACGGCGAACGTTACGGTGACCATGGCGACGACGAACGGCTACGTGTCGTTCGGACCCACGATGGTCTACAACCCAAAGACCTCGACGACCAACGTCAACAAGATCAACGCAAGGGACGTTTACGCTCCGGACACGGCCAACGGCATCACGGTTGCCCTCAACGGAAGCGGCAATCTCCAGGCCGTGTGGATCGGCGGCGCGGGTTCGAGCGCCAACGTGATCCTGGACATCACCGGGTACTTCACTCAGGACGGGGCCGGCATGGCCTACTACCCGATCATTCCTACGCGAATGATGAATAGCGGTTATGGCGGGTCCCCCATCCGTGGTGGCGTCCATATCTTCTCGAGCTCCGAACCCCAGAACCTCACGCTCGGTGGCGTGGGCCAGATCCCGTCCGACGCGGGCGGTATCAGCGGCAACGTAACCCTGCTTACTCCGTCCACAGCCGGCTTCGTGTATGTGGGCCCATCGCCGATCGTATGGGCGAGCACGTCCACGGTGAACGGCACAGTGGGACGCGGAGTCGCGAACGGATTCGACGTGAAGCTGAGCCTGCCTTCTAACGGACGCATCGGCGTCACGTGGTGCGGAGTCCCGCAGATCCACTCGAATGTGGCTCACGTCTCGGTCGATGTAACCGGCTACTTCAAGTAGCCCCACCTCGCAGATCTCAGAAGAGCCCCGGCAACGTGCCGGGGCTCTTCTGTCGCAACGGCAACCTCTAGGTAACCCTTCGGCATTGACCGGGTAGTACATTCATCGTAGGGTGCGCCATTGAATGGGCTATCGTGCCCTGATCGACGCTAGCTCGTGAACCCGGGGGCCTCCCTAGAGTGCTCCGTTCACGCTCTACGACAGGAGGAGTCGGATGAGACGTCGCGTATTGGCTTGCCTGAGCATCTGCGCTCTGGCGTTCGGACTCATGGCACCGGGAGCCGCCGCCGCGGGGCCCGTCGTGAGGTTCCAGAAGGTCACAACGGGGAAGATCGATCCCCAGGTTCTTCCCTTCCTGATCGACAAGTCACGCCAGGTCAACATCATGGTCGAGATGGCGGACCAGCCTGTGGCCGCCCTCGCAGGTGACGCCGCCGACAACGGCACCCCGGCCACGACTGCCGACAAGAACGGCTGGCGCAGCACCATCAAGGACGCCCAGACGCCCGTCGTAAGTGCCATCAAGAGCCACGGTGGCGTGGTGGTCGGACAGATGCAGGACGCCTACAACGGCATCCACATCCACGTGGCGGCGAGTGCCGTCGCGTCGATCGCCGCACTGCCGGGCGTGGTGGGAATTCATCTCGTTCCCACGTACAAGCCCCTCCTGACCGAAAGCGTTCCGTACGTCGGCGCGCCTCAGGCCTGGACGACGTCCGCCGGAACCGGCGCCGGCGTGAAGGTCGCCGTCATCGACACCGGCGTGGACTTCTACCACGCCGACTTCGGTGGTTCCGGTAACGTCGCCGACTACACGTACGGCCTCGCGCACGACACGGTCGTCCCGGCTACGAACGCCGACGGAACGACGGTCGCATTCCCGAGCGCCAANNTCGACTGCAACAGCCACGGCACGCACACGGCCAGCACGGTCGCGGGTTTGGGCGTGCTGTCCAACGGCGCCACATATGCCGGTGCATACAATCCGTCGATCTACGGCACCACCGACTTCCGCATCGGCCCCGGAGTTGCTCCGGGCGCTTCCCTGTTCATCTATAGGGTCTTCGGTTGCACCGGCTCCACGGACGTGGTTACCGAGGCGATCAACAAGGCCGTCCAGGACGGAGCCGACGTGATCAGCATGTCGCTCGGATCCGACTTCGGCACGAGCGATACCCCGGATGCCGTCGCGGCCGAGAACGCTTCTCGAGCCGGCGTCGTCGTGGTTGCCGCTTCCGGCAACGCGGGCCCCAACGCCTACATGACCAGCACCCCGGCGTCCGCCAACCGAGCAATCTCAGTTGCGGCGCTCGACTCCAACGCGACCTTCCCCGGCGCAACGATCGTTCTGCCTTCGGGCAGCCTTTCCGCTCTCAACGCGAACAACGGGCCGCTGCCCAAGACCGGCAAGCTCAACGTGCTCATGTCCGGCGGTTCGCTTTCGCTTGGTTGCGCTGCCGCGGATTACGCCGGCGTCGCTGCAGGTGACATCGTTGTCGCCGTCCGAGGCGTCTGCCCGCGCGTCGACCGCGCCAAGCTCGGTCAGGCGGCCGGCGCCGCGGCCGTGATCATGGTCAACAACTCCACCGCGCTTCCGCCCTTCGAGGGCCCCATCCCCGGCGTCACCATCCCGTTCCTCGGCGTGGGCAGCGGCGATGCCGGCGCCCTCGTCGCCGCCAACGGCACCACCGTCACGATCAACGCGGCTGCCACGTTTGCCAACCCGGCCTACAAGCAGCTCGCCGACTTCAGCTCGTGGGGCCCGCGCTACGGCGACAGCGCACTCAAGCCTGAAGTCACAGCACCCGGCGTCAGCATCGTGGCCGCCGGCATGGGCACGGGCAACGACATCCTCGTCGACTCGGGGACGTCAATGGCCACGCCGCACGTCGCCGGAATCGCCGCCCTCGTGGTGGCTGCGCATCACGACTGGAGCGTCAACGACGTGAAGGCCGCGATCCTCAGCACCTCGAGCGCGAGCTCTACCAAGATCATCGGCTACGACCCGGTCGGCGCCGGTTCGGGCGTCGCTCAAGCGCAGCTGGCCACCACCACGGCCGCCTTCGTGCTCACCCGTGACCACCTCGACACCATTTCCTTCGATTACCAGCCGCTCGCCGGCGCGTTCTCGTCGGTGAAGAGCTTCACTATCAACAACAAGAGCGGCAAGGCGATCACGTACAACCTGGCCGCGAGCTTCACCGGCTCGGCGTCCGGGGCAAAGATCTCCGTCACTCCGTCGAAGATCACCGTCCCGGGTCATCAGTCGCGTGATGTCTCCGTGAAGATCTCCCTCACCGCGTCCGCAGTGGCAGCCCTGCCCACCGCCGATACCTTCGGCGGCGTAGGCCCGGGTGCCGTCCTCACCGTTCGCGGCGCCGTGACTGCCACACCGACCACCTCCGCGGCCGGCGTGTACCAGCTGCGAGTTCCGTTCCTGCTCGTGCCGCGCGGCGAATCGAACGTCGTCGCCGGTCCGCCCGCCCCCTACACCCTGGCGAGTGGCGTTGCCACTTCCAGCGTCGCGCTCAAGAACAAGGCCGTCCACAGCGGCACGGCCGACGTCTACGCGTGGGGCCTCTACGACAAGGATCACACCAAGGGCATCGCAAGCGTTCGTTCCGTGGGCGTTCAGTCGCAACCGGCTGATTTCTGCGGAGCCGGAGCGGGTGACGCCTGTCTCGTCTTCGCGATCAATACCTGGCACACGGCGTCCAACGCGGCCGCCGCCGAGTACGACATCGCGATCGACACCACCGGCGACGGCAATCCGGACTTCATCGTCGTCGGGACGGACCTCGGTGCCATCACCACGGGCTCGTTCAACGGCATCGAAGCCTCGTTCGAGTTCGACATGGCCGGGAACCTCATCGACGCGTTCTACGCTGACGCGCCGATGAACGGCTCGGTCATCGAACTGCCGGCAATCGCCAGCGAGATCGGGCTCAGCTCGTCCTCGCCGATCTTCGCCTACTCGATCACCGGCGTGGACCTCACGACCGGCACCATCGACGCCGTGCCGGGCACGGCCAAGTACAACGCCTTCAGCCCCAGCGTCTCGAACGGCCAGTTCGTCTCGCTTGCGGCCGGGGCGTCCGCAACGCTCCCGATCAGCGTGGACGTGGCCCTCCAGACTGCGACCCCGGCCCTCGGCTGGATGATCGTCAGCCTCGATGACCCGAACGGTGCCGCTCAGGCGCCGCTGATCCCTGTCGGCAAGCTGCCGTCTCACTGACCTCTCGACGCTCCTGGTACGAAAGGCCCGCCGGCAAGGCGGGCCTTTCGATTCCCGCCCCGGTCTGGTGGCCGATGCCGTTGTTGGCCCTCCGCGCGCTCGGCTTACGCACCTCTAGGTGCGCGCGCCTCGCGAGCTCGAGCCAAGCCTCGCTTGGCTTTCCGCCTAGGCCTCGGCACGCCGGCCCGGGGCGTTCTGATTCCCGCCCCGGTCTGGCGGCCGATGCCGTTGTTGAAGCGGCGCTCGCCCGGCACGGCGTCGGAGTCGGGCGTTCTCGATTGATCGAACCTACGCCTCGCGAGTGCGGTCTAACACTTGGTGAAAGAAGCTGGGACGCCGGCAATCAACCGGCGCGATATCGCGGACATTGCCCGTAATCGGTCGGCCCAGGGATTACCATTGGCATCGACTCAGAAGGCATGTTCGGAGAGGAAACACAGTGTCGTACGACGTCATCGGCAAGATGGGGCGCGTCACGGCGGACATCA
>PMBG01000190.1:0-169 GCA_003153755.1 Chloroflexota bacterium | reverse complement strand
CCGACCGATAGCGTGAGGCTTCCTCGATGACGGACTCTCAGATCTTTCTGGCGGCGGTTGGAGTGGGCGTACTCGTCGCCATAATCCTGCTCATCGCGTTGTTCAAGTCCTGCTGGCGCATCGCCGAACCGGATGAGGCCCTGATCATCTCCGCGATCCGCAAGGGTCA
>PMBG01000027.1 GCA_003153755.1 Chloroflexota bacterium | reverse complement strand
GGCTCCGGCTCCTCGCGCGAGCACGCTCCCTGGGCCCTGCGCGCGTGGGGCATCCGGGCGATCTTCTCCACGAGCTTCGCGGACATCTTCAAGGGCAACGCGTTGAAGAACGCGCTGCTGCCCATCGAAGTCACGCCCGAACGCTACGCGGCGCTCACCGCGCTTGTGGCGGCGAACCCGGACGGCGAATGGACCGTGGATCTCGATCAGCTGAAGGTGGCGCTGCCGGACGGCTCTTCCTTCTCGTTCGAGGTCGACACCTTTGCCCGCGAGATGATCCTCGCCGGCACCGACGAGATCGGCTATGTCCTTTCGCGGCTCCCTGCCATCGAGGCATGGGAGACGGCGCATCCGGCGCGCGTCGAGACCCGTGGCGAGGCCGCCGCGGCACGATAGCGGTCAAACGCAGCAACGAAGCCCGCCGGCTTGCCGGCGGGCTTCTTGATTCGCGGCGTGCAGATACGAACCGTCACGGCCCGCGCCGGCCGCCCTCGTTGCCGAACGGCACCGGGATCCCCGCCGACGGGGTCGCAGGTGACCAAAAGTACTAGACATGGTGGCGTAGCGCTGCCACGATTTCGGCGCCCACCAAAATGGGCAGTCGATGTTCCGGTCCTTGAGGGTAGGAACCTGAGATCTGTCCCCGGCGCATCGCCGGGTTGGGCGCTCCGCAATGGTGGGAGGTACCTCTTCGATGTTTTCCAGGACCTGGAGTAGACGCCTGTTGAGGATCTCGGCCGCGCTGGCCACCGCCGCCCTGCTGGTCTCGGCGACCGCCGGGACCGCGGCCGCGAGCGTTGGTACCGTGACAGTGACCAGCGGACCCACACCGAACCCGGTTGTAGTAGGGAGCACCGCCAGCTACAACCTCAACGTATCGCGCAACTTTGATGTGTTCTCGGACCTCTGGACGACGCACATGTTCAGGGTCACCGGCGTCAGCGGCACCACCGGGTTGTCCGTCGCATCGTCACCCTGCGTCGGGATCACCATCTGGGCGGCCGGATCCTTGAACGGCGTGGTCATCCAGACCTCCCTGACCGCACCGGCCACGCCGGTCGGGACACGCACAATCACCCTCACGGTGACCGAGTACGAGTCCGGTTCGAGCTGCTCGGGAACCGTTGCCGACACCGGCACGCGGACCGCGACGCTCGTTGTCACTCCGGCCACCCAGACGATCACCTTCGCCGCACTCGGCGGCAAGACCTACGGCGACGCGCCGTTCGCGGTAAGCGCCACCGCTTCCTCGGGCCTGCCGGTCACCTTCGGGGTCACCGGGCATTGCTCGAGCGTTGGCTCCACCGTGACCATCACCGGCGTCGGGAACTGCTCGGTCACCGCCTCCCAGGCGGGCAACGGGACCTATCTCGCCGCGACTGACGTGACCCGGGCCTTCGCCATCGCGCCGGCCGTCCTGACCGTCACTCCCAATCACAAGGAAAAGACCTACGGTCAGGTCAACCCCACGTTCACGGTCGATTTCACCGGCTTCGTGTACGGGGAGTCGTACGGGGTGCTGTCCGGCAACGCCGCGACCACGACGACGGCCACGACCGCCAGCCCCGCCGGTGACTACCCGATCGCGGCTTCCCCCTATTCGCTGAGCGCGGCCAACTACACCTTCGTCTATGGGTCCGGGACGTTGACCGTCCATCCGGCCCCCGCGTCAGTGGAGGCGGACAGCCTCACGAAGGTCCAGGGCGAGGTCAACCCGACCCTCACCTGGACAATCGACGGCCTGGTCAACGGCGACACCGCGGCAGTTCTCACGACCAACCCCAGCTGCTCCACCACGGCACTCACCGCGAGCCCGATCGGGATCTACCCGATCACGTGCTCGGGCGCGGCCGCGGCCAATTACACCTTCAGCTACAACGGCGGCAACCTGACCGTGGTCGCCGGCAGCCTCCACCACATCGTCATCAGCCCGGACCCGGCGACCATCGCCGCGGGCGCGACCAGGGCCTACACGGCTGAAGGCTTCGATGTGAACGGCAATAGCCTCGGCAATGTCACCGCATCGACGGTCTTCACGATCAGCGGCAGTGGCTCCTGCGCGGGCGCTGTGTGCAGCTCCACCGTCGCCGGCACCCACACGGTCACCGGCACGGACGGCGCCCTGACCGACACGGCGACCCTCGTCGTGAGCGCGGGGGCTCCCAACCATGTCGTCATCAGCCCGGACCCGAGGACCATCGTCGCTGGTTCGACCCAGGCCTATACCGTTGAGATCTTCGACGAGAACGGCAACAGTCTCGGCGACGCAACCGCGGCGACGGCCTTCACCATCAGCGGCAGCGGCACCTGCGCGGGCGCCGCCTGCGGTGCCGGCGTCGCAGGCGACTACACGGTCACCGCGACGACGACCATCCCCGACGTCGGCCGCTGGACCGACACCGCGATCCTCCATGTGACGGCGGTTCCGGCAACGCCTACGCCGACCGTCGCCCCCACGACCCCGCCGACCGCCGGCCCCACGGCCTCGCCGACCGTCGGCCCCACCGAAGTCGTCGGCGGCGAGACGGCAACACCCAGTCGCAACACCACTCCGCCCCCGACCAGCAGCAACGGAAGCACGCCGAACGACGGCTCGCTACCGCTCTTGATACTCCTCATCTCCTTCGCCTTCGGCGCCCTCGGCCTGCTGGCCGTTCAGACCCAGCGCCGCGAGATCCGCCGCTAGCGGCATGACCATGACGACCCGTGGCGAGGCCGCCGCGGCACGATAGCTGTCACACGCAGTACAGAAGCCCGCCGGCTCGCCGGCGGGCTTCTGGATTCGCGGCGAAGTTCGGAGTCAACCGCGCTACTCTCTGACGCAACGGCAAAGTCAAGGCGTCCGGCCGATCCGTCTCGCAGAGGAGGGGCTCAGTGGACGACAAGGTCACCAGATTGATCCTCGAGGCGCTGCGCGACGGCGACAGGTCAGGCTACGAGGTCTGGAGGTGGCTGAACCGCGTCCGAGGCGTGCCGGAAGGACTTACCGAAGCCAACCTCTACCCGATCCTGTACACGCTCGAGGCACGCCGCGTCATCCGGGGTGACTCTCGCGAGGCCGAGGGCGTCACCCGTCGCGTCTACCGGGTGGCCGGGCGAGGAATCGATCTGGCAACGAAACAGGGCTGGGTCGCCGTTACCCTCCACGGCGCGACACGCTCGTCTACCCAGACGACCCTTGCGGGACCGGACGTCCAGGCGGCCGCCGACGGCAACGTCCAATCGGCGCTCGGCGAGTATGTGTCCAAGCTCGAGGCGGGGCTTCGCCTGAGCTCGGACCACCTGAGCAATGTTGCGATCGAGATCCGAGACCACCTCGGGGACTCGGTTGGTGACATCGCCAAGTCCGGCTCGAGCTATTCGGAAGCCGCCGCGGAGGCCGTGGCTCGCCTGGGTCCACCGGAGACCCTGGCCGAAGCCATCAGCCTGGCGCAGCTGACACGGCGGCGGCTCCTGCGAGGCATCCGCTTCGGCGGTTACCAGGCCGTGCTGGCCGGAACGATCGGCCTGGGCGGAGGCGGGCTCGCCGTACTGCTTACTCCCTACATCGCGCGTTCTCTGGCCGACGCGGCGGCGACTGTCGGAGTTCACCTCTACGTACCCGAGACCGCGGAGTGGCGCGATCAGCAGTTCATGGCCATCTTCTGGCTCGCTGCATTCATGGCCGGCAGGATCAGCTTGCCTCGGGTCGCCATCGAATCGTGGCGCACCGAAGCGGACGTGAAGGTCCCGTGGGCACTCGGCGGGGTTGCGATCCTGGCTCTCGTGGTGCTGTTGGTGCCGGCGGCTCTGGACTTCCTTGTGGTCGTGAGCCTGCTGGGCGTGCCGCTCGCGTTCGCCGTGGGCGTCTGGCGATGCCAGGGCGCCATCGACGATCCGATCAGTAAACGAGGAGCGGCCTCGGCCGCGCTGTTGCTGGCAGTACTCCTGCTCACGCCGGGCTTCCGGACGTTCGCGTTCGACGCAGGCGCCGTCCCACCGGGAAATCCGTCGCCGGCGGCTTCTTCGACCATGTCCTTCACCTGGACCCAGACCGAGTCGGGGGCGTCGCTCTGGCACGTCGGCGTAGATGGCCTTGACGTGAACCTCTGGCACGACCCCGCAATAGAGTTCTGGACAACCCAGAAGCAAGGGCCCCTCATTTCCCCGGACGATCGAGCCACGCGGCCCACACTCGTGATTGCGCCAGGCGGTGGAGTAGATCTGACGATCTTCCCCACGGCTTCCGACTTGTGGGTGACGCTGACCGCCACGGGCTCGGACGGGCAGCGCCACACGTTGCATTCGGAACTGCATGCCGGTCCGCCGTCCTCTGGTCTGAACGACCTGCTCGGCTGGATCCGCGATCACTTCTGAGCAACGCCGCCGGCCGACCCGCCATTTGGGCCTAGACTTGACGGCGACCCACATAGACCCGCTCGAACACTGCGGAGGTGACCCATGTCCGACTCGCCTCGACCACTCCCGTACGACCTCCCCAGCGATCCGGCCAAGCGACACAGCGCCGCCCTGACCGACGGCCCGGACCGGGCTGCGGCGCGCGGCATGCTCAAGGCGATCGGCTTCAACGACAGTGACCTCGCCAAGCCGATCATCGGCGTCGCCACGACGTGGATCGAGACCATGCCGTGCAACTACAACCAGCGACGCCTGGCCGAGCACGTCAAGGCGGGCATCCGCGCCGCCGGCGGAACGCCGATGGAGTTCGGCACGATCGCCGTGTCGGACGGAACCACGATGGGCACGGAGGGGATGAAGGCCAGCCTGATCAGCCGCGAGGTCATCGCGGACTCGATCGAGCTGTGCTCGCGCGGCCACCTCTTCGACGGCATCGTCTGCCTGGTNNTCTATCCGGGCGTCTACAAGGGCAAGAAGGACGCCACGATCGTCACGATCTTCGAGGCTATCGGCGCTTACCGGGCCGGCAAGATCACGGCCGAGGAGCTCTACGAGGTCGAGTCGGTGAGCTGCCCCGGCGCCGGCGCCTGCGGCGGCCAGTACACGGCGAACACGATGTCGATGGTGCTCGAAGTCCTCGGCCTCTCGCCGTCGGGCCTCAACGGCATCCCGGCGCAGGACCCCAAGAAGGACGAAGCCTCGCACCGTTGCGGCGAGATCGTGATGGATCTGGTCCGCCGCGACGTTCGGCCCAAGGAGTTCGTCACCCGCAAGTCGATCGAAAATGCGATCGCATGCGTTGCCGCAACCGGCGGCTCCACAAACGCCGTTCTGCATCTGCTCGCCGTCGCGCACGAGTACGGCATCCCGCTCGACATCGACGAGTTCGGCGAGATCGCCGACCGGACCCCGATCGTGGGCGACCTGGTGCCCGGCGGCCGATATGCCGCCTCGGACCTCTACGATGCCGGCGGTCTCAGCCTGGTCACGCGGGAGCTGCTGAAGAAGCACCTGATCGACGGCACGACACCGAACGTGGACGGCGGAACGATCGCAACGGCGGCCGCAAGGGTCGAGGAGACGCCCGGCCAGAAGGTCGTGGTTCCTGTCGAGGCGCCGCTCAAGGCGACCGGCGGCCTGACCATCCTCCACGGCACGCTCGCCCCGGACGGCTGCGTCATCAAGCTCGCCGGCCACGAGCGCCGCTTCCACAAGGGTCCCGCACGCGTCTTCGACAACGAGAACGCCTGCTACGCCGCGGTCCGCGCCCAGCAGATAAACAAGGGCGACGTGATCGTGATCCGATACGAGGGTCCGGTCGGCGGCCCGGGCATGCAGGAAATGCTGTCCGTGACGGCGGCGCTCCAGGGCGAAGGCATGGGCGAGCACGTGGCGCTCCTCACCGACGGCCGCTTCTCCGGCGGCACCCACGGCCTGATGATCGGGCACGTGGCGCCCGAGGCGGTCCTCGGCGGCCCCATCGGGCTCGTGGAGGAAGGCGACGAGATCATCGTGGACGTGGATCGCCACGCCCTGGACCTCAACGTTCCGGACGATGTCCTCGCCGCTCGGCGCGCCCGCTGGACCCCGCCGGCACCGCGCTACAAGAGCGGCGTGATGGCGAAGTACGCGGCGCTCGTCTCCTCGGCGTCAAAGGGTGCCGTCACCACCGGCAGCCGCCTCGCGGATCAGCTCGGTACGTCGGCCGCGAGGAAGTAACCACCACCCCCGCGGCGCAAGGCCATCGACATGGGCCTCGCCAGCGCCGATTTCCGGCCGGCGGGAGAATCGGACGCGTCGAGCGTTCGGAAGCGGAGGCAATTGTGGCTGGCGAAACGGAGAGCGACCGAGACGGGATGTCTGAGGCAGAGCTCTCAGAACTGGTCGAGCTACTGCGCTCGCTGATCCGGATCAAGAGCGTCAATCCGCCCGGTGACGAGATACTCGCCGCCCGATACCTGGAGCGGGTGCTCACCGACGAAGGACTCCAGCCCACGGTCGTGGAACCTGCGCCCGGCCGTGGATCCATCGTTGCGCGCGTTCACGGCGAGGGCGGGTCCCGGGGCGGTGCCGGCGACGCGCTGCTGCTCCTGTCGCACCTCGACGTGGTTCCGGCCGACGCGGCCGGCTGGACGCACGATCCGTTCGGCGGGGATCTGGCGGATGGCTACGTCTGGGGGCGCGGGGCGGTCGACATGAAGGGCATGGTCGCGATGGAGGTGCAGGTGATGCGCCGCCTTGCCCGTGCAGCCAGGGCGGCCGGCCGGAACCCAGCCACGGACCCGATCCCCGGACTCGCCCGCGACGTGATCTTCTGCTCCACGGCAGATGAAGAGGCCGGCGGCTGGCAAGGCGCCAACTGGATCGTGAACGAGCATCCCGATTGGCTTCGGGCCGCGGCCGCGCTCAACGAGGCCGGCGGCATCTCGACGACGTACGGCGGGATCCGCTTCTACCCGATCCAGGTCGCGGAAAAGGGCTTCGCGGTGTACCGGTTGCGGGTCAAGGGGCGCTGGGGCCACGGCTCCGTCCCCACCGATGACAACGCCGCGGTAATCGCGGCCCGCGTGATCACGCGTCTCGCCGAACCCGGGCCGGTGCGTCTCACAGATCCGATCCGCCTGATGATGGAACGAGCACTCCCCCACGTCCCGTCGGGCGCCCGCGACGCGATCGCCGGCATCGCCACGGCCGAGCCCGCCGCCATCGACGCCACCCTCCGTCGCCTGTGCGATCCCGCGCTGGCCCTCACGATCTCGGCGATCATCAGAGACACGGTATCAATCGGCATCGTGACGGCCGGGCTCAAGTACAACATCATCCCCGGCGCCGCCGAGATCGTGATCGACTGCCGGACGCTGCCGGGCACCACAGAAGAAGCAATGAGGGCCGAGGTGCGGCGCCGCGTCGGTGACGAGCTGATGGCCCATGTCGAGATCGAGCTGGAGCAGGCCGCCCCGTCGGCGCAGGCTCCCATCGAGAGCGATATGTACCGGCTGCTCGAGGACGTCGTCAAGGCGCACGACCCCCACGGGGTGCCGCTGCCGTTCCTGGCGCCTTTCGCGACGGACGCCAAGCATCTGGCTCGAATCGGCGTACCCACATATGGGTTCTCGCCGCTGCGGGTACGTCCCGAGGATGGTCTCCTGAACCTCATGCACGGCGACGACGAACGCGTGAGCGTAGAGGCACTCCGCTTCGGACTGCCCGTCCTCTGGGACGCAGTCCGGCGTTTCTGCTCGTAGGCCACGGCGACTTTGCCGGAGCGCCGGCCCCATTTCGTGCCCGGCTCGGGCGGGTTGGCCCCCGGAGAGGCGGGTCAAGCGGCTCTACTCCGATTGCCGGCATCCACCCGACAATGGAGTCCACTCAACCACCACGCGGCGCCACACGCGTGATCGCCTGACCAGCCACATCCGGAGATACCGATGGGTCAACCGTTTCTCGTACAGATGCCCAACCGGCCGGGCGAACTCGCTCACCTGGCCCGAGCCCTCTGCGCTCGCGGCGTCGGCATAGACCGAATCCAGAGCACGGGTGCCGGCGACATGGTCAGCGCCAGGATCGAGACCAGCTGCTGCGAGGACGACACTCGCGACGTCCTGCGCAGCATGGGTTACTCCTTCGTGATGGTCTCCGCCGTAGTCGTTCAGATTGACGACACACCGTGCGCCTTCGGCGACATCAGCGACCAGCTCGCCGCGGCCGGCGTATACGTGCACGACTACGCAGTCGTGGATCGTGGCAACGGAAAGGCCACCTGGTCGATCACCGTAGACAACGAAGGGCTCGCGCGCGGCGTCCTTGGACTGCCCGAGTCCGCCGATCTGGCCGGTGCGGCAAGCTAGGTCGACTCCCGCGTTCCAGGCTGACCTTACCTCGCCGGCCGCTGCTTGATCAGGTGACCGCGTCGGGAGATCGCGTGGGTCGATAGGGCCGCCACGCCCATCGCGACGACGGCACGTTCGGCAGTGGGCAGCGGTCTGACGATCGCCAGGAACTCCTGGGCGCGTGCCCGGTCCACGATTCCCAGGAGCGCGAGGCCGCGTCCCGTGAGCGTCAGCGTCCGCTGGCGCCTGTCTTCCGAGTCCTGCCGCCGCTCGAGCAGCTGCCGCTTGACCAACCCGTCGACCATGCGGCTCACCGCCGACGGCGACCGGCCCAGCGTGTCGGCCAGATCCGCCACGGTCATCGTCCCGCTGTCGGCGAGTACGTACAGAGCGGCGAGCTGAGTGAATCCAAGGTTCAACTCCCCGAGCTGAGCCGCAAATCCAACGACCAGGTCACGCCAGATGGCACGTCCCATGGCAATCCGGTCCGACAGCTCGCGCGGGTTCTGGAGCCTGCTCCTGGCCGCCTCAACCGGGGCCGAGAGCAGCTCTCGAGCCGCCGTCTCTACGGCGGTCCGGCTCGGGACGTTGAGCGACGGGAGCTGCAGGAACGGCCGGCGGCGCGGAGTTCTCAGCAGTCTCAGCGGCGAGGGGCCGCCCTGACGCTCTGCGGCCCTCGCCGGCTGGGCGACATTGGCAGGAGCCGTGTCAGGGTCGGCGCCCGCCCGCCCGGTACGAGCCCGGGCGTCACCGGCATGCGGATCCGCGGGCGCGGGCGGAGGGGCCGAGGATCCTGTCTCGATTGGGCGCTGGACGATGCCAGGAAGCCTCGTTCTGAACTGTGGCATGGTCCGCAGGGTACGCTCGGAGGCCGATACATGCAAATCTGCACACAATTTTCGCGTGGCCCCACGTAGTTGGCTTACTCTTTTCTGCGCAAGCCCGCGTACCGATCCGCGACCGACCGGCCGCCCGACAGAATGCCGGCCCTGCCGCATGACAGCAATGCGCAGATGAGCCGAAGGAGACCTACAGCAGCAGATGGACCGCATTGCCTTCGTATTCCCCGGCCAGGGCTCCCAGTCGGTGGGAATGGGAAAGACCCTGGTCGAGGCCTCGCCGGCCGCCGCCGCAGTCATGGCGGAAGCCGACAAGGCTCTGGGCGAACAAATCAGCGACCTGACCTTCAACGGCCCCGCCGAGCAGCTCGACCTGACGGTCAACGCCCAGCCGGCAATCGTGGCCGTTTCGATCGCATTCCTTGCAGCGCTTCGCGAGCGTTGGGAAGCAGCCGGGGTCGGGATCGAGCCTGCATACATCGCGGGTCACTCGCTCGGCCAGTACTCGGCGATGGTCGCGGCTGGAGTCATATCTCTCGGCGACGCGGTCCGGCTGGTCCGCGAGCGCGGCAGGCAGATGCAGGCATCCGGGCAAGGACGTTCCGGCGCGATGGCGGCGATCATCGGCCTCGATGACGAGCGCATCCCCGAGTTGCTCGCCCTCGGCGCGCCGTTCGGCAGTGTCACTGTGGCAAATCGCAATTCCCCCGGGCAGATCGTCATTTCCGGCGATCGAGCCGCGGTGGAAGCGGCCGTTGCCGGAGTCAAGGATCTCGGTGCACGCCGAGGCATCGTGCTTCCCGTTTCGGTCGCGGCGCATTCATCACTGATGGCCGAGGCAGCTCAGGGCATGACCCGCGTGCTCGCGCCAATCGCGTTCTCCGCGCCGTCGGCGCCGCTTGTCGCCAACTCGGACGCCCACCCGATCACGACCGGCGAAGAGGCTCGGGCCGAGCTCATCGAGCACCTCACCCGGGGCGTCGATTGGGTCACCGCGGTTGAGCGCATGGCCGGCGACGGCGTCACCACATTCGTCGAGGTCGGCCCCGGCAAGGTGCTGACCGGCCTGATCAAGCGCATCTCCACCGAAGTCACAACCGCAGCCACGGACGAGGCGACGGCGCCCGGCGGTATCGCCGTGCCGTTCCTCGACGGCTCCGCTGCCGCCTAGCCCATTTGCCGGCGGCAGCCAGGCTGTCGCGGAGCCGAGCCCCAGGAGGAACTGAAACCAGTGCGCAAGCCCGACTACAACAGGAGAGTGGTCATCACCGGCCTGGGGGTTGTCTCCCCTGTCGGTAATGACCTGGACACGGCCTGGGATTCGCTGGTCAACGGCCGATCAGGCCTTGCCCCGATCACGCACTTCGACACCACGCCGTACGAGCACAAGGTCGGCGGCGAGGTGAAGAACTTCGACGTGACCCAGTACTGGAACTTCAAGGACGCCCGCCGGACCGAGAGCACCGTCCATTTTGCGGTTGCCGCCGCGAAGATGGCGCTCGCACATTCGGGTCTGGAAATCACCGAAGAGAACCACTACGACGTGGGCGTCATCTACGGATCCGGCGGCGGCGGCCAGGGTCTCTTCATCAACAACCAGGAGGTCTGGCACACGAAGGGCGCCCGCGCGGTCAGCCCGTTCTTCATNNACGATCGCCATCGAGACCGGCGCCAAAGGGCACAACTTCTGCCCGGTTTCGGCGTGCTCCACCGGAACCACGTCCATCGGCGAGGCCGCTGAGGCAATCCGGCGCGGCGACTGCATCGCGGTAATCGCGGGTTCGGCCGAGTCGCCTCTGCTCGAGCTCGTGCACATTGGCTTCACCAACATGCGCGGCCTGGGCAATCCCCTCGAGGGACAGCCGCCATCGGGTGCATGCCGACCGTTCGACAGGACTCGCGATGGGTTCATCCTCGGCGAGGGCGCTGGTGCCCTGATCGTCGAGGATCTCGAGCACGCCAGGGCGCGCGGCGCAACTATCTACGCCGAGATCGTGGGCTACGGCTCCGCGGCCGACGGTTTCGACATGATCGCCCCCGCGGCGAAAGGCGAAGGCTCGGCCCGCGCCATGAAGATGGCGCTCGAGCGCCGCGATGTTCCCGCCGAAGCGATCGACATGATCAACCCTCACGGGACCGCTACGCCCATGGGCGACAAGTGCGAATCCGAGGCTATCTGGGCGGCCTTCGGCAAGCACACCCCCAACATCCTGATCTCAGCCACGAAGTCAATGACCGGGCACATGATGGGCGCGGCCGGCTCGTTCGAAGGCATCGCGACGGTGATGTCGATCTACCATCAGACGGTTCCGGGAACGCTCAACTACCACGAGCCCGATCCCGAGTGCAACGTCAACGTAGCCACCGAGACGATCGAGCGCCCCATCAACTACGCGCTCTCCAACAACATCGGTCTTGGCGGCCACAACGCGGCGGTCATCTTCAAGCGGTACACGGGCGACTGAGAGAGTTGGGCCGGGAGGCCCGGACTTCCTGGACCTCACCGCGAGCATGACGTGAGCCGGCGAAAAGCGGTGTTGTCCGCGTGGACCCCGGCGGGTACGCTGTGATCCCGGCAGCCTGGAAATTGGGCGGCGTCCAGCCGGGCGTTCGGCGGAGGATCTGCAGTGTCGCGTGACCTCTCGGTGGCCTGGGAACTCCTGACCGCCGTCACGCGCGTTCACAGACAGCTTGCCGCCGCGCGCCCCCAGATCTGGGAGCGGTTTCGCCTCCCGACCGCGGAACACACCACGATAGTCTCGGTCCCGTCGGAACCCGATCAACTTGGGCGTACCGATCCCTCCGGAGACCACGTAGCCGTCCGGATCTCGCTCGACACGCATCTGCCTGACGGACGGCTGCTCAGCAGCTGCCTGGACATAACCGTGAGCGCGCACCGGTGGCGCACCCAGCCCTACATCGCGCTGTCGGGCGGGGCCACCACCACCTTCCTCTGGCAGGGTCAGGCCGTCGAGCGCGACGACACAACGGGTTTCGTCGAGATGATCGACTCCGTGACCCAGAGCCTGCTCCGCGCCACGATGGGCATGGATTTCGGCGCCATCGTCGCCGGTTAGCCGATCGCTGCCGGCGGAGCTAGGAGGGTCCCGCTCCGTCCTGGTCCGCGCCGCGCGGCTTCTTCTTCGGTATCAGCAGTGACAGGATCAGGCCGAGCAAGACGAAACCCGTGGCCGCGAAGCCGGCGAGCCGAGCCGCATCCACGAAGGCAGCCTCGATCGGCGGCGCGACAGTCTTGCCCAACGCGGCGACCATCGCGGGGCTGATCTGGCTGCCGAACTGCCTGGCCAGCGCAGGGTCGACTTCGCCGTTGCGGAAGCCGATCAGGGCTTGACCCGCCGATCCCTCGATCGCCTGGCGGACGGCCACCTTCGCCGATTGCGGCATGCCTTGAATGTTCGCCAGTCGGTCGCCTGTACCCACGCCCAGCGATACGAACAGGATCGAGCCGAGGATCGCGATGCCAAGCGCCGACCCGATCTGGCGCATCATCGAGTTGGTACCGGAGGCGAGCCCCGAGACCTCCGTCGGAACGTCGCCCAGTACGACGCTGGTGAGCTGGGCAGTCGCGAAGCCCACACCCAGTCCGTACACGAACAACGGCGGCACGAGCAGCAGGACGTTCAGATCGCGTGAGAGCAGAGCGGCCGTGACGGCGATGCCGATCGCCTCGAGTCCCATTCCCAGCGTAACCACGCGCCGAGGCCCGTATCGATTCGCCAGTCCGGCAGCGAGCGGCGCAGCGAAGAACGATCCCACCGCCAGCGAGAGGATCGTCAAACCCACCTGGAAGGCGGACATGCCGAGAACCGCTTGCAGGAACAGCGGCAGCGAGAACAGCAGTCCGAACTCGCCGAGAGAGACGATCGAGCCGGCCAGGTTCCCGTAGCGGAATGCCGGGTACTTCCACAGTGAGAAATCGAAGAGGAAGAACTTGCCCGCCCGCTGGCGCCTGATCTCCACAACTGTGAAGGCCGCGAGACATGCAAAGCCCAGCGCGAAGGCGAACGGGATGATCGAGATGGAGTCGAGCGGCCAGGTCCAGCCTAAGAACCCGAACTTCTCCGACGGCGCCGTCCAGCCGTACGTGTAGCCCTCGATCATTCCGAACACGATCGACGCCAGGCCCAAG
This sequence comes from Chloroflexota bacterium, assembly GCA_003153755.1. Taxonomy (GTDB): domain Bacteria; phylum Chloroflexota; class Limnocylindria; order Limnocylindrales; family CSP1-4; genus Fen-1039. Next base: position 16,287 of record PMBG01000027.1, on the reverse strand, counting down.
GTGATGAAGAGAAAGCCGAACGGATCGAATCCGGCACGCGCATCCTCATCACAGGACTCATCGATCCAGCGCCAGGTTCCGACGATTGCGAGAATGCCCCACGGGATGTTGACGTAGAAGGCCCAGCGCCACGACAGGTAGGTCGTGAGCCAGCCGCCGATGAGGGGACCGAGGGCGGCCATTCCGCCGATCATCGAGCCCCAGATGCCGAACGCAATCGCCCGATCGCGACCGCGGAAGTTGGAGTTCAGGATCGATTGTGTGGCCGGCAGAATCGCCGCGCCGCCCAACCCCTGCAGCAACCGAGCCCCAATGAGCGTCTCGCCCGAAGGCGCGAAACCCGCCAGTACCGACGCCACAAGAAACACTACGAGCCCGATCAGGTACATCTTGCGGCGTCCCAGACGGTCCCCGAGCCGGCCCATCGTCACAAGGAACGCGGCGAAGACCAGGGCGTAGATCGTGTTGACCCACTCGGTGCCCGTGCCCGAAAGGCCCAGATCGCGCGCGATAGACGGGACTGCGACGTTCACTATCGTCGCGTCGACGATGATCATCGCCACGCCGAGGCTGAGCATCACCAACCCCAACCAGCGTCGACGTGTGGAGGCGCTGGACTCTCGGGATGGAAGGTCGGTCATCTGTCAATCCTTGCGTGACGCAATGTTTAGTAGACACATTATGGTATATTCGAGGCATGTCTGACAAGTCCTCTGTTGCCCCGTCTCGACAGCGCGACCGCATCTCGGATGAGACGCTGGAAACGAGCCGCCTGCTTGTGGAGTTCCTGCATGCCGCATATGCCACGAGGCATCAGGACGACGCGGCGTCAGGCCGCGGAACCGCGACGCCGGATGGCGTCCCTGCCGAAGACCCGGCAATCGGACTCACCGACCGCCACAGCCGAGTTCCATCGGCCGTATCCGGACACGCGGTGCGCGCCGCGATCCATGTCTACCAGCACGGCGAGCGAACTGTTGGGCAGATCGCGTCGGGCTTGGGGATCTCCTACGGTTGGGCGAGCCGCGTAGTCGAGGAACTCGAGAAGGTCGGCTATGTAGTCCGTGAACGCGACGCTACAGATCGGCGTGTGGTACGCGTTCGTATGAACCCCGATGCCCTCGAAGAGGTCGAGCGGGCGTATCACTGGCGCGGTCGTGCGGTCGAGGAAGCGATGCGCCCGCTGTCGGACGACGAGCGCGAGGCAGTCAGATCGTTCCTGCGACGCCTGTCCGGGCTCCTTCGCGAGGGGACATTGGACCCGAACTGAGGGGCCGACCGTCCGGAGCCATAGCGCCTCCCGAGCCGGTACAATGGCCGCGGTTGGTTCGAGAGGGGTGGAGCTTCCCATCGAGCCGACAGCCGTCCCACCGATGGACAATGCGTACCGTCGGGTCAGATGAGCTGGGCGCCGCCGGCGGTGGTCGCCTCCGCTTGACAATCGTCCTAGGAGATGGCCTGTGCCCACCACGGATCCTGCCCGTCGCGTCGTCGCAACCGGTCTCGGCGCGGTTACCCCAATCGGAAACACGGCCGAAGCCTACTGGCAGGGCTTGATTTCCGGTGTTTCAGGCGTAGGGCCCATCACGCTGTTCGACCCGGTCGGCTTGGACGTGCGCATCGCGGCCGAGGTCAAGGACTTCGATCCCACGATCGCAATGGACCGCAAGATGGCGCGGCGCATGAGCCGCTTCATCCATCTCGCGATGGCCGCCGCGACCGAGGCCGTGAACAACTCCGGCATCGACTTCGCGTCATACACGCCCGAGCAGCTCGATCGGGTCGCAGTGGTGATCAACACCGGCGGCGGGGGACTCGAGCAAGTCCTCGAAGGCACGCGTGTTCTTGCCGAAAAGGGTCCGGGCCAGGTTTCTCCGTTCGCGATCCCGGCACTCTCCGGCTCCATGTCGGCCTGCCAGATCTCCATGAAGTACGGCACCACCGGCCCTGTCATCACCCAGGTGGCAGCTTGCGCGAGCGGCGTCATCTCCTTCATCGACGGCTGGCGCTTGATCCAGAGCGGCGAGGCGGACGTCTGTATCGTGGGCGGCACCGAAGGCGCACTCGTCCCGATCGCGTTTGCGGCTCTCGGCAACATGGGCGCGCTCTCACGCCGGAACGACGATCCCACCCACGCCTCCAGGCCGTTCGATCGTGACCGAGACGGCTTCGTCTTTGGCGAGGGTTCCGCGGTCGTTGTGCTCGAGTCGGCCGAGCACGCGATGGCACGCGGCGCGAACATCCTCTGCGAGCTTCTGGGCGGCGGCATGACCGCAGATGCGTTCCACATCAGCGCCCCCGAGCCCACCGGCCGCGGTGCCACCGGCGCGATGACCAAGGCGATGCGCATCTCCGGCATCGCGCCCGACGAGGTGGACTACATCGTCGCCCACGGAACCTCCACGCCGCTCAACGACGTGACCGAGACAAGGGCGATCAAGGCGGCATTCGGAGCGCACGCATACAAGGTCGCGATCAGCTCGCCGAAGTCGATGGTCGGGCATATGCTCGGCGCGGCCGGCTCGGTCAGCGGTCTCGCCGCGATCTGCTCCATTCGCGACGGAATCATCCCGCCGACCGCGAACCTGCAGAACCCCGATCCGGAGTGCGACCTCGACTACGTTCCCAACGCCAAGCGCGTCAAGCGAGTGGACACCGCGATCATCAACGGTTTCGGATTCGGCGGTCAGAACGCCGTTGCGGTCTTCCGCCGGTTCGAGATCTAGCCGGTACCTGCTTCGGACTCACCGTACACGCCCCTGCCAGAGCCGGCAACGCCGCTTGGGCAGGGGCGTGTACGATTTCGACGATGAAACCCCACTTCTCCATGGCGTCCTGGCTGCGACGCGGATTCGAGGCCGGCGTAGTTGGCGCCGTCCTCGCGATCGGCACGCTCGCCGCCATGCACCTGAGCCGATCCGGACCAAGGCTGCTGCTTCCTAACGGGCTGGACGGAGCGCTCATCCTGATGCCTGCCGTCGCTTCGCTGGGTGTCTTCGTTGTGTGCTACCCCATCTTCCTCGCAGCCACGCGCGAGGATGCGATTCTTGGCGCCGTCGCTGCCTTTCTCATTGCGGCCGACGCGCTCGGCGCCATCTCTTTCGCGCTCGGCGGGATGATCTACGTGCATCCCCTATCGCACGCCTACCCGCTCGGCGTGGTCGCCGCCGCGCTCGCCGTGCCTCCGGCCCTTGCGGGTCTGGCGTTTGGGCAACTCTCGACGCCTCTGGGGTTCGGAAGATCGGCCGGTCTGCGCGCGGTCCTGGGCGGCGCGGTCGTGGGAACTCTCGTGGTCCTGGCTGCGGCCTACACGATCTAGCGGCTCCGGACCTGGCGCTCCGCCTCTACCCGCCCAGACCCACCGACGCGCGGCGCAGCCGCAGCGAGTTGGATACGACGCTCACCGACGACATCGCCATCGCCGCCGCGGCCAGCGCCGGGTTCAGCGTTATGCCCGCAATCGGATAGAGCACGCCCATCGCGACTGGCACCAGCACCACGTTGTAGCCGAAGGCCCAGAACAGGTTCTGGTGGATGATTCGCAGCGTGGCGCGCGAGAGGCGGATCGCCGCGGCCACACCACGCGGGTCACCGCCCACGAGCGTGATGTCGGACGCCTCCATTGCCACATCAGCGCCGGTCCCGATAGCAATGCCCACGTCGGCGCGCGCGAGCGCGGGAGCGTCGTTGATTCCGTCGCCAACCATCGCCACTCGCATCCCGCGGCCCTGAAGCTCCGCGACCACGTCGGCCTTTCCGGCGGGCAGAACCTCGGCCCGGATCCGGTCCGGCGAGATGCCCACGGCCTGGGCAACGAACGCGGCGACCGGCGCCGAGTCTCCGGTGACGAGCCACACGTCCACGCCGGCGTTTCGCAGCTGCGAGACGGCCGACGTGGCCTCGGGCTTGATCTGGTCGATCGTGAGCATCATGCCCGCGGCGCGCCCGTCGACGGCGACGTATGTCACCGCCGATGCTCCGCCTACGGCTCCACCTGCGGGCCCACTCGACGGCGCTGCGAGCGCCGCGACCTCATCGGCCCCAACGCCCTCCGCGAGGAGAAATGCCGAGGTGCCGACTGCGACTCGCCGCCCCTGCACGAGCCCCCGAACCCCGCGGCCTGCCACGGCCTCAAAGGACTCCACCTCGTCCTTGCCCAGACCACGGGCGTCTGCCGCTTCCAGGATGGCGCGGGCCAGCGGGTGCTCGCTGCCACGCTCCAGGGAGGCGGCCAGCCCGAGCACCGCGTCTGAGACGAAGCCGGGCCCCGCGACCACGTTCCCGAGCGAGGGCCTGCCGCGTGTCAAGGTGCCCGTCTTGTCGAAGATCACGGCGTCCACACGGGCTGCCAGCTCCAGCGCCTCACCGCCGCGGATCAGGATCCCGGCTCCGGCGCCCTTGCCCGTGCCGACCATGATGGCCGTCGGAGTTGCCAGGCCCATGGCACAGGGGCACGCAATCACAACGACGGTGATGAATACCACGAGCGAGTGTGTCAGCCGCGGCTCCGGCCCGAGCGCGAACCAGACCGCGAACGTGGCGACGCCCACTCCCAGGATGATCGGCACGAAGATCCCGCCGATCTGGTCGGCAAGCCGCTGGATCGGCGCCTTGGACCCCTGCGCGCGCCGGACCATCTCGACTATCTGAGCCAGGGCCGTGTCGCGTCCCACCCGCGTGGCTCGGAACAGGAACGTGCCGCTGCCGTTCAGCGTGCCGCCGATTACTTCGAGGCCTGAAGCTTTGGTAACGGGAATCGGCTCACCCGTGAGCATCGACTCGTCCACGCTCGACTCGCCGTCGGTCACGCGTCCGTCCACCGGGACGCGTTCGCCCGGCCGGACGCGAACGAGATCGCCGACCCGGACGTCCTCGAGCGGAACGTCGACCTCACGGCCGCCACGCACGATTCGAGCTTCGGTTGCCTGGAGCCCGATCAGCGCCTTGATCGCCCCGACCGTCTGGCCTTTGGCTCGAGCTTCCAGCCAGCGGCCCATGAGAATCAGCCCGATGATGGCCGTTGAGCTGTCGTAGTAGGTCTGCGGGTCGATCCCGGCCGAGCGGAACATGCCCGGCGCGACAGTCACAAGCACGCTGAAGGACCAGGCCGCGCTCGTGCCCACGACCACGAGCGTATCCATGTTCGTCGTCCGATGCAGCGCCGCCCGCACCGCCGCGCGATAGAAGCGCCGGCCGGCCCAGAACTGAATCACGGTTGCCGGGCCTATGAGGACCCAGGCCATCGCCTCCATGGAGAGCGGTATCCCAGGCAGGTACATGAGCAGCATCGTGGCGGCCGAAACGGCCAGCGCCACGGCGGCGGTAAGGCCCAGTCTCCGTTGCGCCCGGGCTCGGTCATGGGCCTCGGCATCGGCCTCTTCGACCAGGTTCGATCTCGACTGGCCGGCTGCCTTCGGCATCTCGCGAACGTCGTACCCGGCAGCCTCGATGGCGCGCGCCAGCTCGTCCATGCCGGCGATCTCGGGGATGTAGCGGATGGTGGCGACTTCTGTGGCCAGGTTGACGTTCGCCTCGTCAACGCCAGGCGTCTTGCGCAGAAACCTCTCGATGCGATTCACGCACGAGGCGCAAGTCATCCCTGCGATCGGGATCTGCACCTCGGCCGAGACGGCCTGGGCGGGCGGCAATGTAGGAGCGGCGGCGTCTATGTTCTGCATACTCCCGGGGAGTATATGCCGGCGCATCGAAACCGGCAATGGCGCCCGATGGGGAGACCGGTGGCTGTGGCCCCGGTACCGCGTCGAACGTCAGCGGGCGCTGTCGCCAGTGTCCGGGTTCAACTTGGCGCCGATCACCAATCCGGCCGCAAGACCCGCCGCGACGCACGGGAACAGCCAGCCGCTCAAGTAGCCTATGACGAACCCTGCCACCGTACCGACGACGGCACAAACTTCGAGCACGAGATCGGGTCCGAAACGCACGATTGGCCTCCTCGAGCGGGCAACAGGGTAACGATCCTCTCCCGAACGAGGGTACATCCTCCGAAGCCGGGCATTACGGAAACGGCGCAAGTCCCCCCGACCAACAGAACGCCGGTTCGCCCGGGCATCCGCGCTCGGTTCTAGACCAGGACGGACGCCAGCGTGATCCCGGTCTCGCGCTCGGCCAGGTCCCAGACCGCCGCGTGTTCGGCCGGGTCCGCCATCCGCCCCTTTGCCTTTCGCATCACTGGGGCCCCGAAGGCCATCCAGCGTGGCACGTACAGAGTCCCGGGAACGGCCGCGGGATCCGTTGCGGCTCGAAGCTGGCCGAGCGCGCCGTGCGCCGCGGACTGCCCGGCGAAGCGGATCAGCACGTCCCAGAATCGGTGCTGGAAGCTGCGCATGGAGCGAGCCGCGGTGGACTGCAGATCCGTCTTTGCCAGGCCCGGCTCCGACGAGAAGCCCCGCACTCCTCGGCTCGCGACCCTACGGTCGAGTTCAAACGCGAAGTCCATGACGCACCGCTTGGAGATGCCGTACGCCGTCCACGGCTCGTAGTGACCCTTCAGCTGCAGGTCGGCGAGATCGAACTTGCCGGCCGTGTGGCGAGCGATGGAGGATGTCGACACGACTCGCGCCTCACCCACTGCGGCGGCCGCGCTCAGCAGCGATGGAAGAAGGTGAAGAGTCAGCGCGAAGTGGCCGAGATGATTGGTTCCGTACTGAGTCTCGAAACCATCCACCGTCCGGCCCTCGGGCACGGCCATCAGCCCGGCGTTGTTGAACAGCATGTTGACGGCTGGATGTGCGATCCGGACCTGCCTGGCGAATGCGTCCACGGCCGCGAGAGAACTCAGATCGAGTGGGTAGATCTCCAGCGCGGCGCCGGGCGTTGCGGCCAGGATTCGAGTTCGGGCCGCTTCCGCCTTCGCCAGGTTGCGAGCGCCGATGACGACGGTGGCGCCGTGCCCGGCCAGGGCCATCGACGTGGCGAGCCCGAGTCCGCCGTTGCCGCCGGTGACCACGGCCACCCGGCCGGTGAGATCCGGGATGTCACTCGCCTTCCAACCCATCGACCGCTCCTCATTGCGAATTTCGTGGTCCCAACATTCCGGACCCTGCCTGCCACCCCGTGCCGACTCTACGTGCCGCACCTTTCAATGTCGATAGACACCGGTGGCGGTTCGTCGCAGGCTCGCCGTGTCGGGCCCACAGCGCGCGGCTGGCTCCCCTACCATTGGCCACGGACGCCAGCAGTCGCCTGCGGAGGACACGATGAACGGGACGGGATTCAGCGCGGCACGCGCGGGGAGTCTTCCGGCCGCGGGCGAGCCTCTGGTGGCGGGCGTGAAGCTCCCCCCGGGGCGGCTCGTGCACCCCGAAGGCGACGGCAGCACGGAAGTCATGTGGATGACCCGTGAGCCGGTCGTCGACCTGGCGGGACTCTGGGGAACTCTGAGCGGCGTATTCGCGGACACGGGCCTGTGGCCCCTGGTGCTGCAGTCGCTCGAGGGGCAGTGCGACAGGCCGTGGGACGAGGGCGAGCTCGAACCCGGAGAGTCCAGCGACCCGGACAACGTGGACGTTGCCATGCAGCTGGCCGAGTGGTGGTCGGACAACGTTCCCGACGACGATGACGGCGACGAGCCGGCTCCGTTCGGGAGCCGCTTTCCCGGTCTCGCGGCGGAGCAGTGGGGGCCGTTCGACTCGAAAGCTGCAGAGGCTGCGGTGAAGGATCTCCCCGGACGGCTCGGACTCGTGCCGGTGACACGCCCCGCGGACGCGGTCGCGTCGATCGGGTGGATGGGTCCTGCCAACTACTACGGCGACATGGGCCTGCTCTCGGCCGTGCTTCGTTCCTGGGAGGATCGGTTCGGGGCGTTTGTGGTGGGCATCGGCTTCGACACCCTGTTCATCTCGGTCGGACGGCCGCCCGCCACGGACGAGGACGCCCTGGCCGTCGCGGCGGAGCACTTCGCGGTCTGCCCGGACAACGTCTGGCAGAACGCGGTGTCCTTCCGCGACTACGCGGCCGAGATCAAGGGCCGCGGTGTATGGACCTTCTGGTGGGATTGACCTGCGCGATGCGCCGCCGATCGTAGATCCGGCGCGACGCCGGTAGCGTCTGAACTTGAGTGGCGATCCCGATACCCTCGAGCGCGGACCTACTGCCGAGCCACCGGCCTCATGGGATACACGCCGATCACGCCCGGGCTCGTTGGGTCGAGCAGCAGCTCGCAACCCACCTCGCCGTTGCGGATCAGTTCGCCCAGGAAGCCCGCCTCGCGCTCGGGAAGGCCGACGTAGACAAGGCCCCCGTTGGCACCGACGGGGCTTACCTCGTCTTCGATGCCCTCGATCAAGAAGCGGCGGCGCAGCTCGTGGACCGGTACGTATGGCCGGCTCTTGATGAAGCGCCGCATCTGCGCGAGCGTGCAGGTCGCCTTCTGTTGCGCCGGATTGCCTGTGTCGGGCTGTCCACCGTCCGCGGCACCTGCCGCTGGGGCGGAACCGGCGGTAGCGCCCGCGGGCTGCCGGACGGGCTGCGGCCTGGCAGGACGGGGCGGGCGCCTCGGCGGTATGGCGAGCCGCTCCGACGAGGGGGCGCGAGTCGGAGCGGGCTCGGCCGTGGTGATTTCGTCGTCGGCGGCGGCTTCCACCGCGGCATTCAGCTCGTCCGCCGTGGCCCCACCCACCGAATCGCTCGCGGCGCCGACGGCAGGGCGAGCGGCATGACCACCCGCGCCTCCGTGTCCGCGGCCACGCCTGCGGGCGCTCACGGCAGGATCAGCGCCTTGTCGCGGCTAGTTCGACAGCCTCTGAGGGCGCCGTGCCGGCCAGGACATGAGCCGCGTACCGGCTCGCAAAGTCGCTTGCCGCCTGGTCCGGGACGATCGCCTTGATCGAACTCTGGTCCATCGCGTAGCCGTACTTGATGGCCGCGATGTTCTCGTCCGCGTACTTCTTCGGAAGGGCTTCGCGCAGGTGTTGCTCGGTGAAGTCCACGTCGCAGACGCAGAGCAGCCGTCCGAGGGCAATCATGTTGCCGAAGAGGTCGCGCCCGAACACGTCCACGCCCAGCTGCAGGAACGGGATCTCCTCGCCGGTTTCACCGGGCTTCGTAAGACCGAGGTCGGCGATGACGTAGTCCGTGCTGAGGTGGACCGGACCGCGATCGGCGAGGCGCACGACCACGTCCGCGCACTCCACGACGAAGTTGGCGATAGGCTCGCGATCGTATTTGAGGAACGCCTCGCTCATGCCGCCGCGCACAGAGGAGTCGTAGTCGAAGAGCAGCGTAACCTCGTAACCCATGACGGACAGGAGGCTCGCCATCGTGCTGCCGATGACACGGACGCCCTGACCCCCGACCCCGTCGATGACGATCGATTTACCCGACATTAGCCTCTCCCTGGTGGCCCGTCATCCGAATCTCCTTGGTTGGCGGGGTTCGGCCCGAAGGTCCGAACCCCGAAGGGCCGGCTGTTGCTTGGTAATTCCCGGTTGTCTGCTACGAACCGCCGGCACCCGGCCTGTTACTTGCCATCCCCGTCAACCTGGTTCGAGCCGGCCGGCACCGGCACCGGCACCGCTACAGGGACGGCCGCGTTCTTGATGATGCCGATCTGCTTGCCTTCCAGGCGCGTCGCGCCCTTGGGCGCCGGCTTGTAGTCGGCTTTGTAGGACTCGAGCATCTCGAAGGCGCTGCCGAAGCCGATCCGCCGTCCGTTGTTCTCGATGCACTGGCTGGCCACGTCCACGAACGCGAAGCCCGGCCACTCGATGGCCTCCTTGATGGCCTTGCGCATCGGACCCTGATGGTAGACCGTCGTCTTGGCGTAGTAGGACTCGGGGTTCGTGTTCACGAGACCCTGCAGGTTGATCGGAGAGGCAGTGGATCCGGCCGGCGACGAGAGGGTGGTGGTGCCCTTTGGCGTCGTGGGTCCGGTCTGTCCGCCGGTAAGGCCGTAGATCTCGTTGTTGTTGCAGATGACCGTCACGTTGGGGTTCCGGCGGATCGAGTGCAGCAAGTGGTTGCCGCCGATCGACGACGTGTCGCCGTCGCCCGACACCACGATTACGTTCAGTTCGGGGCGGACCGTCTTGATCGCCTCAGCCACCGGCAGCGTGCGGCCGTGAAGCGTGTACACGGACTCGAAGTTCATGTAGGCGCCCATACGGCCGGTGCAACCGATGCCGGTCACCAGGACTGTGTTCGTCTTGTCGAGCCCGAGGTCTTCCATGACGCTCGCGAGCTGCTGCATGATCAGGCCGATTCCGCAGCCGGGGCACCAGATCGTGGGGAAGAGATCGGTCTTCAGCTTGTCCTTGACAGCCATTTCTGTGAAACCTCTATCTCGCCTGAGTCAGCCGACTTTGGCCGTGGCGCCGGCCGCCGCCAGCTCCTTTGGCAGCTCGCCGATGAGTTCGAGACCTTCGCGGACGGCCTCCAGGCTCATACGGCCGCCGAGCAGCGGGACGCGTTCGACATGACGGAGGAGCATCCGTTCGATGACGTTGGCGTACTGGCCGTCGCTGCCTTCGATGACGATGATCTTCTTGTACTTCGGCGCGATCTCGCCCAGTTCCTTGTCCAAGGTGGGCCAGATGCGGATGGGACGGAAGAGAGCGAAATACGGCGCAAGGGGCTGGGCGATGCGGCGCGTGATCCCGAACGCGATGACGAGCGTGTCCGCTTCCTTGTTCCAGCCGTATTCGTGGAACGCGTACTTCTCGGCCACCTTGCGGCGATCGTCGCGGTTCTCGATGTACTGGCGGATGAACTCGTCGGAGTCGGCTGTCGCCGGCTCGCCGTCGGGGTATGTGGCGACGCCGGAGAACAGACGGGTGCCTCCCGTGGCGAGCGGCGCGATCGTGCGCGGCACCACGGGTACCTCGATCTCGTCGAGGTCCACCACTTCGTTGAGGTGGCCCAGGTATGCGTCGGACAGCAGGATCACCGGGCTTCGGCTGTCCTCGGCCGCGTTGAAGGCCTCGATGCTGTAGCGGTAGCACTCGGCGACGGTGGATGGGTAGAACACGAAGCTCGTGTAGTCGCCGGACGATCCGTAACGAGTCTGCAGCAGGTCTCCCTGCCCGGGCATCGTGGGCATCCCCGTTCCCGGGCCCACGCGCTGCACGTTGACGATCACGGCCGGAATGCCGATCTTGTGCGCGTACCCGACCGCCTCCTGCATGAGGCTGAACCCCGGACCGGACGTGGCCGTGAAGGACTTCGCGCCCGCCAGGCTTGCGCCGAGAATCGCGTTTGCGCTGGCGATCTCGTCCTCGGCCTGGAGGAAGCGGAACTCGGGATGCTTCGCGGCATACTGCGATGCCTGGGCCAGGATTTCGGACGAGGGGCTGATCGGATAGCCGCAGAAGTAGCCGGCGCCCGCCTTGACGGCGCCGAGCATCACGGCCTCATTACCCTGGACGAGTCGCTTGGTCATGTCTCTCTCGCTCAGGCTTCGTTGTCGCGGTCGGTGGTGGGGCCGCTGTCGCTGTTGGTGAGGCCGCGCGATGGATCGGTGCCGGCCACGGCCGGGCCGAGTGCGGCATCGGGAACGTGGGCGTGGCCGTTGTGACCGGGGGTCTCCTGGGCGGCCACCGCGAGCGGCAGTTTGCCGTCGGCGTCACGCTTGGGCAGGACCTCGATCGCGAGATCGGGGCAATAGCGCTCGCACAGACCGCATCGAATGCAATCGGTTGCCTCGATGATGGCGTCGTGCGTCAGCACCAAGCTGTCCTTGGGGCAGATCTCGACACAGATGTTGCAGCGCTTGCACCACTCGTCGACCCAGCGAATGTTCACGAAGTCGACGATTGCGGGAGCGCGACGAGGTTTTCGTTCGGCGGCGTATGGGGTAGTCAGGGCGGATACTCCAGAAGCTATCTGGTGCGGTTGGTTCTACCGCCTGTGCAGTTTACGGAATTGAACGGGTCGGCGCTCAACTGCGGCCAGTATGGCTCGTTACGTGCGCCGTTACAGGAACGTGGAAGCCCGCGTCGTACGCAGCGTCGCCTGCCGGATGTGAGGGGCTACCGTGGGATCGCGCTGGATGTCAATCGCAATTGCCGCGCTGGCCGTCTCTGCCTGCTCCGCCGGAACGCCTTCGGGCGTGCCCCCTTCCGGTCAGAGGACGGCCACGCCAGGCGAGACTCGGCAGTCCTCGCCCATCGTCTTTGCCACGCGCCATCCGGACGAGGCGTCGCCCTCGATAAGCGCCACGCCCCAAGTGGCCGATCCCGCGGCCATCACTCCCGTACCCACCCTGCCTCGCGGGACCGATCCTGCCGGAATGACGATCATCTGCGCCAATCTCACGCCGAACGATCCCGTCGCGGACCGTGCGTGCGCGGACCTGCTGTACTCGGCCCTGGCGAAGATCGGAGCACGCGCGTCATCGGTGACGAGGATGGCGGCCGGCAATCTCAAGGACATCATCGGCTGCTCGTGCGATGTCATCGCCGGCTTCAAGGACGGCCACATCGAGGGGTTCAATTCTTCGGGGGATGCCGTTCCGGTCGAAGCTTCCGCATGGCCCTGGGGAGTATCTGCGGCTTTCGATTCGCCCTCGGTCTTGCGGGCCAAGCTCGGTGTGGACCCGCCGGCCGCGATCGCCAATCGCACGGCGCTGCCCTACTGCGGCATCGTGAGCCCGATGTCGCCGGGCGCTCCCGACCCGTACCCGTGCTTCCGTGGGGCCGTCCTTACCGGACACCCGGCCGAGATGGCCACGGAGGCCCCCGGCTTCGAAGGAGGCTGGTACATCACGATCTATCGGTTCACGGGGTCGGGGGCGATCGCCGCCTACTCCAGCGCGACGGACAAGACCACCGCGGGCAAGGAGCACTGGACCTCGAGCACCGGCACTATGTACGTCGAACCAGACGGCACATGGACATTGGGCCCCACGCCGGCGCCCAAGTGACGCTCCAATCGCGTAACCGGCGCGGAACCGCCTACTGAACGCGCAGGATCGTCTTGGCCTTCGCCCAGTGGCGCTCGAGCTGGTAGTAGTCGCGCTCCGGGACGGCGAATATGTGGACGATCACGCAGCCGAAGTCCACGAGCGTCCAGTGCGAGTTGGAGCCGCCCTCTCGCCCGATCGGCCGGACACCTTCCTCGTGCAGCTTCTCCGTGATGCCGTCCGCGATGGCACCCAGCTGGCGTTCGGAGCCGCCGGAGCAAATCACGAAGAAGTCCGCCATCGAGGTGAGCTCCGAGACTTCGAGCAGCACGATATCGGCGGCCTTCTTGTCCTCGGCGGCATCCACGATCTTGCGGGCGATCTCGAGCGGTGTCAGCAGCAGGCCGCGCTCACGAAGCGTGAGCGGCATGTCGTCCTCCGCTTCGGCCGCGAGGCGGGCTTGCTCGGCCTCGACCTCGGCCTCCAGCGCGTCGGCGAGCTCTTCTTCGCGATCCGTGATTGGGTCCGCGCCGGCCGGCGGTTCCGCCTTCGCCTTGGGCGCCTTCGCGGCCCTGGGGGCGGCCTTCGCCGCCGGCTTTCGGCGTGGAAGACCGTCCAGGCTTGGGAGTGTTTCGGCGGCACTCTCGGGGGCGGCTGAGCTTTCGGGGCCGGTCGCGGCGGGGGTTTCGGACGAAGAATCGGTCACGTGGGGCGTTCCTCTATTGGTTGTTCGAACGATACAGCCCGTGGTCCGAGATGTAGCTCTGAACCACAGGAGGCACCAGATATCTGATGGATCGGCCGGCCGCCGCGCGTGCACGCACGTCGGACGAGGAATTGGCGAGCGGGACGGTGTCGACGCAGAGAACGCGCTCCATCGCGGCCGCGCCACCCGGCAGATTGCTCGCCAGCCACTCGCTGCATGGAAGCGGCGCACCAGGACGCGGAACTACGGCAAGCCGGGCGAGTGAAAGCAGCCGTTCGGGCTCTCGCCAGTCGCGCAGCCCCGCCAGCGCTTCGGCCGAGATTATGAAGTAGAACTCGCGATCGACGGCCTGGCGCGCGGCTTCGGTGGCGAGCTCGGCCAGGGTGTCGACCGTGTACGACGGCCCGTCCCGCTCCAGCTCGATACGTGACACGGCGAATCCGGGGTTGCCGGCGATCGCCAGCTCGACCATCGCGAGCCGATGCGCGGCCGGCGTCACGACCTCATCCAGTTTGTGCGGCGGCACGGCGGCAGGCACGAACACGATCTGGTCGAGCTGGAGCGCCTCGCGAACTTCCTCGGCGATGACCAGGTGGCCGAAGTGGACGGGGTCGAATGTCCCGCCGAGAATGCCGACGCGCCGGCTCGCAGGCTCGATCCAGTCGGCCGCAACGCCGGGCCGGGTTGCTGCCATCAGTCGTCCCAATCCTCCGGCTCCCATTCCAGTTCGCTGCCGCCGATCCGGACCATCTGGCCGGGTGCGATGCCCTGCCGGCGGAGTTCCTCGTCGATCCCGAATCTGATGAGATCGCGCTGGAAGCGCTCGGCCGATTCCTCGGCGTCGAAGTTGGTCTGGGCGGCAATTCGCTCGATGCGCTTGCCGTGGACTACAAATCCCTCACCGTCGCGCTCCACGCGGAACCCGTCGTCCAGCGACTCGATGCGGTGGATCACCACGCCGGACTGCTCGGCAGGCTCGGCAAGTTCGCCGGCGTCGGGGAGCATTCCGGCAAGCTTCGCCCGCAGTTCCACGAGACCCAGACCTTCGGCGGCGGATACGGCGACGACATCCAATCCCTGCGCGAGCCGCGCCTTCTCGAATGCGGGCCAGGCAGCCACGGCCTGTTCCTGATCCATCTTGTTGAATGCCACGAGGGTCGGCTTCTTCAGCAGCGCCGGATCGTGCAACTCCAGTTCGTCGCGGATGACGTTGAAGCTCCAGTCGGGGTCGCGATCGGTTCCGTCCACTATGTGCACGATGATTCGCGTCCGCTCCACATGGCGGAGGAACGCGTGGCCGAGACCGGCGCCCTGGCTCGCGCCCTCGATGAGCCCCGGAACGTCGGCGATCGTTGGACGGCGGGAATCGTCGCCGGCAGGATCGTCGTCGCCGAGGTCCAGCACGCCGAGGTTGGGTTCGAGGGTCGTGAACGGGTAATCGGCGATCTTGGGGTGGGCCGCGGTCAGCGCGGCGAGCAGCGTGGACTTGCCGGCGTTGGGGAGGCCCACCAGACCGATATCGGCGATCAGCCGCAGCTCCAGGCGGATCCACCGCTCGTCGCCGGGCTCGCCCTTCTGGGCGTGCTTGGGGGCCTGGTGCGTGGAGGTCGCGAAATGGACGTTGCCGAGACCGCCTCGTCCGCCGCGCGCTATCAACAGGCTCTGTTCGCTCGCCACGAGATCGCCAAGCAGCTCGTCGGTGTCGTCGAGGAAGATGCCCGTGCCCGGCGGCACCTTGAGGATCAAATCCTCGCCGGCCTTGCCGTGACTCTTCTGCCCGAAACCGCGCCCGCCGGGCGTGGCCTTGAAGTGGTGGGCGTGGCGGTAGTCGCGCAGGCTCGTTTCGCCGGGATCGACTGTCACGTAGATGGAACCGCCTCGGCCTCCATCGCCGCCGTCGGGGCCGCCGCGCGGCACGTGCGCTTCATGACGGAACGTGGCCGCGCCGTCGCCGCCGTCGCCGGCCCGTACGAAGATCTTCACTCGATCGAGAAACATGGCTCAATTCTCGCACTCATGGTGCGTAGCGAAATCGACTGGTCGCCGAACGGTCGGACCGAGCGGCGACACGCCGTAAGGGGACGCGGCCAGGTCGCCCCGGACCGCCGACTCGACGTCGTCGGGGGCGAAGCTGACGACGTGCTCGAAGATCAGTGGCGGGACGGATGGATCGATGCACCTGTCCCAGTACTCGATGTGCAATCGGTCTATCTCGAATGGTGACTCTTCGATAGGCGCGAAATCCTCGCCCTGAACCGAGAACCACGAGAGATACATGCGGCCGTCGTGCTCGGACTTGAAGACACTCTCGTAGCGCATCTTCTCTCGGTCGAGGGTGGCGACGCACTCGGCCCTGCGCTCCTTGAGCAAGCGCATCCAGGCCTCAGCCTCGGATTCCATCCCGGGCGTGACGGCGAAGCTGACCAGCTCCGTTTTCACACCGACCCCCCGTCAATGACGAACTCGGCTCGGCCTACTGCTGCTCGAGGCTCTTGGTGAGCGTCGCGAGGAACTGGACGTTGTTGTCGGTCTTGGAGAGCCGGTTCAGCAGCAGCTCGATGCCCTCGTTCGTGCCGACCGCGGAGAGCATCCGGCGCATCATCCAGACCATCTTCAGGACCGGCTCCTCGAGGAGCAGTTCCTCCCGGCGAGTGCCGGATCGCTGGACGTCGATCGCTGGGAAGATGCGCTTCTCGGCGAGCTTGCGATCCAGGATCAGCTCGCT
>PMBG01000001.1:6863-7519 GCA_003153755.1 Chloroflexota bacterium | reverse complement strand
AGGGCCGCAAAGAGGCTGGGCTCCGTCGGTGGATTGAGCGCGTAACCGGTGACCTCGGCGCCGAGTGTCAGGAGCCACTCGGCGAGCCACGCCCCCTTGAACCCGGTGTGGCCCGTAACGAAGACACGGCGGCCGGCGTAGCTCTCACGCAGGCTCATTTGAGGCCTCGTACAGCAGGATGAGCGGCGATGTCAGACCCGAGCGCGAACCCATCACTTAATGGCCCACGTCGCCCACGGTGCCTTGCCGGAGTCCCACAACGCCTCGAGCGTGCGGAGGTCACGCAGGGCGTCCATTGGCTGCCAGAAGCCGCGATGGCGATAGGCCCGCAGCTCACCGTCCGCGGCCAGGCTCTCGAGCGGCGCGCGCTCGAATGGCATGTCGTCGCCCTCCAGGCGGTCCAGCACAGCCGGCTCGAGCACGAAGAACCCCCCGTTCACCCAGGCGCCGTCTCCAACGGGCTTCTCCTGGAAGGCCCGCACGGCAGGAGCGGAGAGCGGACCGTCCGCCAGGCCCTCGTCGATCTGCAGCGCGCCGAAGCGCCCGAGCGGCTGGACGGCCGTGATCGTCGCCAGTTTGCCGTGGGCTCGGTGGAACTCGAGCAGCTTCGCGATGTCCAGGTCGGTGACTCCGTCGCCGTAGGTCAGCATGAACGT
>PMBG01000001.1:3132-6811 GCA_003153755.1 Chloroflexota bacterium | reverse complement strand
AAGTCGTTGAAGCCGTAGTGGCTGTATGTCTTCATGATGTGCCACAGGATCGGCCGCTCGCCGATCTCGACCATGGGCTTGGGCCGCGAGGCAGTCTCTTCCGACAGACGCGTGCCGAGACCACCGGCAAGGATGACGACTTTCACGACGCTCCCGCTCCCCGGGGTGACGAACCATGAATGATGGCTGCAGTGTACGCGACGCAGCAGCTCTTCACGCGTGGTGGCAGGAGCTCGGCGTGCCCAGGTTCGGTATCTTCATGACCGGCAAACGAGACGAACACCACGACTCCGTTCGTGGCTGTCCGGCCGGAGCTCCGACCGCAGGCGACCTGCTAGGATTTGCCGGAATCGACCGATGCAACCGTGAGTAGGGTAGATGTCTGACGATCTAGCCGCCCTGGAACCAGACGCGCCCGCCGTCGAGCCGGCCCCAGGGACATCAGTGCCGGCGAGCGTCACTGATAGGCCGGGGAGCCGGCATCGCAACCTCGGCCGACCGTCCGGTTTGATCGCGTGCCTGCTCGTCGCCATCGCCATGGTCGGATTGCTGGCTTCCACTCCGCCGTCCGCCGGATCCGACGAGCCCGTTCAGCAGGCAACCGCCTGGTACTTGTCGGGGCACCTGCTGGCGCCTGATGGCACCGTCGAATATCCCGTCCCCGCCTCGCTGGTAGTGGTCCCCTGCTTCGCATACCACCCGGACCAATCCGCCGCCTGTATGCCGGCTCACAGCAGTGAGATGGCCAGCTACGGCGAGGTCCTCAACTACCCGCCGCCATATTTCTGGGTTGTCGGCGCCGGACAGAGGGTGGCCGCGCTGTTTGGCCTCCAGTACGCCGCGGACGGCGGTCGTATCGCCTCGATTCTCCTGAATCTCGGTGCGCTTCTCCTGCTCAGCCTTTACATGCGCCGGCGAAGCCGATTTTGGGGGAGCTTCCTGCTGCTGGTATTGACGCCGACGGCGGTCTTCTTGAACGCCGTGGTGAATCCGAGCGGCTGGGAGATCACCTGCGGGCTCGTGATGGCGGCCGTGTTGTCCCAGACGGCGTGGAGTCGCCGCTCGGAAGGCGAGCCCAGGGCTTGGTTGAATAGAGAGATCGCGATACTTGCCATCGCAAGCATCGCCCTGTCCACGGCCAGGCCTCTCGGGTTCGTGTGGGCTGCAGGTCTGACCGTATCGGCCATCGCATTGGCACCTTCGATACAGAGACGAGGCATGTGGCGCATTGCCTGCGCGGTCGCTCCGGGGATCGTTATGGGCGCGCTCTGGTATCGCGCCCATACATACGGGGTGGCTGCGCCGGTGACCCTCCCCGGTTTCGTGCAGGCGTTCTCCGCCACCTTCATGAACTACGGGGCGTACATCCATCAGATGTTTGGGGGTCTCGGCTGGGTCGACACATGGATGCCCGGGGTACTCATGCTCTTGAATTTCGCGGCGTGGGCAGTGCTCCTGACCCGGCTGCCGTCGATCCGTATCGCGGCGAAAGTCACCGGCATCGTCGGGGTCGTGGTTGTGCCGTGTGCAATCTCGGCGAGTGTCTGGGCAGCCTGGCCGGGCTGGTGGCAGGGTCGCTACGACATGCCGTTTCTAATCGGGTTCGTCATGCTGCTGCTGCTGCGATCGGGCACGTTCATCCCGCGCACGATCTCCACCGTGTCGGGCATCTCCCTCTTGTCACTGGGCATCATGGTCTGGGTCAACGAGATCCGGTACGGCTTCGGGCTGAATGGCTACAGCCTGCCCGCATCGCTCGGGACTCCGGGGATCAGCCATGTTCGACTGGGCATCTCCGCGGTGCTTGGCGCGATCCTGGTGGTAATAAGCGGGTACCTCCTCGCAAAGGCGTGGAGGTCCAAGCCCGACGTCATCCCAGGTGACGAGCCGGAACGTCTCTTGACACCTACGGAAGTTGGGGTCGGCTGACGGCAGGGGCCGATACACGAACGGCATCGCCGTCTGCCCGTCCTCTAGCCGAGTGCCACGTCCCTGACGGCCAGTAGATAGGTCGGACCGAACCTGGCACTTGGTTCCAGGACGGCACCTTCGGACCATTCGTTCCAGGCGTTGACGAATACTGCTCGTTCATCTGGATCTCGCTGGCCCACTGCAGTCGCGGCTGCAGCCAGCCAGCGCCGGAACGTGTATGGGTTCGAGCCGACCCAGATATCGGGATTCGTCTGCCTGCGGGCGGTATTGTCGAAGGCGACCATGACACCGGGGAAATCGTGATTGGGGAGGCCGTCCCGAAGCTTCCGGATCGCGTCCTCAACCAATGCTCCATAGCTCAGAAGGTTGCCCTTGAAAGACGGAACGGCGCCGACTTGCTCCTTGGGGATCCAGTCCCAGAGAGCATTGTGCGGAGGGAAGCCAAGACTTCCGTCCAGACCTATGGCAGAAGGGTCGTCATCGATGCCGTGGAACTCCTTGACCACATCCACCATCATCAAGAAGAGTTCACCAACGCCGCCGCGGCGGGCGGTCTCTCGCCAGGAGGCAATCACGGCAGGCAGATCGGGTATCTGCGCCGGCCTGTAGATTGCCAGGACCGCTCGCCCTTCGACACGCATGTACCGGGGATCGAGGAGTATTGGCAGGACGTCCTCTATGAAACGCGTCGCCGGGACCTCGCCGTAGGACTGGCCCATGAGAATGTCCGATTCGCGGCCGTCCCACCGTCGCGTCCAATTCTCGTTGGCCCACATCAGGCAGAAGGGCAGCCTCACGTCCCCGGTCAATCTGTCCTGGATTGGCCGCTCCAGGAGCTGCTTGCCGGCGAACCAGTAGTGGTAGTACATGAAGCCTTCGATCCCGGCACGCTCGGCGAGCGCCGCCTGCCCGGAGACCGTGTCCGCCACACGCAGGTCATAGAAACCCAGGTCGCCGGGTAGTTTGGGTTGGTCGTGGCCGAGATACACGGGCTTCGCCGCCGCCACGTTGGCCCATTCGGTGAAGCCGCTCCCCCACCATCGGTCATTCTCGGGAATCGGGTGGAACTGCGGCAGGTAGAAGGGGATCACGCGCACCCTCGGACTCAGCCGTCGCCCAGGCTCGAACCGCTCCCAGTCGTTGTCGGAGGGGGTCGCCAACGGGACGGCCGACCGCTCGGCCAGCGTGCACCCGGCCTCCGCGGCAACAACACCAATGAGGCGTTCGATGGCGTGCGCAGTCGTGGCGTTGACCTGCCCCGACTCGGTCTCGAAATCAACCGAGGAGAGACCGAAGGCCCGCAAGCCCTGCAAGATGAACCCTCGAATCCAGTACATGGATCCGGCAGCGAACTTGAGGTCCTTCTCGTTCAGGTTCAGCTCGAGTCGGCGCAACAGGCTCGCCGTTACTGTCTGGTTGTCGCCCCAGAATTCGGGGCCCAGCACGCTGCCATCGGCCGTGATCACGCCTGTTCGAGGCGATACTGCAAACGCGTTCAGGATGCCGGTGACATTCACGACGTCGCCGAGGAGCGAATTCAGCAACTGGCGGCGCCACTCCTCTCCAGTCCCCGATAGCTCATGACCTGCTCGCCACTCGCTGCGCTTCGTGTGGACTTTGAGGATCACCTGATACGGGTCCAGGAGCCCGGCGTTGACGACCTGGACGAGCGGCAGGATATCGCGGCCGCGGTTCTCGACTTCGAGGATCACCAATCCGGACAGCCTCGGGAGCCGGCCGCGGTCGA
>PMBG01000001.1:2029-3067 GCA_003153755.1 Chloroflexota bacterium | reverse complement strand
CGCCCTCCCATTCCTCGCCCAACCCACGCCTCGAAATCTGCAGGTGAGCCAGTTCGTCCCGAGAATGCTGACGGGTTTACGACCTGGACGGCATGATGGGCCCGCGTTCTCAGGCTTGCGCGAATCTTCGACATACCCGAGCGCAGTCGCGCACGGCTCAGACCTCGCGGCATCCGGGTCCCTCTATTCGGCAGGACAACCTGTGATCAGCGCTCACAGCCATTCGTCCAGGTTCACTCCGAACTTGCGCTCCACTACCTCGCGCACCATCGAGCCGTCCGGCGCCACTTCGGGCTGACGCAGAAGCTGGCGCTTCACGAACGGAAAACCCAGGTCCAGCAGGCGACGCCAGCCGAGGATCGTCGGGTTCTGACCGTCTTGCACNNTGCGGGCTGAACTGGCAGGTGTCGGTCATTCCCCAGACGTCGGCGCCCGATCGGTCGAAGTGCTCCAGCAGCGAACCAATCGGCTCAAACGGCCCGGCAAGGCTATCGTTCAGAAGAAGCACCTGATCGGCAGCCGAGATGCGTGGATACCTGTTGAGCGCCGAGGCCCAGGAACCGAAGTCGTAGCCGACATTCGGACGCCGAAGCACGGTCACATTCTGGGGTTTGCCGCCGGGCCATTCCAGCTGGGCCCCCCCTTCGGCCGAGCTGGCGATCAAGACCTGGTAGCCGTGGTTGACGAGGTTGCTTGTCAGCTCGGCGACCGAACGACTGATCCGAGAATCGGGCGACCAATGGGCCACGACCGCAACGCGATCGAAACGCTCGATGGAGGCCATGTGGTCGCCACCCTCAGTTCGAACGCCGGCACCCGACGCGTCTACTGCGAGTGGACCCCGGCGCCCTGGAAGCCGCGGCAACAGTCTCACTGTCGAGTCAGGATCGACTTCAATCGCCGGAGTCTCGCCGTGATCCTCCACGATCTGCTCCGTCGCATTTCGCGAATGATCCTCCGGCTGCCGAGCAGGTCGCTCGACGTCTGCGTCCCCTCATCACGCAAGCGCTCAAGTTCAGTCGCAAGATGGGCTGCCTG
>PMBG01000001.1:0-2009 GCA_003153755.1 Chloroflexota bacterium | reverse complement strand
TGCCACGGAGTCTGCAATTCTTCCGCCTTGGAATAGTGGTAGGCGTTGACGTCATCGATCCTCGCCTTGACCCACTCGATGAAGGTCTTGCCTTTCGGCCCCTGGTCTGCGTACTCCGGCCAGTAGGAAGTGTGGCAATCCTCCACGAGATAGGTTCCATCGTCCTTCAGCAGAGGGAACAGGGCCTCGACCGATGCTATCTGCTGGAGCATCGAGTGGCCGCCGTCGTCGATCACGATGTCAAACGGACCGTGCTTTTCTGCCACCCTCTTGAGGAACTTCGGGTCTGCCTGGTCGCCGATTTCGACCTCATAACCTCTGGCGGCAGCGCGAGCCACCTCGTCGATGTCGATCCCAACGAGGCGCGCATCCGGGCCAAGGAAGTGACGCAGCAGCTCGAGACCCCCGCCTCGATAGACTCCGATCTCGAGGACACGGACACGCAGGCCCCGATAGCGGGCGAGATGGCGCTCGTAGATCGGGAAGTAGTGGGCCCACTTGTCCANNCGACAGCTTCTTCCAGTCTTCGCCGGCGTAGAACGCCACGCGATAGCACTCGTTGACGAACTGACGCTCAGCGCCAAGGGAGCGCATGGCATCTCCGAAATGGCGCGCCTGGGCCGAGCGATCCGGATCCTTGGTCAACGCGCCCCAGAGGACGGCTCGTTCGGCTTCGTCGATTTCCTTCGACATGACGACCACGTTTACGGCTCGGTCCAGGTATCCCGTGGCAATGGCGTGGAGGATATTCGTTACCGCTTCATTACCGAGCACGGGAGTCCTCCTGGGCCAACATGGTTGCGTCCGGTCCGCCAGATTCCGTAACTGGATCCTTCCACGTTCCCGGCATCCGCGTCAGGCCCGGTTCCTGGTCGCCGCGGCCACGAACATGGAGATCGAACTCGCGATCGGCGTAGTCGAAGGTGCGCCCTCGATCGACAACNNGGTTCGCGGGCTGAGTAGTGCATCCGAATCGTGCAAGGATCTCCGGCAAGTAGCACCGGGCTCGGCTTGCCTTTGCCGTCCAGCCAGTCCACGGATGTGACCCGGACCTCGCCCGATCCGATCCTCTTCGACTCGCCGGCCCCCGGCGCCTCGTCCGAGCCGACGTGATGCGCCTGAAACTCGCGTTCGTTTACGTCGGCGATGTACGCGTCGGCGACCTCGANNTGAGTGAGTCACAAGGACGATGGTCGTGCCGCGCTTTCGCAGGTCGAAGAGGTGATCGAAGCATTTCCGCTGGAACTCCTCGTCGCCAACCGCGATGACTTCGTCGACCATCAGGATCTCGGGCTTCAGCGAGACGGCGACGGCGAACGCGAGGCGCACGTACATTCCACTCGAGTAGATCTTGACCGGCAAATCGATGAATTCACCGATCCCTGCGAAGTCAAGGATCTGATCCATCGCGCCGCTGATCTGCTTGCCGGTCAAGCCCAATATGGCGCCGTTTAGCCTGATGTTCTCCCGGCCGGTGAGATCACCATGGAACCCCGCTCCCAACTCGAGCAGGGCGGACACGCGACCATGAACATCGACGCTGCCACTTGTTGGGCGATAGATGCCGGCCAGAACCTTGAGAGTCGTCGACTTCCCCGATCCGTTCTGCCCCATCAGCCCGAAGGTGCTGCCTCGCTCGATCTCGAACGTCGCATCCTTGAGAGCCCAGAACTCGTGACCTTTGGGCAGTTTGCCTCGCACGAAGCGCTGCTTCAGCGACGTATGACGCTCGCCGTGCAGCCAGAACCTCTTGGAAAGGTTCTGGGCCCGTATGGCGTAGTCGCTCATATGGCCTCACCAATGTCCAGACCCCGCCGGGTATAGACGAGGTAGGCGACCGCCGCGGCGACCGCTGCCCAGGCTCCGATCCCGAGCCACGAGCTCAAGCTGGGCACTTCTAGTGCGTAAGCGAGCTGCCGGAGAGAATCCACGTAGACGGACATGGGGTTCAGGCCGACCAGCGCCCGGACGTGGATGCCGTGCCACTCCGCCGGAATCCGGTCGATCTG
>PMBG01000160.1 GCA_003153755.1 Chloroflexota bacterium | reverse complement strand
GGCGGCGGCGAAGGCGAGCAGTTCGAAGAAATCATGTACGAGGGCTACGGCCCGGGCGGCGTGGCGATAATCATCGAGACGGCCACGGACAACAAGAACCGAACCGCGGCGGACGTCCGATCCATCCTCACCAAGGCCGGCGGACAGCTGGCGGGATCCGGCAGCGTCGCGTGGCAGTTCGAGCAGCGCGGGGTGATCGTGCTGTCGCCGGGCGGCGACACCGAGGAGCTGGAGCTCGTGGCGATCGACGCCGGCGCCGAGGACGTGGACTCAACCGGCGATCAGGTTGAGGTATTTACCAAGTCCACCGAACTCGAGGCCGTACGACGCTCCCTCGAAGCGGCCGGCGTGAAGATCGAGTCTGCCGAAGTGGCGATGCAGGCCAAGAACACCGTCGAGCTGGACGCCGGGAAGGCCCGGCAGGCCCTGCGTCTGATCGATCTGCTCGAAGACCAGGACGACGTGCAGCGTGTCACGGCCAACTTCGANNGTCAACCTCGACCCGGTCGAGGTTGACTCATGATCATCCTGGGCATCGACCCGGGAACCGCAATGCTCGGCTGGGGGCTTGTCGAGCGGACGGGATCTCGTCTTCGCGCGGTGGACTACGGCGTCATCTCGACGCCGTCGGACATGCCGCTGCCCGAACGGCTCGAGGCGATCTACCTCTCCCTGACCGACCTGATCGAGTTGCACGCCCCAGCGCTGATGGGCGTGGAGCGACTCTTCTTCACGAAGAACGTGCAGACGGCGTTCGCGGTTGGCCAGGCGCGCGGCGTGGTTCTTCTCGCCGCGGCAATTCACGGTATCGAGATCCGTGAAGCCACTCCAAACGAAGTCAAGGTCGCCACGGCAGGTCACGGCTCGGCCTCCAAGGACCAGGTGCAGCGGATGGTCCAGGCCGTTCTCGGCCTCGCCGAGCTGCCCACTCCTGACGACGCCGCCGACGCGCTCGCCATCGCGATCTGCGTTGCCCACCGCGAGCGTTCCGTCAGCCGCATTCCCGTCGGGGCATTCGACCGCTCGGCCCTCACGCCCGCCCCGTCGGGGATCACTCCGTACGAAAGAGCCGTCCGCGAGGCGCTGCGGCGCGAGCGTCTCGGCATCGGCCCGGAGTCCGTGGTGAACCGCGCGCCCAAGTCAAAGACCGCGTCCTAGACTCGCGGAAGAGCCGGGATGATCGCCTCCCTCGACGGCGCAGTAGGTGCGGTCTTCGCTGATTCGCTGATCGTGGAGGTTGGCGGCATCGGCTATCGCGTCTACGCCACTCCCACAGTCCTCTCGATCGCGCGGGTCGGGGAGAGGATCAAGCTGTTCACGCATCACCTCATCCGCGAAGACGCGCAGGCCCTGTATGGATTTCGTTCGCCCGAGGAGCTCGGCTTTTTTGGCCTGCTGCAAACGGTCACGGGCGTAGGCCCCAAGGTCGCGCTCGCGATGATCGGATCGCGACCCATCGGCGACTTGCAGCTCGCGATCATGTCGGAGGACCAGGCGATCCTTACCGCCGTGCCCGGGGTAGGGAAGCGGCTTGCCGCGCGGATCATCCTGGAACTCAAGGAGAAGGTGGCCGCGGCAGGCGTGGCCGCCGGAGGAGTCGGATCGGGCGGAGGACCTGCCGCGGGCGAATCCGAGGTCATCGGCGCCCTGCTTGCGCTCGGCTACTCCACCGGCGAGGCGCGGCAGGCATCGCGAGACGCGCTTGCGGACGGCACCGTAGGCACGGGTCTCGAAGACCGGGTCAAAGCTGCCCTTCGGATGCTGCTGAAGGGCTGAAGGAGTTCGCAGCGCTGACGAGGAGATGTCTGGTGCTTCCGACCGACTCGCCCACCGGCCGCAGGCGGCCTCTGAGGCCGATCTTCGGCTTCGCGGTCGCGCTAGCCGTCGCCGGTTGCAGTTTGTTCTCGTCGCCGCCCACGCCGAGCCCGCTTCCATCCGCCACGCGGACACCCCGTCCGACACCCGTCGAGTCTCCCACGAGCGGATTGGGCACCTTCACGATCGCCGCATCCATGAACACGAGCCGCGTAGGGGCTACGGCGACGCTCCTGTCGGATGGAGAGGTGCTGATTGCAGGAGGAACCTCCGGCGGCCAGAAGCTGGCATCGGCCGAGTTGTTCGTGCCGCGAAGCGGTACCTTCATCTCCACGGGAGCCATGACCGTCCCGCGAGCGGGGCACAACGCAACGCTGCTGCCGAACGGGAACGTATTGCTTACCGGCGGCTCCGGCGACAACTCGGCCGAGGTCTACAACTCTTCGAACGGGACGTTCACCCGGACGGGTGCCCTGGTGGATGCCTTCGAGCAACGCACCGCGATCTCTCTCGGCGACGGCCGGGTCCTCGTGGCCGGAGGCTCGCTGGGCGGCCAGTTCGCCAGCAATACGGAGATCTACTTCTCCGAGAACGGCAAGTTCAGTCGTGGCCGCTATCTGATCGAGGCACGCGCGAATGCACGTGCCGTTCCGCTGCCCGACGGCCGGATCCTCATCATCGGCGGAGACCAGGGCGTCTCCGGCAGGTACGCCAACATCCTCAACTCGGTCGAATTCTTCAATCCCAGCACCGGCCGCTTCACGGCCGCTGCGTCGATGAGGGACGCGCGGACTCATTTCGCCGCCGTTCTACTCCAGGACGGCCGCGTGCTCGTGATGGGTGGGCTCAATCTGACGGTGCCCTACGGCATCCTGAAGTCGGCCGAGATCTACGACCCCGGAACGGCCCGCTGGAGTGTGGCCGGCTCCATGTCGGAAGGGCGGTCCGACTTCACCGCCGCGGTCCTCGATGACGGCCGAGTGCTGGTTGCCGGCGGTGGCGATCGTTCGGCGGAGATGTTCGATCCGAAAACCGGCACATTCGAATCGATCGCGCTGATGAACATGCCTCGTGAACGGCAGACGGCGACCCTCCTCAAGGACACGCGCGTCCTCCTGACCGGCGGCAGCGAGGATCCCGCGGCAGAGTTCTTCAACCCGTGAACATGGCCGACGACACGTAGAACGTGCGTTCTATCTGCTACACTTCGCCCATGAGCGAGGCGCCCCGATGACGGACATATCACGGATCCTCACCCCCGAGGCGGAAGACGACACGGAAGTGGTCGTCGATCGCTCACTGCGCCCACACAGCCTGGACGAGTACATCGGACAGCGCGACCTCAAGGCGAATCTGTCCGTTCTGCTGACGGCGGCGAGGCAGCGGGGAGACGCAGCGGACCATGTGCTTCTCCATGGCCCGCCCGGGCTGGGGAAGACCACTCTCGCAACGATCGTCGCGCACGAACTCGGCGCGAACATCCGATATGCGAGCGGCCCGGCCATCGAGAGGGCGGGGGACCTGGCGGCGATTCTCACTTCGCTGGATGAGCGCGACGTGCTGTTCATCGACGAGATCCACCGCCTCAATCGGGCGGTTGAAGAGATCCTCTATCCCGCGATGGAGGACTTTGCTCTCGACGTGATGATCGGCAAGGGTCCGTCCGCGCGAAGCCTGCGGTTGAGCCTGAAGCCATTCACGATCGTGGGCGCAACCACGCGCGCCGGCCGCATCAGCAGCCCGTTGCGCGATCGCTTCGGTGCCACGTACCGGCTGGACTTCTACGAGATCCCGGACCTGACCGCGATCGTGGAGCGGTCGGCTCGGCTTCTGGGCGTGGAACTCAGCAAGGACGGCGCGGTTGCCATCGCCAGGCGCGGACGGGGTACGCCTCGTGTGGTGAACCGCCTTCTCCGCCGCGTGCGCGATTACGCGCAGATCCACGGCGACGGCCGCGTGGACGCGGTGATGGCGGACAGGGCGCTCGCCGCGCTCGAGATCGATCACGAAGGGCTCGACGGCACGGATCGCAAGCTCCTCGCCGCGATAATCCAGAAGTTCGGCAGTGGCCCGGTCGGCGTACAGGCGCTGGCGGCCGTCCTCGCGGAGGAACCCGAGACCGTGGAGGATGTCTACGAGCCGTTCCTATTGCGTCTCGGCTTCCTCGACAGATCTCCGCAGGGCCGCATCGCCACGGATGCGGCGCGCAACCATCTCGCCAAGCTCGGATACGAGATTCCCGCGCCGCGACGTCCGGACGGCGAACAACCTCCGCTGTGGGAGAACCCCGGCTCGGATACTCCGGCCCGCTGATGACAAGTCCCAACGATCGGACCGCGGGTTCCTCACCCGCCCGGTTCGAAGTGCTCGTTCCACCGCCTGCCGACGGGTCCACGCGTGCCCGCCTGGGGCGTTTGACACTGCCTCACGGTGTGGTCGAGACCCCACAGTTCATGCCGGTCGGCACGAACGCAACGGTCAAGGCGCTCGACCCGCAGGATCTCCGTACCGTTGGCGCCTCGATAATCCTGTCGAACACATACCACCTGTACCTGCGTCCGGGTCACGAGCGGATCGCCCGGCTCGGCGGCCTGCACAAGTTCATGAATTGGGACCGGCCCATTCTCACGGACTCGGGTGGCTTCCAGGTGGTCTCTCTCGGGGAACTCCGCCGGATCGAGGAGCAGGGGGTCACGTTCCAGAGCCACCTCGACGGCTCCTACCACCAGTTCACTCCCGAGCTGTCCATCGCCGTGCAGGAGGCGCTCGGCGCGGACATTGCAGTCGCATTCGACCAGCCCGTCCCCCCGGCCTCCACGGATCCGCAAGACGTGGCCGTCGCCACCGCGCGATCCAACCGGTGGGCGGAGCGGTCGTTGCGAGCTCACACGCGTCCCGATCAGGCGATCTTCGGGATCATCCAGGGCGGACTGGATCCGGTGCTCCGCGCCGAGTCAACCCGTATCGTCGCCGGCCTGCCGTTCCATGGCATCTGCATCGGCGGCCTCGCGGGTGACGAGAGCCCCGAACAACGCGAGGCCACGCTGGACGTTGTCGTCCCACTCCTCGCCTCCGATCCGAGGCCGAGGTACCTGATGGGCCTGGGCTCACCCGCGGATCTGCTGGAGGCGGTGCATCGCGGCGTCGACATGTTCGACTGCGTGCTGCCCGCCCGTGTCGCCCGCAACGGCCAACTCTGGGTTCCGGGCGGACGCCTGAACATGCGGAACGCGCAGTTCGCCGACGACCCGCGTCCCGTCCAGGAGGATTGCCCCTGCCTGCTTTGTGCCAACTTCTCGAGAGCCTATCTGGCTCACCTCTTCCGGGCCGAGGAGCTGCTGGCGTACCGCCTCGCGACTTGTCACAACCTTACCTTCACCCTAGACTTCATGGCCGAAATCCGCTCTGCAATTCGCTCGGGCACGCTCCCTGCGCGACTACCCGAACTCCGGGCTCGCGCCACGCCGTCTAGGCCGCGTGCATTGGCAGTGCAGTCGGAGTGAAGGGCCCGTCCGTAGTCTGTAGCTCGCGGAGGCACATCAGATGGCCAGTCGAAATCCTCCAAAGAAGGAAGCCAAGAAGAAGCCAAAGGAAGCCGGGGCAAAGGGCCTCAACAAGCTCCAGCCAATGCTCGAGCCCCCAACCAACGTCGAGGTCTGGAAGCCCAAGCGCAAGCCGCGCACCGAAGAGACCGAGAGCTAACCTGCGAGCGGACGCTATCTGGCGCCTGCTCCGCATTTCCCAAAGTGGAGAGGAGCGAGGAGCAAGATGGCAATGACGGACCGATCGTCCGAGGCACGTACAGCCGCCGGAACCCCCGGCGAACGCACCAAGGCCGTTGACGCGGCCATTCTCGCGATCGAGAAGCAGTTCGGGCGCGGTTCGATCATGAAGCTGGGCTCGAAAGAGCGCCAGGCCTGCGACGTCATCCCCACGGGCTCGATTGCCTTGGACCTCGCCCTCGGCGTCGGGGGGATTCCGCGCGGGCGCATCACCGAGATCTTCGGCCCTGAGTCCTCGGGCAAGACCACGCTCTGCCAGCACGTGCTCGCCGAAGCTCAGCGCCGCGGCGGCGTGGTCGCGTTCATCGACGTGGAACATGCGCTGGATCCCGGTTACGCGCGCGCCTGCGGCGTCAACGTAGACGAGCTCCTGGTCAGCCAGCCGGACACGGGCGAGGACGCGCTCCAGATCACCGAGACCCTGATCCGCTCCGGCGGCGTGGACTGTGTGGTCGTGGACTCTGTCGCCGCGCTCGTTCCCAAGGCCGAGATCGAGGGCGAGATAGGCGACTCTTTCGTTGGCATACAGGCGCGGTTGATGAGCCAGGCCCTGAGAAAGCTCGCCGGCGCCGTGAACCGCTCCAACACCGCGCTCGTGTTCACGAACCAGCTCCGAGAGAAGATCGGCGTCATGTTCGGCAACCCCGAAGTCACGCCCGGTGGCCGTGCGCTGAAGTTCTACGCGACCGTCCGTCTGGACATCAGGCGCGTTGAGACCATCAAGTCGGGCACCGACTCGGTCGGGAACCGGGCACGTGTGAAGGTCGTGAAGAACAAGGTCGCTCCGCCGTTCCGCGTCGCCGAGTTCGACATCATGTTCGGCGAGGGCATCTCCAAGGAGGGTGGTCTTCTCGACGTCGGCGTGGCATACGACGTCGTCACCAAGACGGGCGCCTGGTTCACATTCGCCGAAACACGACTCGGCCAGGGCCGCGAAGCGGCCAAGGACTTCCTCAAGAGCAATGCCGACGTCGCGGCCGAGATCGACAAGCAGATCCGCGCCAAGATGAACGAGGTCGTGCTCCCCGTCGAGGGGATTGAAGAGGCCGAGTAACCGCCCGTGGCAAGGCGAAACGGTTCCGAACGGATGGCCGACCGGAAGCTCCGTCTCGAACGCCACGCCGCGGAGACCAATCCGGACGCTGTCATGAACGCGGCCGCACGCTTCCTGGAAGTGCGGTCGCGCTCGGTGTACGAGGTGCGTCGCAATCTCTCGTCGGCGCAGTATCCCGTTGAGTTGATCCAGCTGACGATCGAGCGTCTGATCGAATTGGGGATGCTCGACGACCGCGCCTTCGCCAGGGCATGGGTCGAGTCGCGTGACCGAGCCCGGCCGAGGGGCGAGCAGGCCCTCCGCCGAGAGCTTGCTCTGAAGGGAATCGACCGCGAGGTCGTGGCCGAAACGCTCCTCGACCGACAGGTGGCAGTCCGAGACGAGCAGCCGGACGCCGATCCGCTCCTCGCTGAAGGAAGCGCCGACGCCAGGGCCGCCGAACGCCTCCTCACCAAACGCGGAACGAGCCTTGCCAGAATCCCGGAGTCGCGTGACCGGCGCCAGCGCGCATACGCGCTGCTCGCCCGAAGCGGGTTTGCCCCGGACGTTTGCCGTGACGTGTCGACGCGATTCGTGGCCGCCATGGACGCCGGCGACGACGAGGGTGTGGACGGTGTCGTCGACGAGTAGCGGTCCACGAACCGGAACGCGGCCGGAATACTGTCAAGGTTGCGTGACCGGATTCTTCCCGGCGCCGTAGACTACGTGTCGAGACGAACAACGCGTCGCCGGCACGGTGTCCCAGCTGCGACGCGAGTCCGAATCATCTGACAACGCGGCGCCGCTCGGTCCGGCTCGATGAGCCGCCTCAGCCGAGGCCCGGAGCCGCCCAAACTGAATACACGTACCTCCGGCCGCGCTATTCGGCCGGGTGGGAGGCAAGTTCATATGGAGATTGCCCTCGCGGCCACGGGGATCGTGGCTGCTCTTCTGTTGGGCGCGACCGTTGGGTTCGTCAGCCGCGCCCATTTCGCGAACCAGGCCATCTCGAGCGCGCAGGAGAAGTCCGCTCGGATCGTTGCCGAGGCACGCACGCAGCAGAAGGAACTCATCCTTGCGGCCAAGGACGAGAAGATGAAGCTGCAGCGCGAGGCCGAGGACGAAGCCCGGGCCAAGCGTGCCGAACTGAGCGGCCTCGAGAGCCGGCTGATCGCCCGCGACGAACAGCTCGACATGCGGTCCGACATGCTCGAACAGCGCGACCGGAAGCTTCTGGATCGCGAACGTGAACTCGAGACGAGCCGCACCGAACTTGCCAGGGCGCAGATGGAGCATGTCGCCGCACTCGAACGGGTGAGCAGCATGTCGGCCGAAGAGGCAAAGGCCGAGCTCCTCGTTGCCGTGCGCGAGGAAGCCGACCGAGACGCCGTGCGTCTCTCCAAATCCATCGAGCGAGCGGCTCGGGAAGAGGCCGAAGAGCGCGCTCGCGAGATCGTGATCACTACCATGCAGCGCATCGCCGCCGATCACACGGCGGAGCACACCGTGTCCACCGTTCATCTCCCCAACGACGAGATGAAGGGACGCATCATCGGTCGTGAAGGCCGCAACATTCGCGCACTGGAGCAGGCCACCGGAGTCGACCTGATCATCGACGACACACCGGAGACGGTTGTCATCAGCGCCTTCGACCCGGTTCGTCGCGAGGTGGCGCGCATCGCTCTGACCAAGCTGATGCAGGACGGGCGCATCCATCCGGGGCGCATCGAGGAGGTAGTTGCCAAGGCGCGCGCCGAGGTCGATCTCGTCATGCGCCAGGCCGGTGAGCAGGCCATTTACGACGCAGGCGTCCCCGGCCTTCCGTCCGAGATCGTCAAGCTCCTTGGTCGGCTCAAGTACCGCACGAGTTATGGGCAAAACGTCCTCGTCCACTCGGTCGAGACGAGCCGCCTGGCCGCGATCATCGCCGCGGAAATGGGCGCGGATGTTCAGGTCGCCAAGGTGGGCGGCCTGCTCCACGACATCGGCAAGGCGATCGACCACGAGACCGAAGGCCCACATGCCCAGATCGGCGCGCAGATAGCGGCTCGCCACAACCTTTCGCCCAAGGTGGTGAACGCAATCGCCGCCCACCACCAGGAAGTGGAGTACGGCTCCACCGAGGCCCCGATCGTCCAGGTCGCCGACGCGATAAGCGCATCGAGGCCGGGCGCGCGTGGCGAATCAGTGGAGACGTACATCCGCCGCCTGGAGGATCTCCAGGCCATCGCCGAGAGCTTTGAAGGCGTCGAGAAGAGCTTCGCGGTCCAGGCCGGGCGGGAAGTCCGCATCCTGGTCCGGCCGGAGCAGATCGATGACGTCACCGCGACTCGCCTCGCCCGCGACGTCGTGAAGAAGATCGAGGCGAGCCTCACGTACCCCGGTCAGATCAAAGTGACGGTGATCCGCGAGACGCGGGCCGTCGAATACGCCAAGTAGCTCAAGCGTGCTCGACACCGGCGCATCGCCGCGACCCCTGAACGACGGGCGCCGCGTCTGCAGAATCCTCATGATCGGCGACCTGATCGGAAGACCGGGCCGGGTCGCCGTCGAGCATCTGCTTCCGGATCTGCGCCAGGAGTTGCAGATCGACTTCGTCACGGCCAATGGGGAGAACGTCGCCGGAGGCATGGGCCTCACAGCGTCCACGGCCGAGGCGATGTTCAAGTCCGGCGTGGACGTGATCACGTCGGGCAACCACATCTGGGACAAGCGCGAGATGTACGAACAGCTCGAGCACGAGGACCGCATTCTGCGGCCGCTCAATTACGGGACGGACGGCGTCCCGGGTCGTGGCTGGGGCGTCTTTCACGCGGAGGACGGCACCGAGGTCGCGGTGCTCAACTTCCAGGGCCGGACGTACATGATCCCCATCGAGAATCCGTTCACCGAGTTCGACCGGCTGCTGGAGCAGGCTTCCGAGCCGCTGCCGCCGGTCCGTGTCGTGGACTTCCATTGCGAGCTCACGAGCGAGAAGAACGCATTTGGGATCTACCTGGACGGACGGGTCAGCGCCGTGGTGGGGACGCACACGCACGTGCCCACCGCGGATCAGCGGATCATGCCCAAGGGCACCGCGTATCAATCCGACCTCGGCATGGTGGGACCGATCCACAGCGTCATCGGTTTCGACCCGGCCACCGTCATCCCGCGCTTCATCAACGGACTGCCCACGAGGTTCGAGGTGGGTTCCGGGCCGGTGGTCTTCAACTCACTGCTGATCGACGTTGACGCCGCCAGCGGTCGTGCCATCGGCGTCGAGCGAGTCCAACGGACGGTCGAGATCTGACATGACCGACGATCAGCGACGCCGCGACGCCGCACTCCGGAGGGCTGCGCACCCCGAGAGGTACGAGCACGCCGCAAAGCCGCCGGCGCCGCAGTCCGGTGCAACGGCACGGCAGCCCGCGACACCGGCGAAGCCGGCCGCCACGTCGCCCGCGTCTCCGGCCTCGGCGTCCACAAACGGTCGCTCCGCGGACGCCCCGAAGGGTTACCGTGCCACCGTGGGGCCGCCGGTCGTGCCGCCGCATCCGTCGCGCGTCGATCTACACGCGCACAGCAGCCGCTCGGACGGAATCCTCGAGCCGCTGGCGCTGGTTCAGGCGGCGGCGGCGGCGGGTGTGCAGGTTCTCGCCCTGGCCGACCACGACACGGTGTCGGGCGTCAGGGAGCTCCTGGCTCCCGGCATGGCACCGCTCCCGCTCAACCTTCTGCCCGCGGTGGAAATCAACAGCATCGCAACCGGAATGGGCGACCTCTGGGAGGGGGAGCTGCATATTCTGGGCCTGGGCGTGGACGTGTCCGACGAAGACTTCGAGGCGATCCTTGCGAAGCAGCGCCAGTTCCGCGTGGCCCGATTCGATCGCATAGTCGACAAGCTCCACCGCCTCGGCTACCCCATCGGCGACCGCATCGACCAGCTGGTGGCGGAGTCCGGCGCAAAGCCCGGCGCCTCCCTCGGCCGCCCGCAGATCGCCCGCTGCCTCGTTGAGGCCCGCTTCGCCCGCAACGTGGATGACGCCATGCAGAGGCTCCTGGCTCGCGGCAAGCCGGCATACGTTCCCCGTGAGGGCCTGGGTCCCGTGGAGGCCATCTCCGCGATCCGGGCCGCCGGAGGCCTCCCGTCACTGGCCCATTTCGCCGACGCGCACGAACGCACCGATCTCGTTGCCGAGCTGAAGTCCCACGGTCTGGGTGGCCTCGAGGTTCACTACCGCCATTTCGACTCGGATACGGTCGCGTCTCTCGCGCAGGTCGCACGAGTCCTGAGCCTGGTTCAAACCGGTGGAAGCGACTACCACGGCGACGGCGAGACGTATGCCGAGGCCCACACCGCCATGTACGTGCCAGACGAGGACGCCACGATCCTGTACGCGCTCTTGGGCCGCCGCGGGCTCAAGATCGACGCGGGAGAAGTCGCTACGTGACCATTCGGCAGCGAGTGCTTTCGCCGCTCCCCGCCGGACTGACGGCCTCGCCGCAATCCATCCCGCCGGCGATCGACGCGCAGGTCTCCGAGTTCCGGCCGGACGAGCACAGCCTCCCGAGCTTCTTCGTGTGGACGCTCGGCTGTCAGATGAACCAGAGCGACTCCGAGGAGATGGCCGGCCAGCTTCTCGCGGTCGGATGCGCCCGCGCCGCCTCCATGGAAGATGCGGGCCTCGTGATCATCAACACCTGCGCCGTACGGGAGCACGCCGAGGCCAAGGTCATCGGCCGGCAGGGCGTACTTGCCGATCTCAAGCGGGCCAGGCCGGGCATGCGCGTCGTGCTCACCGGCTGCGCCGTGCGCGAGGCGGAGCGCCCCGGACTGGCCAGGCGCTTCCCAGCCGTAGACCTGTTCTTGCGCCCCGATGAAGAACCCGAACTCGCGCTCCGTCTCGGGCTCGCCTCGGCTCAGGCTCCGGTGGGCCTGCGGAACGTCGCCACGGCAGCCACCACGGTCGTGGCCGGACGTCCCGTAAGCGCCGCCGACGGGTTGGCTTCCTCCAGAGCTTCCGCGCTGTCCGAGAAGAGAGTGGCCCGCTCCTCGACGATCTCGGCGTGGCTGCCGATCGTCTACGGCTGCGACAAGACCTGCACGTACTGCATCGTGCCCTTCAGCCGCGGACCCGAGCGGAGCCGCCCGTTCGACGACATCGTGGCCGAAGCGCGCGAGGTTGCGGGCGACGGGTTCACCGAGCTCACTCTCCTCGGTCAGAACGTCAACAGCTACGGCCACGATCTTCCGGCCGAGCAACGCTTTGCGCACATCGCCACGGAACGGTCGGCGGGCCGGCGGCTCGACCTCAAATCACGCCCGGATCTGGCCGAGTTGCTCGTGGCTATCGACTCGATCCACGGTGCCGACGGCAAGCCCGTCATCCCGCGGCTTCGCTTCATCACATCGCATCCGTGGGATCTCTCGGACCGCCTCATCGACGCGATGGCCGGCTGCGAGTCGGTCGTGGAGCACCTCCACCTGCCGATCCAATCCGGGGACGATGAAATGCTCCAGAGGATGGGTCGCCAGTACACGCTCTCCCACTACACCGAACGTCTGGCACGGATCCGCCAGGCGGTCCCGGGGATCGCAATATCCACGGACATCATCGTCGGCTTCTGCGGGGAGACCGATGAGCAGTTCCAGGCCACCCTTCGAGCGATGGGCGAGATCCGTTTCGACACGGTCTTCGCGGCGGCGTACTCACCTCGTCCCGGCACTCCCGCACTGCGGCTCGCCGACGATGTCCCGCCGGAGATCAAGCGCCGCCGCTTGAACGAACTCCTCGCCGTCCAGCAGGAAATCGGGCTCGAATGCAACCGGGAGTGGATCGGGCGCGAAGTCGCGGTACTCGTCGAGCGCGTCACGCGCGTGCGGCGCGGCACGACCGTTGCCGTTACGCCCCCGTCGGACGACGCCGTCGACGCGAACGCCGAACCCGACGATCCCATCATCGGCGTACCAGACCTCGCCGGCACGGCGGGGGAGGGGAGCGTCGCCCTTGCGGGCAGGTCTCGCCACAACAAGCTTGTGCACTTCGCTGGGGACCCCGCGCTGGTGGGGCGTGAGGTCACGGTCATGATCGACTATGCCGGGCCATTCGCTCTCCGCGGTCGTGCCACGAACCCCCTCCCGTCCGCCGGCCATCGCGACGCCTGATGTCCTCGCCCGCGCTCCCGCCGCTCATCGTCGTGGCCGGCGCCACGGCGACCGGCAAGACGGCCCTGTCGCTGGAACTGGCCGAGGCCCTCGCCGCGGGCGGACACCCGGCCGAGATCATCTCCGCCGACTCCCGCCAGGTCTACCGCGGCATGGACATCGGAACCGCCAAGGTGACTCCGCAGGAGCAGGCGCGCATACGCCATCACGGGTTGGACCTCGTAGAACCGGACCAGCCCTTTAGTGTCTCCGACTACGCGGCGTACGTGGCGACCGCGCTGGCTGACATGGCGGAACGCAACGTCGTGGCGATACTCGCCGGCGGAACCGGCTTCTATCTCCGCACGATCGCGCGCGGCCTGGCGGTGGACGATCTCCCCTGGGATCCCGCCGTTCGTGCCGACATCGAGTCTCGCCTCGTCGCCGGCGGTCTGCCGCCCCTCGTCTCCGAGCTCCAGTCTCTCGCGCCCACTCGGGCCGCGCAGCTGGACCTGCGCAATCCGCGCCGGGTAGTTCGGGCCCTCGAAATCGCCCGGCTCCGCGGCGATGCGCCACTCCCCGAGCCTCGCGGATACGGCCGCGACGTCCTGTGGCTGGGTCTCAGCGTCGACCCGCCGGCCTTGCGCGAACGTATCCGCCGCCGTGCCCATGCACAGTTCGATGCCGGGCTCGTGGACGAAACGAGGGCGCTCGTCGAGAGGTTCGACCCGGCGCTGCCAAGTTTCTCTGGGATCGGCTACGCGGAGGCCCGTGCGTTCATCGACCGCCGAATGACCCTGGACGAGGCCATCGCCACGGATGCGCACAGGAATGTGGCGTTCGCACGACGCCAGGCCACGTGGTTCCGGAGCGAACCGGGGATCCGCTGGTTGGACGCCACGGACGGCCTGCCGCTGACCGAGGCAATCGCAGTCTCGGCGAGCTACCTGGCCGGCGAGTAACCGACCTTGCGCGAGGCTCGGGCCTCGGGTTCCGTTATGCTGCCCCGGTATGACGAAAGACATGATCGATCTCACCGCGCCGAAGGAGCGCGCCTTCCTGGTTGCGGTCGACACTGGCGACGACCCCGGCTGGACGGCTGAGGAATCAATCAACGAGCTTGCGAGCCTGGCCGACACGGCCGGTGCGGAGGTCGTGGGCGCCGAATGGCAGAACCGGCGCCATGTCGATCCGAACTTCTACGTCGGCAAGGGCAAGGTCGACGAACTCGTGGCCGCCAAGGCTGAGACCGGCTACACGATCCTCATCGCGGACGATGAACTTTCGCCGGCGCAGCAGCGCGCCCTGGAGGAAGCAGTCAAGACCAAGGTCATCGATCGATCGCGATTGATCCTGGACATCTTCGCCCTGCACGCCCAGACCCACGAAGGCCGGCTGCAGGTTGAGCTCGCCCAGCTCGAATACCAGCTTCCCAGGCTTACGCGGCTATGGACGCACCTTTCGCGAACCGGCGGCGGTATCGGCACCAGGGGTCCCGGCGAGTCGCAGCTCGAGACGGACCGGCGCCTCGTCCGCGAGCGCATCAAGAAGTTCAAGGAGCGAGTGGACCAGGTCGCCGAACAACGACGGACGGCCACCCGGGCCCGTGATAGGCGGCTGATCCCCACCGTTGCGATCGTGGGCTACACGAACGCAGGCAAGTCCACCCTGCTGAACGCCCTGGTGGGCTCCGACGTCGTGAAGGCCGAAGACCGGCTGTTCGCCACGGTAGATCCCACCTCTCGCCAGGTGAAGCTCGGCGAAGGCCAGTCCGCAATCGTGACCGACACCGTAGGTTTCATCCACAAGCTGCCACACCAGCTGGTTGACGCCTTCCGCGCCACCCTCGAGGAAGTCACCCGCGCCGACGTCCTGATCGAGGTCGTGGACGCCTCGGATAGACACTTCAACGAACACCGCGCCACTGTCCAGACCGTTCTCGACGATCTGGGCGCAGGCGAGAAGCCGCGGCTCGTGACATTCAACAAGGCCGATCTCATCGAACCCGCCGCCGCCAAGGGCGATACACCCGCGCCTGCGATTTCGGGGCAGGTGCTGATCTCGGCTGTGACCGGCTACGGCCTCGAGACTCTCCGCGCCGAACTGTCCGCTCTCCTGGCCACTCTCTGGGTGGACGTGGACTTCGCCATCCCGTACCGCGCCGGAGAGCTACTGGCGCGCGTCCGCGAGCGTGGCACCGTGGAACTCGACTACCGCCCCACGGACGTTCACGTCATCGGCCGGGTGACCCCCGCACTTGCCGGCGAGCTGGANNCCTTCGCGCGAAATTCCACCCGTTTCGCTCAGTGAACTGTTGTTCTAATGCGTATCGACTAGGCCGCCCACGATACCTACCCGTGTTGGCAGGGGGTGGACAAGTGCCGGAACTGCCTCTCAGACCACCGAATCTGGTGGATAAACCACTATCGCCGTCGGCTCGCCCGATCTACATTCTGTCTTGCCCGGAGGGGCCAGCGAGATCGAAAACCAAATCAGCGGTTTCGACGGAAACGACAAAACGGTCCACGCGGAAGCTCAGAAGCCCGCAACGGTTCCTGAGACCAAACGTAGATCGCGAGTCGCGGAAGTCGGGATGTAGAGGATTTGGTTGGCGAGACCGGCAGTGGCCGGAGCGCTGATCACTGTTCGAGCGAGGAGTTCTCGGACCCCTTGCCGTCGGTGATCGAAGCGACCGGAACACGCGGACCCGCTCTCGATCGACACGGTTCCTCTGGGCGTTTTCGTGTGCCCGGAAAGGCCGCGTCGGGGACGTCAAGCGGGGTAGGGGAGAGTCGGGGTATTCTCGGGCGCAGCCCATCCGCACCAAGGAAATCGATGCCGCCCACCGCTCTCCGCATCTGGATCATCGTCCCGACCTACAACGAACGCGAGAACGTCGGCCCGATAACGGAGGCGATCCTCGCGACAGTGCCCGACGCACACGTGCTGATCGTTGACGACGGCTCTCCAGACGGCACCGGGGACCTCGCGGATGAGATGGCCCGGACGAACCCGTCAGTGGCAGTCCTACATCGGCAGAGCAAGCAGGGGCTCGGCAAGGCCTACGTGGCCGCGTTCAAGGATCTCGTGGAACGCCAGGCCGACATCGCCGTCCAGATCGACGCCGACTTCAGCCACCCCGTGCGTTTCCTGCCGTCGTTGCTCGAGCCGCTCCGCGCGGGCAGCGCCGATGTAGTCCTGGGTTCTCGCTATGTCAAGGGCGGCCAGATACCCCGCTGGAACATCTTCCGGCGGATCATCAGCCGCGGCGGCAGCGTCTTCGCCGGCGTCGTGCTGCTCATGCCGTACCGTGACCTCACGGGTGGCTTCAAGGCATGGCGGATCGATGCCCTTCGGGCGATCGATCTGGACCGCCTGCACGCCGGCGGCTATGCGTTCCAGATCGAGACCACCTTCCGGGCGAGACTCGCCGGAGCTCGCATACGGGAAGTGCCCATCACGTTCGAGGAGCGTCGCGAGGGCCAGTCGAAGATGAGCTCGACCATCTTCTTCGAGGCGCTCAAGGTAGTCCTGGCCCTTCGCGTCACGACTCTCATCTCGAAGCGCAGGGGCGCGATTCAGGAGGTCGGCACGCCCTCGCGATGAGTCGACTAGCGACGTTGCGTCGCCTGGCGCCATCGCTGATGCTGGTTGCGACGGCGTTCGCGCTGCGATTTGGGGTGGGCACCTTCGGCTTCGTAGGCTCGCGTGAACTCTTTCGTGACGAAGCGGCCAGCTGGACGCTCGCGCAATACCCGTTGCCGGATCTTCTGCATCACGCCGCGGGTGAGGCTTATCCGCCGCTGTACGCGACCCTGCTCAAGGGTTGGACGTTCATCGCCGGCGACTCCGAGTGGGCACTCCGGTCTCTGTCCGTCGTGGCCGGCATGGCGATCGTCATAGTCGCCTGGCGGTGGGCGGCCGACGCACTGGGCAGGCACGAGGGGTTCGTGGCGGCGACCCTGGTCGCGATCTCACCGATCGCGATCGCCAACAGCCGCGACGCTCGCATGTACGCCCTGGAGGCATTCTTCGTCGTCTCGGCATGGTTCTTGATCTTCCGCATCCTCACGGCTCAAGACTGGACACGGAAGCGCTTCCTGGTCTATGCCGTCCTGCTAGGCCTTGCGGTAAGTGGTGAGCTTTGGACGCTCGCCTTGGGCCTCGGGTCGGCCGGCATGCAGCTAGCCCTGTGCCTCGTCGCGGGCGTGATCGCCCGCATGAGACCCAACGGGTCCCGGCAGGGGAGCGCGAGACCGGCACTCTACGGCGCGGCGGCGTGCGGCGCCGGATTGGTCAGCTTCGCGCCGTGGGCTCCAGCGATGCTGTCCGTGGCCGGAAACGGCCAGCCATTCTGGACGGGCAAGCCCGGGCTGGAGGAATTGGGTCAGCCGCTGGCCGGCATGACGGTCGGATCGGGTCTTCAAGTTGACTCCGGCCTGGGCTTCATCGCACCACCGGCAATTGCGATCGTGGTCGGCCTGGCGATCGTTGGCGCGATCTCGATGACGGCGCGGCCGCGGACTTCGGCGGAGCGAGTCGCGGGCGTGATGCTGCTTTCGGGAGCCGCCTTCGTTCCGGCCGTGTGGCTCGTGTCGCAGATCCGCCCCGTATACGACGCTCGCTATCTCTTGCCCGGCCTGGTCCCCCTGTTGATCCTGAGTGCCGCCGGTGCGGTGCGAGTCGCCGACTTCCTGATCGGCGTCTCGAGGGCGCCGTGCTGGCCATCGCGCACCCTTTCCCGGGGCGCGGTTATTGCCCTGAGGGCAGCCCTCATCGGCGTCGTCGCGCTTCCCATGATCGCCGGCGACGTAGGGTGGTTGAACCCCTGGACCGCGAACCGCAGTGTGGCTCCCACTCGGGCCATCGTCGAGCGCCTCAGGGACGAGATCGTGCCCGGCGACGTCGTGCTTGCCGTGGACGCGCGGAGCTACTTCTCGACGGCCTACTACGCGGCGCGCCTCGTCGAAGCTGGGACTCCACTGCCGTGTCCGATCCTCGTTTGGGATCCCGGCGATGCACCCTTCTACTACGGACAGTCGCTGATAGAGACGGACGTGACTGTGCGCGCCTCCGTGGCCGACAGGATCGGCTTGCGTGCCGCCTTACCGGGCATCGGCCCCAAGGGGCGAATCTGGCTCGTGGCAACGGCGAACGGACGCTGGCACAACGTCAACTTCGAGCCGATGAACGATGGCCGCGTCGTCGAACTCGACCGGCAGATAGTCACCCAGCCGACCGGAGACCCCGGCCAGATCGTCCTGCTGGCAATCGCCGCTCCCTGATCGAGAAAGACCGCGCGTCGCCAGAACGCCCGTTCCAGTGCCTCTCGGCCAATGTAAACGGAAGGCGCCGATTCTGTGGGCGGAGCGGGATATCGCCCGAAA
Source organism: Chloroflexota bacterium (assembly GCA_003153755.1). Classification (GTDB taxonomy): domain Bacteria; phylum Chloroflexota; class Limnocylindria; order Limnocylindrales; family CSP1-4; genus Fen-1039. The sequence continues at coordinate 748 of PMBG01000160.1, read as the reverse complement.
TGGGCGGACGAACCGGCGCCGTTTGTGGATACCTCTATTGATGCCCGGCGCACCGCGTCATACATTGTTCCTGCCTGAAGGGGCCACGAAAACCGAACGACTCGGACGATCCTCGGACCGTTCGACCGATGCGGAGTCGCGGTTCCTTCGGGCGCTTTTGTGTGCCCAGAGCCCGAACGAGGGAACGGGCGAGCCCCTTGACGCCTGCAGCCTAGTTGGATAGGCTTATCGTGCACACCGCGATAGGCTGTTCTTGCGGAGGACCCTCGGCCGGTGCCTACAAGGGGAGTGCCATGCTGAAGCCCGTCTACAGAGTCACTGCGGCGAGGGCGGGACGCTGGTGGACCGTCAACGTCCGAGAACTGAGCGCCGTTCACACCCAGGCGCGCCGCCTGGACATGGTCGAGTCGATGGCGCGCGAGGCGATCGCGCTGGCCCTGCGTACGCCGCAGGACTCCTTCGACATCGCGATGCAGACGGACCTTGCCTCGCTGGGCAGCCTCCGAACGCCGGTCGAGGAGGCACTGAGCGCTCGTAACGCCTCCGAACGGGCTCAGGAGCACGCATCCGCTTCCATGCGCCGCGCAGTGCAGGAGATCCGTTCCGCGGGCTACTCAGCGCGAGACGCAGGCATGCTCCTGGGCCTCAGCAATCAGCGAATCAGCCAGATCGAGCGGAAGGGCTAGGCACCGGAGCCTGCCGCGATGTCACAGACGCTAGGCCCGACCGGAGCCCGCCACGAAGAACC
>PMBG01000042.1 GCA_003153755.1 Chloroflexota bacterium | reverse complement strand
AGTGTCGCGCCGAGCGTATCGCTTGGGTCCGACTTACCTACAATTGCCGCATACGGAAATTGACGTATCGACCGCGTCGATATGTCCCCTCCGTTCAGGTTGGGGCGACGGTGGAGGATCGTCTCCCTCGTAAATGCGGAAGACGTCGCATGTTCGGGCCGGGGTGGAGCGCCGATATACGACGTAGGAGCGGTTGCGAGCTCTCTGCTATTACGCCCCGACGGAACGACAAGGCAACGGACTTTGCCGAGCAAACGTCTCATTGCCAAAGCCGCGCCATACGGGTGACAGGATGTCGGATAGAGGCGATCGCATGGACGCGAAGACGCTCCGCTGCTCCATCTGCAAACTCCCCGTAGTGCTGCGCGGTGGCCGTGGCCACAGACGCGCCGCACTCATCGAGGACGGCCTGACGTTGTGCGACGTATGCGCACCTTCGGGCAACAACCAGCCGCTCAGGTACGCCGCCCAGAACTAGCGGCCAGGGAGAACGCCGGCGCGATGCCGGCCCTGCTTCGGCGACCCGCCGTGCTAGAACTCCTGCGGGCACCATGGCTTGAGTGCCGTCACGAAGAGCCGGTCCGCCTTTCCAAGCCCACCCGGACGCTCTTCGACGACCCTGCCGGCTTCAGCCAGGCTCGTGGCCGTGAAGCCACCAAGGAAGAGCGAGGCCAGGTCGTTCGCGTCCATCGCCAGATCCGGCTCTGATTCGGTTCGCGTGACGCGGGCCCGGCCACCATCGACGACCATCNNGCAACGTCGAGAATCCTGATCCAGAGGCCATCGCCCATCGTCGTGCCCAAGCGGCGTGGCTCGGCCGCCAGCGCGAAGAGCGGATGGTCGGACGGCAGCCGCCACGTCTTGAGGGTACGCACCAGGTCGACGTTGAGCAGATAACGCCATATCTCGCGAGTACCCCGGACGGTCGAACCTACGGCTTCTTCAACCGTGAGCAGACACGACGGCCCGCGAACGTTCCACTCGGACTTCGTCTTGTAGACGGCGTATGCCTCCGGACCGCCGTCCGTCTCGTACACAACGAGACGTTTGGCCTCGCCGCCCTTCTTGTCCTTCTCGACATCCGGCAGGACCCCGACCCACCAATTGTCTGTTCGGCCGAGGAAGCCGGCGCGCGTGCCCCGAACGGCCTCGTAGATGGGCGCCACGAGATCGCGCCCTTCGCCCGGCGGTAGCAGGCGGAACGATCCTTCGCGCGGCCACTCGCGCGCGAAACCCACGGATCTCACCTCCGCCTCGAGATTCGTGGAATACGTGCCCACCCCAAATCCGAAGCGCTGGTAGATGGCACCCTCGGCGGCCCACAGCATCGCGATGGGCTCCGCCCGTCGGTGGGCGTCGTCGATCAGCATCCGCATCATGCCGCTCATGAGACCAAGACGGCGATGTGAGGGCAGCACGGTCACCCACGTGACGCCTGCCGCGGGCATCTCGCCTCCGGGCACGCTCAGGCTGACGCCGAAGGCACCGGACGTGGCAACGAACCGATCGCCGTCGATGCCACACAGGAACCGCTCCTTGTCGGAGACAAGTTCCACCCGTGCGATCAGCTCGTCGGATACATCCTCGCTGAAGGCCACCTCGGCGGTCCTCATGAGCTCGGCGAAGCGTTCCGGCGGGCAGACGCGAATCTCGGCGCTCATTGTTCGGCCTCCCGGCCGGAGCGACTGCCGGCCCCGGCTCGCAGGTTCTCGCGCAGCCACCGAACCACGGCCCCCACGACCTCCGGACCCTCGGGCTCGTTGAGGATCTCGTGGCGCAGCGAGGGGAGCACGCGACGTTCAACACCCGGCACGGCGGCGAGAGGCTCGCTCCCCGCCGTGGGTACGAGTGTGTCGGCGCCGCCGTGGAGAACGAGCGTGGGGACGCACAGTTCGGTCAGCTGCCCACGGACGCGTCTCATGCTCTTCAACAATTCGTTGCCAAGCCGGGCCGTCGTATGCGGCTGGACAAGCGGGTCCGCGAAGTAAGCCTTTGCCACCTTTGGGTCCCGCGACAGCTGATCGGCCGCAATGGGGTTCACGATCGCCTTCTCCGGAGCCAGGCGGCTGAGGATGGGGGCTGCCAGCAGCTGCCAGGACGGTATGTTCGCGGCCAGGGGCGGGGCGCTCAGCACCAGCAGGTCCGGGCAAGGACGTCCCGCGCAGGCATAGGTCAGCGAAATGAGCGCTCCCATCGAGTGTCCGAAGATTACGAGCGGCAGGCCGGTGGCGCGGAGGTGAAGGACCACGATCTCGAGATCGTCGAGGTAGTCGTCCCACCGGCCCACGAAGACACGCCGGCCACCGGACATGCCGTGGCCGCGCAGATCCAAGGCGTGAACGTCGAGGCCGACTCGCGACATCAACCGGCCCGTGCGCTCGTATCTGCCGCTGTGCTCGGCGATGCCGTGGACGAGCAGGACCGTGGCCCAGGCGGTGCCCGTCGTAGCCCAGTGCCGGATGTGCAGGGGCGTGCCGTCGGACGCGTCCCAGACCATCGTCTCGGCCACTCTGATACGCCGCCCAAACCGGGTTTCAACCATGCTCGACGCTTCAGCCCCGGCAGTCGACGCTGCCACTCAAACCTCGGACGGCGGATGCGGTCCGGTACCTCGATTTTAGCGACTCATCTGCGGCGCCATTTCGTTTCGCCCGCCGTCGAGGCCCCAACAGATTGCGTAGTGGAGTCTAGAGGCGACCCGCCTCGATGATGCGCTGAAGGAACTGTTGCGTCCGCGCCTCACGAGGTCGGCTGAAGATGTCCGAGGGGCTCCCCTGCTCCAGGATCGTGCCCTGGTCCAGGAAGCAGACGCGACTCGCGATGTCGCGCGCGAATCCCATCTCGTGAGTGGCGATGACCATCGTCATGCCGCCGCGACCAAGCTCCCGGATGACGTTGAGGACTTCGGCGACGAGCTCGGGATCCAGCGCGCTCGTGATCTCGTCCAGCAGCAGCAGATCGGGCTTCATTGCCAGCGCGCGTACGATCGCCACTCGCTGCTGCTGGCCTCCCGACAGGCGGTCCGGGTATTCGTTCCTCTTGTCCGCCAGGCCGAAACGCTCGAGAAGCGCGGTGGCTTCGGCGGCCGCCTGCACCTTCGACATGCCGAGCGCCTTGCGCGGCGCGAGCGTGACGTTGCTCAGGACGGACATGTGCGGGAACAGGTTGAACGATTGGAACACGATGCCGATCCGGCGGCGGATCCGGTTCACGTTGACGCCGGGCGCCGTTATCTCGTTGCCCTCGACGATGATCCGGCCGGCATCGATGGGCTCGAGCAGGTTGATACATCGCAGGAGGGTGGACTTGCCCGAACCGGACGAGCCGATCAGGCACACGACCTCGTGCTCCGCCACGGTGAGGTCTATGCCACGCAGAACCTGCAGGTCCCCGAACGACTTCCAGAGTCCGGCGACCTCGAGTGCCGGCGACGTGGATGCGGCGGGAACTCCGGCGTTGGCGGATCCGGCCACGACCGTGTCCGCGGCCACGGTTTGCTCGTTCATCGGGCGCTCGCCGCGAAGCGGCGCCGGTCACGGGCCACGAGCCAGTCTGTGAAACGGGCCAGCGGGATCGTGATCACGATGAATATGAGCGCCAGCGCCATGTACGGAGTGGAGTTGAACTTGGCGCCTTCGATTATCTGCGACTCCCGGAACGCCTCCACCACTCCGATCGATGACACGAGGACCGTGTCCTTCTGGAGCCCGATGAAATCGTTGAGGAGCGGCGGGATCACGCGGCGGACTGCCTGGGGGACGATCACATACCGAAGCGACTGAAATCGGTTGAGGCCCAGCGATCGAGCGGCCGCCTCCTGGCTGGGATGGATCGACTCGATGCCCGCCCGGTACACCTCCGACACATAGGCCGAGTACACGAGTGTCAGCGCGACCACCGCGTAGAGGAACGGATCCGTAGGGACACCGGCGATGCCGAGCCCGGGAATTCCGAAGCCCAGGATGAAGATAATCAGCAGGCTCGGCAGAGCCCGAAAGATGTCGGCGTAGATGGTGGCGATGAGCCTGACCGGAAAGAAGACCGGACCGGGCAGGCTGCGCATCACCGCGATGAGCAGGCCGAGGACGAGGATCAGGACCTCGGCGGTGCAGAAGAGCCGGACGTTCACGCCGAACGCGTCGACTATCTTCGGCAGCGAGTACCAGAACCAGTGCTCGTTGAGGAAGTACTGCTGAACGCTGGGCCAGCCCGGCGCGTTGACGACGATGAAGGCCAGCACCGTGAAGACGACCACGCTGCTGACGAGCGCGATGGAACTGGATTTGGCCGCGGCGCTGTCGAACCGCTTGCGCGCAGGCGGAGGCCCGCTCGACCGGAGAGACTCCCCTGAGTCGAGCGGGCGGCGATTCCCGAACGGGCCGTGGGGTCCGACGACGCTCACGCGGCCGTATCCAGCTGTGCTGCTACTTGGTCGCGAAGACCGGTGCGCTGGCCTTGTCGGAGAGCCAGGTCTTGGTGATCTGCGCGAGCGTGCCGTCGGTCTTGAGGGCGCCGATGGCCTGGTTCACGCACGTGGTCAACGGGCTGCCCTTGGCGAGTACGACGCTGAAGTGCTCGGCGTCGGGGCCGGTGGCGGCCGGGAACTGCCCGACGATGACGGAGTTGTCGATCTGGGCACCCGTCATGTAGAACGCCGTGGGCAGGTCAACGACGATGGCGTCGATCTGCTTTGCCTTGAGCGCCTGGATCGCCGCGTCGTTGGTGCTGTAGACCGAGGCTGCGGCGGTGGGCTTGATCGTGTTCTGGATCGTGTCGTACGCGGTGGTGCCCTGCTGTGCGCCGAACTTGTACTTCGCGAGATCGGCGACGTTCTTGGCGCCCGAAACCGGGTTCGCCTTGAGTGCGACGATCGCCTGGTTGACGAAGTAGTAACCGTCCGACAGGTCGACAGCGCCGGCGCGATCGGCCGTGTAGGAGACCTGCGCGAGGTAGAGGTCGAACGTCTTGGCGCCCGGCTTGTAGGAGTTGTCGAACGGGACGACGGTCCAGGTCACGTCCGCGGTCGCGTAGCCGAGCTTGCCGGCGATTGCGTAGGCGGTGGCGGACTCGAAGCCCTGGCCGTTGGTCGGGTCACCGAGTTCCCACGGCTTCGGCGCGTTGCCGCTGTCCGGGGCCTGGAAGTACGGCGGGTACGCGGGGTTGTCGGTGCCGATCGTCAGCTTGCCGGCGGTCAGGGTCGTGAGCTTGGACTTGTCGCACGCGTTGGCCGTTGGAGTGGCCGCCACGGGCGGGGCGACGCTCGTGGCGACGCTGGGCGCGGGAGTGATCAGCGGCGTCAGAGTAGGTACCGGCGTGGCCGCCGCGGACGTGCATGCCGCCACCAGCAGGACTGCCAGCGGCAGGGACAGGAACCTCAGGTGTCGTGGAGTCATTGGGCAACCTCGGTCTGGGCATTGTCTGAAGGCAAGAGTGTAGCGGAGGCTCGACCGGCGTCCCACCGGCGGCCCAAATCGAAACGCGCCCGCCCGGGAGGCTGCAGGGGCCGACGGGTCCGGGCATGAGGAAAGGGGCGAACCGCGACCGGACCTGCACGTTCCGGCAGCACCGGCACGCTCGGCGTTGGCGCCGCGACCGGACCTGCACGTTCCGGCAGCACCGGCACGCTCGGCGTTTGCCCCACGACCGGACCTGCACGTTCCGGCAGCACCGGCACGCGCGGCGTTTGCCCCACGACCGGACCTGCACGTTCCGGCAGCACCGGCGCGCGCGGCGTTTGCCCCACGACCGGGCCCGCACGTTCCGGCAGCACCGGCACGCT
>PMBG01000032.1 GCA_003153755.1 Chloroflexota bacterium | reverse complement strand
TCGGGAGGGGGCGGTGCCGGAGGCGGCGTCGGGCTGGGGGTCCGAACCGGCGGCGGCGTTGCCGGAGGCGGCGTCGGGGTCGGACCGATAACCGGCGGGATGTCCCAGAGCCTGTGCACCAGGGTCATCTTGGTCTGGTCCAGCGAGCCCCAGGTACCCCAGGCGCCGGTGTTGGACACCGGGTCGTAGGGAGTTGTGTAGAGACCACCGGTATCGCCGGATTCGGGGTTGATCGACCAGTAGATGGTGTCGTCGATGCCCTTCGAGATCAGGTAGTCCACGAAGGCGTTCTGCCACTGTTGATCGATCGTGTGGTCGGTGACATACGAGTATCGGTTCTGGTCGCGGACACTGGCCTTGCCGCCCGGCCAGGACATGTTGCCGCCCCACTCGCCGATGACGACTGCGTAGCCGAGTGCCTTCAGATAGCCCCACTGGGCTTCCCAACCGGCCCGGAGCGTTGCCGCCGAGGGCATGATGAGCTTGCACTTCGCATTGCCGGCGGCATCACCCACCAACCCGGCGCACCCTGTCTGAGTCTGGTCAACGAACTGCCCGCCCACGTACACCGAGATCCCGTACACGTGCGGTGAGAAGACCAGCCGGTCCTTCGGGATGGCCGGAGGATTGGCGCCGGCGGAGAACAGGTTCCCGCCCCAGTTCGGGATTGGAGCCGAACCGTATGGCTGGGCAACCTCGTTGCCCGCGATGCCGTCCTGATTGTTGGCGGTGTCCGAGGTGCCTTCCACGAAAAGAAGGACGTTCGTGTTAACCGCGTTGATCGCGGTGTAGGCATGGCCGGCTAGCGTCGACCAGTCTGCCCAGGTGTAGTCCCAGGGCTCGTTGTAGATGTCGATCCCGAGGATGTTGCTGACGCCGAGCGACGACTCCAGACCGGCCAGCGTGCGCAGGTCGGCGAGCCACTTGGTCTCGTCGTACGCCTGGATGCGGGTGACGGTCGAGGGGTTGTTGGTCGCCGCGCAGGAGGAGTCCTCGCGCTTGAAGTCGTAGTTATCCCGGGTGGCGTCGACATACGGCGGCCGGGCGTCCAGACGACCCTTTCGCCAGTCCACGTAGTTCGAGCAGGAATGGATATCGAGGAGGACGTAGATGCCGACTGCGTCCAGGTCCTTGATGACCGTTTCCAGCGCCAGCCGCGAGTTCGCGATGACGACTGACGCATTGTTCTTAAGGAACGGGGCCATGCCCTGCGGGTCGGTGCCGGTGAGCGTCTGCGGCGAGACCGGGATCCTTACCACATTGATGCCCATGGCCTTGAACTCGTTGACATCCTGCACGTAGGTGCGCGTGGTCGGGTTCCAGAACACGTTGCCCATGTACTGCTCCATCGGCGCGCCGCTCGGGTTGGTCGCGTCGTTGGAGGGCTCATGCCGTCCCTGGAGTCCGAACCAAGATCCGCCCTTGATGCGGATGGCCGTGCCGTTGGCTGTGATCTGGCCGGTCGAATCGACCCGGAACACCACCGGCGTGCCCGCGGCCTGAACCGGGCTGGTTGTGAAGCCCAATGACGAAAGACCGACCGAGGCCAGCAAGGCAACCGATGCGATCAGTGTCGCCCTCATCCATAGAGGTCTCGTCTGGTTGCGCAACATGAGTAAACCTCTCCAAGTGCCGGGAACGAGGGGGCCAACCCGAGACGGCTGGTCCCCTCAATTGGCTAACCCGTGGGTCGCGACCCTATCAAGTGGCCGAGCAGGCCACCGTTGGGGTGGTGTTCGTTCCGCTATAGGTGGCCTGGAAGCCGAAGGTGGTGTTGCCGCCGGCGGCGATGACGTTGTTGTAGGACATGTTGGTTGCGGTTACGGCCGTGCCGGACTGGGTGATCGTGGCGTTCCAGGTGTTCACGAACGCCTGGTTGCCACCCCAGGTCCATGTCACCTTCCACGTCCTGGTGGCGACGGTGCCCGTGTTGTTCACCGTGACCGTGGTCACGAAGCCGTTGTTCCACTGGCTTGTCACCGAGTAGGTAGCCGAGCACCTGGCGGTTCCGGTGCTTCCGACGGGCGTAGGCGTGACGATCGGCGTCGGCGAGGCCGTCCGGATCGGAGTAGCCGTCGGCGTCGCGACCGGTGTTGGTGAAGCTGTGCGAACCGGTGTCGCGGTGGGAGTCCCGGCCGGCGTGGGCGTAGCCGTGCGAACCGGCGTGGCCGTCGGGGTGCCTACCGGCGTTGGGGTCGGATTGGGTCCGCCGATCGCCGGGAAGGCGTTGCTGACGAGCTGCACGAATTGAGCGGAGAACCACTGGCCCGAAAGCGGGGCACCGGGGAGCGCGCCCGTCAGCGCGCCGTTCCAGCCCGCGCCGGGCGGAGCGTATGTCGGATCGCACATGCGATCGAATCCCTTGCCCTGATTGTTAGGGATCGCGGTGCTCGAACCGTCGGACTCACCGGGCGGTTTGGCCCAGATATAGGCGAAGAGATGGGAGTTGGGGTATCCGCCGGGCGTCGTCTGCGGGAACTGCCCGAGACCGGCTCCGGTGGGGTTGCACCAGGCTCCGCGATGCGGACGGCGGTCGTCCTTGGTCGCGTTGACCCAGGTGTCGACGATCGTGCTGGTGCTCGCGGCTGTGGGGCGATTCGGGCCGCCCCAGCCGTTGCGGGAGGTGTCGACGATCATGCCGATGCTCGACGGGAAGCCGGCCGAAACCAGCCGCGAGTACATATCCGCAGTGAACGACTGCTCATCCACGTCCGGGTTGTACTGGTAGAACGTGCCTGAGATGACCTGGGTCCCATTGACCGTGGTCGATCCCGTGATGAACTGCTCCTGGAGTGGCGTGGTGTTCGCCGTGTCGGTTATGAAGCCGTCGATGCTGGCGACGCCGGCGGTCGTGGCTCGGGCGACCTTCACGAATTCGGAAGCTGCGCCGCTGGCGTTGTTAGGCCAGCCGAGCCAGCCCGAATGGGCCGAGTCGAGGAACGTGTAGACGTTGCTTATCGCGTGCAGCTTGTTGAGCGCGTACTCGATGCCCTGCTCGTACAGCGGGCCGGCGGTCTGGCAGGCCGCGACGCCGGAGTTGGTAGTGATGTTCGGAAGCGAGTCCGGCTCGATGACGGCCGATATGCGGAGTCCGGAGTACTTCGTGTTACTCAGGATCGCGACTATCGGATCGATGTATGAGGTTTGGTAAGTGGCCAGACCGGCCGCGGTTGCCGGCAACTCGCCGTTCGATGCCAGCGCGTTGCAGTCCCGGCCCGGAAGGTCGTACACGATGATGTTGACGACCTCGGGGGCCGAGGTCTTCTGGGTGAGCGCGGCGTCAAGGTGAGCCGCAAGACCCATGCCGCCGGACGGGCCGCCTATGGCGCCCATACTGTCGAGCCAGACCGCCGTGGGCTGGTTCTCGACGACTCGCATCTTGGCGGCTAGAGACGGATTCGACGCCTGCTGCGCGACCGCCTCGGATTCGACCTCCGCTTTCCACAGCGGGTTCACGTACTGAGTGGCCCCCACATAGGGGTTCACTTGATGGGCTTCCGCCGCCTGCACCATTGGTGCCGACACCGCGGCGAGCGCCGAGGCGCCCACCAGGAACGCGCCGGCTGCCAGGCGCACACGACCAGGACTCATTCGCACGGCTTGCCGGTCCTCCTTCCGAGGATCGACGCGACCTTCCAGCGCCGATCCGACCCCGGGACTCGTCCCCGTGCGGCGATTGTGTTCGCGCGGCCGGAAGGGCGAAGTAGGACAGGTTCCGTAACGGTTGGCGGCTACCTCAGCAGGTCCGCCAGCGCCTCCACGTCCACGTTGCCTTCGACCTGCCGCAGTTCCCAGAGTTCGTCGTGAAAGGCGGTTTCACCCGGCTCAAGGGTGACGAGCGCGCCCAGCGATTCGAGTTCGATGTTGTTCTCGTCGCAGTAGAGCTGGACGTTCGTGCCGAAGTCCGTGTGGACGGATCCGACCATCGGATCGAAGCGCTTGGTGAACAGGACGCCGTCGAGCAGGTACGCGGCGACCCCGGAGTGGCTGAGGCATCCGACCTTGGTCTTGTATCCGGCGCGCGCGGACACAGTCAGCACCTTGTCGCCGATGGAGATCCGCTCGTCCGACAACGACGTGTACGGCCACAGCGCGATCGTCCGGTTCGGGGTAACCACGTGTGTACGAATCGGGACTGGGAGCGGAACGATCGCCACGCCGCCCAGCCGGAACTGAGTGATCGCCCACGGCGCGAGCTCCAGGGGAGTCTTGCCCTCGTTGGCGACAGAGTGGCGCAACGTGAGCGAGGCCGCGTCGGGGCTCATTCGGACTTCGATGGCCTTCCTTATGCCTACCGGCGGCTGGAATCCGCCGGTGAGCCGGATGCCGCCGGGGACTGCCGACGCAGTCAGGCCGGTGGAATCGGGGTAGCTGCAGGCTCCGCTCTCCGGAGCGATCCACAGCCGGTGTCCGCCGACGAGCTCGAACTTGCCGTAGCCGCCGTCCCAGCTGGCATCGGGCGTCTCACAGAAGAGATTCGGGCCGCCGACGAGACCCAGGCCCACGATCCGCGGGCCGCCGCTCACAAGGAACTCCGCCCAGCAGTGCTCGTTTTCGATGCGCCTGGTGGCGCGTCCGTGGAGCTCGCCGGGCGTGCCTGGAAGTTCCCCGGTGCCGCCGGTTCCTACCTCGACGATCATCGCAACTCCACCTCGACTCGCACCGTTGCCGTGCCCGGCAGAGGCAGTGGCACGACGTCGCCGTCCACCGGCGAGCCGTCGACGGTCAGCGAGACACCGTTGCCCGACCCTGCGCGCTTGACGTTGATCTCGTAGGCCGTGCCTCTGAACTCCCGATGGGCCTTGTACCCGTGCCACGATGCGGGGATGGCCGGGGCGACTCGAAGGCCCCCGAACGTTGGACGAATACCGAGTATCCATTGCGTGGCGGCCACGAACGTCCACGAGGCCGTGCCCGTGAGCCATGCGTTGCGGGCCATCCCGAAAGACGGGTGGGCGGGACCGCAGATGTTCTGCGGATACGTGTACGGCTCCACCTTGTAGAGATCTGAGTCCGTGCGAGCGAGCGGCAGGATCTGGCGGTAATAGCGGTAGGCAGTCTCGCCGTCGCCGAGCATCGCCGCGGCGACGATCGACCACGTGTTCGCGTGGCAGAAGATGCCGCCGTTCTCCTTGGCGCCGGGCACGAAGGTGCTGGTGCCGCGCACGCGGTCGTCGCCACCGTTGTAGGGCGGCCACAGGAGCGCGATCCCGAATTGCGTGTTGAGCTTGTCGTCCGCGGAGTCCATGGCCAGCCGGGCTCGCTCCGGTGGCGCGACCTCACCGAGGACGCTCCAGCTCTGGGCGATGAGATCGATTGCCTGGTGGGCGGCGCCGGAGACGCCGATGGGCAGACCATCGTCGTCGAAAGCCCGCATGTACCAGTCGCCGTCCCAGGCGTGCTCGTTTATGAGCGCGGCCATCTCCGCGTGCAGGCCACCGAAACGCGAGGCGTCCGCGTCTCGGCCGAGTTTCCGGCAGGTCTCCGCCAGGTCGAGCATTGCCCGGCAGAACTGCATTCCGGTCCAGACGCTCTCGGCCTTTCCCGAGCCGTGGTCGATGTTCATGGTGTCGTTCCAGTCGGAGAACCCGGCGCGCGGCAGGCCGTGCGGACCGCGGTGGCGGAGCGTGAAGTCCACCGCCCGCATCATGTGTTCCCAGACCGTTTCCTCGGCGTGGTCCTCATACGGGACCTTCTGCTCGAGGTAGTCGAAGTCGCCGGTCTCGCGCAGGTATGCGCACACCGAAATCACGAGCCAGAGGTGATCGTCGCTGAACCACTGGGGGAAGTCGGGGTATTCCGCCGCGAGGCCGGGGCCGCCCTCCATGGTCAGAGGGAAGAACTGGTGCCATGTGTGTCCATCGGCGAATTGCATCTTCCAGATCGTGGTCAGCATTCGCCGGGCGTGGTCCGGAACCGTGTGCATCGTGCCCAGAGTGTCCTGGCCGCTATCCCGCGTCCCCATGCCGCGGCCCATGCCGCTCTCATAGCCGGAGACGAACCGGGACCAGTACAACGTCGTGCGGCACTGGACCTGGTTCCAGAAGTTGAGCATGGCGTTCGTGTCGGCGTCCGGCGTCTCCACCGTGAAGCGCGAGAGGTAGGCCGCCCAATCGTCGCGAAGCGCCTGGAATGCCGCGGTCACTTCGGAGGGATCGGAGTATCGCTTCAGTACGCGGCCGATCTCGGCGGGCCGCTCGGTGGCGCCCATGACGAAGACGATCCGACGTTCCTCGCCCGGTGCGAGGCTGATGTCATGCGTGAGCGATCCGACGCTGTTGCCGCGCGGCGAATGCGCGTTGGACGGTTCCCCCGTGTCCACGACGATTGGATCGGCCAGGTCGCGACCCCGCCCCACGAAATCCTCTCGGTCGCACGTGTAACCCGCCGGGGCCTCACTGCTGCCGAAGAAGTACGTCAGGGGCCGGAACTTGACGCCCGCCTTGATCACGCCGTCCACGCAATCGGAGAACACGATGTGCTGGGCCCAGTCCAGGTTCACCATGTCGCTGAAGGCATCGCTGAAGCTGAACTCGGCGTATGTGAAGCTGCGCAGATGCCGCGGTTTCGATCCGGTATTGCGGACCTTCAGAACCCACAACTCGCATGGAGCGGGGTCGTCGACCGGGGTGAGCGGCACGAAATAGAGCACTTCGGCGGCGATCCCGTGGAGGCTGCCGGAGATTCGCGTGTAGGCCGTTCCATGCCGGCACTCGTATGCGTCAAGGGCCGTCTTCGTCGGTGAGGCGGTGGGGCTCCAGTACTTGCCCGACTCCTGGTCACGGAGATAGATGTACCGCCCGGGTTGATCCACGGGGATGGCGTTGTACCGGTACCGGGTCACGCGGCGATTGCGCGGGTCCCGATCGAACGAGTAGCCGCCGGCGGTGTTGGAGATGATGCCGCCGTATCGGCCTTCGCCGATGTAGTTGATCCAGGGCGTCGGCGTGTCGGGGCGGGTGATTACGTACTCGCCGGCCGCCTCGTCGAAGTAGCCATATGCATTCGAGCCCGGGCGCGCTTGGGCTCCGGTCACTTGACGAATGCTTCGACTTCGAAGACGCCGTCCGGCCGGACTGGGAGCGGTATGAGGTTGCCCTCTACCTTGCGACCGTCGATCGTGAGTGACGACACTCGGCCGGCCTGGCCCCTGGTCTTGTTGATCCTGATCTTGTAGGTAGCGCCGCGGAACTGGCGCGTCACCGTGAACGACTCCCACGCGGCCGGAAGAACCGGATCCACCCGGAGGCCGTCGTACTCCGCACGGATGCCCAGGATCCACTGGCTGATGGCCACGNNAGCCAGGAGTTCTTGGCCTCGCCGTGAGTGGGGGCATCCTTGCCGGCGATCATCTGCGCGTATACATAAGGCTCGCAGCGGTGGATCTCGGAGATCTCCTCGCGCGCCGACGGGCAGATTCGCATGTAGTAGTCCAGGGCGCCTTCGCCGTCGTTGGACATGGCCTCGGCGATCATCAGCCATGGATTGGTATGGCAGAAGATCCCCGCGTTTTCCTTGTATCCCTCGGGGTACGTCGATATCTCGCCGAGCTCGAGGTAGTAGTGCGTGAAGGCGGGGTTGTTCAGTACGATCCCGTGCTTCGTCGCAAGGCGCTCCTCGACCGAGTCCAGCGCCTTCTGGGCCATACCGTTCTCGAGGCCGATGCCGGCGACGATGCAGATACCCTGCGGCTCGATGAAGATCGAACCCTCGGCGTTCTCCTTCGAACCGACCACTTTGCCGAAGTAGTCGTAGGCCCGGCGGAACCAGTCGCCGTCCCATCCCGCCGTCTCGACGACCCTGGTCATCGAAGCCGCGGCATCGGCCGATGCCTTCGCCTGGACGGTATCGCCGTGCAGCGCTGCGATCTTCGCCATCTCGTTGGACGTGAGTACGAACAGGCCGCCGATGAATACGGACTCGGCAACGCCGCCGCCCTTGTTCTCGGTCGTCTGGAACGACTCGCCCGGAGTCTCCGAGAAGCAGTTGAGGTTCAGNNTCGTTCCAGTCGGCGCGGCCGATCAGCGGCAGCCCGTGGGGGCCCAGGCGATCCAGGTTGTACTGGAGCGATCGCTGGAGATGGTCGTAGAGGGGCATCTCGGTGCCGGGCTTGTTGTCGTACGGGACCAGCTCGTCGAGGATGGCGACGTCGCCGGTCTCCTTCAGATACGCGGCTACGCCCAGTACCAGCCAGCACGGGTCGTCGTTGAAACCGCCGCCGATGTCGTTGTTGCCACGCTTGGTCAACGGCTGGTACTGGTGGTAGGCGCCGCCGGTAGGAAGCTGGGTGGCGGCGATGTCGATCAGCCGTTCGCGGGCACGGGCGGGGATCATGTGGACGAAGCCGAGCAGGTCCTGGCTCGAGTCGCGGAATCCCATTCCACGCCCGATCCCCGACTCGAACAGCGAGGCCGAGCGCGACAGGTTGAACGTGACCATGCACTGGTAGGCGTTCCANNGTTCCAGATGTTGACCATCCGGTTCACGTGCTCGCTGCCTGTGTCCACCTGCAGGATTCCGAGCAGGCGGGTCCAGTGATCGTTCAGCGCCTGGAAGGCGATCTCTACATTGGCCGGGTCGAGATAGCGGGCGATGACGGGCTTGACGCGCTTCTTGTTGATCGTCTGGCTGCCCGGAGGATCGAATTTGTCGTCGTTGGGGTTCTCCTGGTAGCCGAGCAGAACGACGACCTCGCGTGTTTCGCCGGGCGCAAGATCGAGCTTGACGTGGTGCGAGCCCATCGGCTGCCAGCCGTGCGCGATCGAGTCGGTCGCCTTGCCCTCCTCCACGACGATCGGCCGATCCCAGCCGCGGTAGGCGCCGAGGAAGTTGTCGCGCTGGGTGTCGAAGCCGGCCAGCGGCGCCGAGCAGGCGAAGAACGCGAAGTGGTTCCGGCGCTCGCGGTACTCGGTCTTGTGGTAGATCACGCCGTCNNACCTCGACCTGGCCGGTCGAGTAATTGCGCTGGAAGTTCGTGTTGTCTTCCAGGGCCTCCCAGAGGCAGAACTCGATCGAATCGAAGAGGGAGACCTTCGCCCGCGTGGGGCGATCGTTGGTCACCCGGATACGCCAGACCTCTAGGTCCTCCCCGAGCGGCACGAAGTAGAGGGTCTCGGCGCGGATCCCCTTGTACTTGGATCCGATGACGGTGTAGCCCAGGCCGTGGCGGCAGCTGTAGTCCTCGAGCTCGCGCTGGGTCGGCTGCCAGCTGGGGCTCCAGAAATCGCCCGTCTCGTCGTCGCGCAGGTAGACATAGCGCCCGCCAACGTCCAGAGGAGCGTTGTTGTAGCGATAACGGGTCAGACGGCGAAGGCGCGCGTCGCGGTAGAAGGAGTAGCCGCCGGCGGTGTTCGAGATGATCCCGAAGTACGCCTCGCTGCCCAGATAGTTGATCCAGGGAAGCGGAGTATCCGGCCGCGTGATGATGTACTCGCGGCGTTCATCGTCAAAATGACCGTAGCGCACGGATCTCCTCTGGTTCCACTCTGGCTCAACCAATACCGGAGGCGGCGGCCCCCGACCAGCCGCGACGCCCCTGACTCCCGGACATCCGGCAAGTCGATCCGGAGCCCGCGTGACATTACCATTCCGGCCGTGCCCATCGCTTGAGTGCGTTTAGTTGGCGGGGGTTGCGCCAGGTGGTTACCGAAGAGCGCCCGGTGGTGATTTTGTGGCCGGAGCACGTTTCTGTGAGGTAATTGACTTCAGATACTCGTGCGATCACCGAAAGCGCAACCATGAGCGACGCGCAACCTACCCATGTGCCCGATCCGCTCGATGACGCCGATTTCCACCGGACGCTTATCGACAACATCGCGGACGGCGTGTACTTCGTGGATCCGGCGCGCCGCATCAAGTATTGGAACCATGGGGCGGAGCGGCTGACCGGATACGCTGCGGGCGACGTAGTGGGGCATCGCTGCTTCGACAACATCCTCGACCACGTGGACACCACGGGCCGTCAACTCTGTCACACGGCATGCCCGCTGGCAGCCACGATCGCCGACGGCGAGTCGCGCGAGACAACGATCTGGCTCCGCCACGCCGACGGTTTTCGCAAGCCGGTTCGAGTCCGCACCTCCCAGGTCAGAGACGCCGAGGGCAGGGTTATAGGTGGTGTCGAGTCGTTCTCGGACGGCTCGGCCGCGATGCAGGCTCTCGATGACGCAAACCACGCCCGGCATGAGGCGCTCACGGACGAGCTCACGGGGTTGCCGAACAGGCGGATGTTCGACGTCGCTCTGACGGGGCGGCTCGAAAGCCTCGCCCGGTATGGATGGCAGTTCGGGCTGCTCGTCGTCGATGTCGACTGCTTCAAGGAGGTCAACGACGAGCACGGACACGCGTTTGGCGACGCGATGCTCCGGGGCGTGAGCGCCACGCTCGCGGGCACGGTTCGCACCGGCGACGTAGTTGCCCGCTGGGGCGGCGACGAGTTCGCCGTCATCGTCGAATCTCCAGATGAGGCCGGGCTCGCAGAGATGGCAGAGCGTCTCCGGGCCCTCGCCGAGTCATCGGAGACCCGCTGGGGGAATGTCGTTGCCGGCGTACGGATCTCAGTCGGCGGAGCGCTGGCAAGGGCGGCCGATACTCCGGAGACGCTGTTCGCACGTGCGGACGCCGCTCTCTACGCCGCCAAGCACGCGGGGCGGAACCGGATCGAACTGGCGGGCCAACCGGCCGGGCCTGCGATGGCCGCCGACCCCGGAGACTAAAAGCCGAAGCCCCGGACCGAACGGTCCCGCCAGACAGCAGAAGTTGCCGGATCACACTAGATCGACGAATGGCAGCTTCGTGCCGGCCGGCTCGGTCCGGACGGGCGAATCTACCCCGCTTCGCACAGCTGGCAGGACACATCGCCGCCGTTCATGGGCCGCCCTGAGCTCGGTCTCGAGCTCGGGCGCATGCATCGCCAGTTCCTCCGCGGGCCGTCGGCTGCCCGATTCCTTCCGTGGTATGGCGATCATCGGCCGGGCATCGCGAACGAGGGAAAACAAAACTCCCCTCGGGCGTTCCGAGAGGAGCTGTCTGGTGCGAGGGTTTTGGTGAGCAGCCAGGGACTTGAACCCTGAACCCGCAGATTAAGAGTCTGCTGCTCTGCCATTGAGCTAGCTGCCCACGCGCCGCGAAGGATACAACAACGAGCCTCCGCGTGCGACGCCTGGCC
This sequence comes from Chloroflexota bacterium, assembly GCA_003153755.1. Lineage (GTDB taxonomy): Bacteria > Chloroflexota > Limnocylindria > Limnocylindrales > CSP1-4 > Fen-1039. The sequence continues at coordinate 7,382 of PMBG01000032.1, read as the reverse complement.
CCTTGAACGGGAGCGTCACCAGAATGCACTAGAACCTGCAGGGACCCTAGACCCTTTGGCCGGGGGCGTGCGGAGGGCTACGATACCCACCAGCGATTGGAGGCCCCGACAGATCGGCGGTCGGTCGCGCCCCGGCGGTACGCGTGGCTCACGGTCTGGAACTCAAAGAAGTTCATCTGCTCGAGGAACTTGGAGCCGGAGTCGCCGTAACCGACGGCGACGGTCTGGTAGTGCGCTGGAACGCCAACGCCGAGCGAATCCTGGGAGTCGCGGCTGCCGACGCCATCGGGCACCCCTGGAGCGAAGCCTTCACGATTCTTCGCGGCCGCGACGTGGCCGGCAGCGAGATCCGAGCCGGATCGCGGAGGCCGGGCGGCTGGCATGGGCGCGCCCTGATTCTCGTTCCAGGGCCGCGCGAGGTGTGGGTCCACACGCATGTGCTCATGACCGACGGGCCCAAGACCGACCCGCGCCCGATCGGGATCGCCGTGTTCTGGCAGGCATCGGATCCCGCGACAGACGAGAGCCGGCCGGTCACTCTCCCCTATCGCGACCTGTTCCGCGTCTCGCCCGAGCCCCTGGTGCTCGCCGATCTGCAGGGACTCGTCGTCGACGCAAACGAGGCCGCGGCCGCGCTACTTGAGCTCACGGTCGATTCCATGATCGGCCGCACGTTTCTCGGCTACATCAAAGGCTGGACAGATGAGCGCGCCGCGCAGGCCAGGGAGCAGCTCCGCGAGGCCGGGTCGCTCGTCCAGGAACTGACCCTCACGCTTCCCTCCGGCCACACCCTTGAAGTCGAAGGCATCGCCAACCTCGTCTCGCCCACTGAGGGCGGATACATGCTCATCCGCCTTCGGGACCTGACCCGTGTCCGAGGGCAGGACGACCTGCTTCGCGACATGGCCGGTCTCGCCAGGCTCGGAGACGAGCCGATCGAGGTCCAGGAGGTGGCGCAGCGGGTCCTTGGGATCGTCGCCGGCACATGGAACGCGGAAGCCTCGCTGGTTCTCCTTCAGCATCCGGACGGGGTCGAATCGATTGCCGGCCCCGGTACATCCGAGGCGATCAAGGCGACCTTCGGCGGCACGGACGGGGCGAGGGGGACCCTGGGCCCCTCCTTCGGGGAACTGGCGCGGCCGGTCCGGGTGGAGTATCCGGACAACGGGCCCGCGTCCGATGGATCGGCGCGAATACGGGCTCTGGGCGTGAGCGCGCTATGGTCCACGCCGCTCTGGTTTGCCGACCGTCGCATCGGGACTCTCGTCCTCCTCTGGCTGTCCGACCCGGAGCCCCCCTTCGACGCAGCGCAGATCGAACAGGTGGGCCGCCACGCCGGGCTCGCAATCGGCAACGCGGACTTGCGCGACGCGATGCGACGAGACGCCGCCCTACGCGCGACGCTGGAAGGAACCGCGCGCGTGGGCGGCGTGGTCCTGTCCCAGATGGCGGAGGCAATCCTCACGGCCGACCAGGACCGGCGCGTGACGGCGTTGAACCCGGCCGCCGAGCAGATGTACGGATTCCGCGCGGAAGACGCCGTCGGCCGCCTTGTGAGCGAAGTCCTCGAGGAGACGGAACTGGACGGAAGTCCTCTCCCGCCCGTCATGCTGAGCACCGCGAAGTCGACCGGATACTGGCACGGACGGGTGATACAGCGGCCTCTGATCGGGAATCGCGTGGGCCGCAACATCGTCGCGGACCTTTCGCTCACGCTGCTCCGCAACGAACGCCGCGAACCGGCCGGCGCCGTGGGCATGGCGCGCGAGGTTTCCCCCGGCTCGCACCTCGACTCTGACGCCGCCGCACTCAGCTCCCTCGCCGTGGCCACGGGAAGGGCACGGACAGGACCTGAGGTTGCAGCGTCGGCGATGGAGCGCCTTTGCGAAGGCACCATGGCCGACTTCGGCGTCATCGCGCTCTGCTTGGACCCCACCGGTCAAACGGTCGAGGCAAGCCGCGGCTTCAGCGAAGAGGTCCTCGAGTGGATCCGCGCGGCGGATATGCCGGAACTCTTGGCCGCCCTGGACGAGCCCGCGGCCATCCTTGGAGTCGAACGGCTTGACCAATGGAACGATGGGCCGGAGGTGGCGGAGATGCTCCGCCGCAACGGAGTGGCCAACGGCTTCCTGGTCGGTCTCCGGGCTTCGGATCAGACGTTCGGGTTTGTGGGCCTTGGGTCCCGTTCCGCCGCCTGGATGAGGCCGCGCGACGAGGCCGTGCTGCAGATAGCGGCTCTGGTGGCGAACGCACTTCACAACGCGCGGCTGATGGAGCGCCTCGAGCACGGGTTGGATCAGGAGAAGAAGCTCACCTCCCAGCTCGAGACTCTGATGAGCCTCACGCAGCTGCCCTCGGGGGACGTAGACGAGCGGTCGGTGGCGCAGCTTCTGCTCGATCGAGTCGTGGGTGCCATCGGGGCAGTGGCCGGATTCGTCGTCCGCGAGGATGGCGACCATCTCCGTGTCGTGGCAAGTCACAACATGCCGGACCCGATGCGGACGATCGTGGAGACGCCTCGTGCCCAGGAGCACTACTTCTGGCGCCGCCTCGAGGCGGTTCCGGGATCCGGGGCGTTCAGAGAGTCGCTCCGCTCGCTCGTTGATTCGATGGTGGGCTTGCAGCCCATGATCGACGGCGGAATCGAGGCGCATGCGGTCTTCCCGATCCGCGAAGGCGACCGCCTCCTGGGCGCCTTCGTCTGTTACTTCGAGGGTTCCAACGAGGCGCCCCACGAGGCGGACGACCGCAACGTCGAGGCCGTGGGCCGGGTCATCTCGATCGCGTACTCCAACGTGCGGATGAGCGAGAGCCTTGCGGAGTCCGCCGAACATGAGCGCAGCCTAACCGCCGAGTTACGGGCCCTCCAGGAGCTCACGCTTCTCGGAGCGTCTACAGATGACATCTCCAGGCTCGCTCAAGAGACGATCGAAAGCGTCGTGGTGGCGACGGGCGCCAGTGGAGGCGGCTACTTCCTCGTCGACGAGACGGAGACGGGAATCGATCAGGTCGTGTGGGTGGGACAGCCAAGCCGTCGCTGGAAGGCCGACTTGAATCCGTCCATTCCGACCGACTGGCCGCCCTTCTCGCAGCTCCAGGCCGACCAGGGCATCTGGCTGAGCAAGCCGTCCGACGCGTCGGGCGACGACGCGGTCGCGGGCTCGCAGTCCGTGCTACCGCTTCGCATCGACGACCGGCTGGCCGGCGTCCTGCACCTGGAATGGGCCCAGACGGCGCCGCGAGAACAGTTCGACGTCCATTTCCTCGAGCCGATCGCACGAATCTGCAGCATCTCGCTGGCCAACTACAGGCTTCGCTCGGAGCTGATGCACCGGGCAACCGCCCAGCGGGCTCTCGGACACCGGCTGGATACTCTCGATCAGCTCACGATGATCGGCGAGGAAGCCGGCTCGTTCGAGGAACTCGCCCATCGGACCGTCAGCCTGGTCCGTGAGGCGCTGGGCGCGGCCGGAGTCTGCTATCTGCTGATCGAACCCGGCCATCACTTCGAGACCCACGCCGTGGCCGGTGAGACCGGAGCGTTCCGCCTGTGGCTCAAGGGCGTTCCGGCGAAGGACGCGCCGGGCGGTTCGCTGCTCCTCTCCGGCGGAGGTAGCGTCCTGGGCGATTTCATCGCCGGCCAGGTCAACGAGCGAGTCCTTCCGCTCGCGAGGGCCACCGGCTTCCGGTCATTCGCCTCGATCCCGATCCGCAGCGGTGACGAGCTGGCCGGCGCGCTGCTGTGCTTCTTCGAGCAGTCCGGGAGCCTCCTTCCGCTCGATGAGGCGGCGCTGGACTCGGTGGCTCGAATCGCGGGCATCGCGCTCGCGAACTTCCGCCTGCGCGAACGGCTCGTCTCGTCCGAAGAGCGGTACCGAACGCTGTTCGAAGAATCGCCCGACGCATTGCTTGTGTCCGCGCTGGACGGTACGGTGCTGGACGCGAACGAGGCGGCGATCAAGTTGTATCGCGTCAATCGCGGGGAGATTCTGGGCCGCTACTTCGGACAGCTGATATCGGCCGACGAGCGCGAAATGGCGCGACGCCGCCAGATAGTCTGGGCGCAGGGCCGCGGCACCTTCCGCGACCGCGGACGCCGTCCGGATGGATCCGAGTTCCCCGTGGAGGTAGAGGTCCGCGTCGTCGAGCTCGGCGGTCAGCGCCGCTTCATCCAGCTCGTGCGAGATCTCTCCGACCAGGAGCGGCTCCAGCGTGAGCTCCTGCAGGCGCAGAAGATGGAGGCCATCGGCCAGCTGGTCTCGGGCGTCGCCCATGAACTCAACAATCCCCTCGCCGCGATCATCGCGTTCAGCCAGCTGCTTCGCGGCGACGACCGGCTGCCCGAGGACATGAAGCACGACGCAGGACTGCTCGTCCAGGAAGCGGACCGAACTCGACGCATCGTCCAGAACCTGCTCGATTTCGCTCGTGCGAGACAGCCGGAGCGGCGGCCCACGAGCATCGCGGTGCTCGTCCAGAGCGTCCTGGAGCTGCAGTCATACGCTCTCAACACCAACCAGATCCAGGTGAAGGTCGACATTCCGCCGACGTTGCCGCACGTGGACCTGGATCGAGCGCAACTCCAGCAGGTGCTGCTCAACCTCACTATCAACGCCATCCAGGCGATCCGCGGCGCCGGTCGGAAGTCGCCCGCCCACCTCACGATTTCGGCAACGCTGGTGAAGAGTCGCGGGGCCTCCGCGGCTTCGAGGAACGAGAAGGTCCTCGACGATCAGCAGCGAGTGCGCATCTCGATCCGCGATGACGGGCCCGGCGTGCCCGAATCGGCGAGNNGGCCCGGGCAACGCCGGCAGCACGTTCGTGATCGAACTGCCCGTCACGGCACGCGCCATCGATGAGCGCCGGCTGACTGCGGCATTCGAATCGGACGCCGTACAGACGACGAGCGGCGGCGCACCGCACCCGGGCCTGCGCCGGCCCGAAACCGCGGCACCGGCGCCCGTCCGATCCCGATCAGCGGCCGGATCGACGTCGCGTGCAGAACCGAGCGAGAAGCCCGGCACTGCGTCGGAGCCGGCGCCGGCCGAGTCTACGTCTCCGGTTGGAGCGCCCGCGGCCGCCGAGACCGCCGCAACCGGCATGCCCGCCGCACCGGCTGCCCCTGCCGTGAAACCCGCGCCCGGCGGCGAGACTCGTAAGCCGCGGATCCTGGTTCTCGACGATGAGCCGTCCATACGAGTGTTCCTCACCAAGGCACTCAAGAACGCCGGAATGGAGTGTGCGCCGTTCGCGGACGGTGCCTCGGCCTGGGATAGCTTGCGGAGCATGGGCGACTACGACGTGATGCTCATCGATCACCGCATGGCAGGCATGAGCGGCACCGAGTTCTACGAGGCGGCGGTGCAGCTCCGACCCGAGCTCGCCAATCGCGCCGTTTTCATGAGCGGCGACGTGCTGAACCCCGATCTCCGCGGTTTCGCGACTCAGCGCGGCATCAGGCTGCTCGCCAAGCCATTCGACATCGACGCCGTGATCAGGATCGTGCGTGAAAGCCTTGCCGCGTCCGGGGCGACGAGCGGATNNCCCCGGCACATCCGACCCCGTCCCGCACCCACCCGCAGCCGCCAGGAAGCCCCGAATCCTCGTCCTGGACGATGAGCCGTCTATCCGGATCTTCCTGAAGAAGGCACTCGCAACCGCTGGGATGGACTGCTCGCCGTACCCGGAAGGCGCGGCGGCATGGGAAGGTGTCCGGGACATCCCGGACTTCGACGCCATGCTGATCGACCATCGGATGGCCGGGATGAGCGGCACCGAGTTCTACGAGGCGGCCATAGAGCTTCGTCCGGAACTGGCCCAACGGACGATCTTCATGAGCGGCGACGTACTGAACCCCGACCTTCGCGACTTTGCTGCCCAACGCGGGATCAGGCTCCTGGCCAAGCCCTTCGACATCTCGGCCGCGATCGAGATCGTGAAGGAGACCCTTGCGGCCGCNNTCCGTGTCGGCGCCGCCACCGGCCATGAGGTCCAGCAATCGGTCCGCGGCAGCGTAGGGGTCCAATTCGTGGGCAGCCACGCCGTCGAGAAGGGCGGCCGCCACCGGCGCCGCCTCGATTGAACGGGCACGATCGTGAAGCCTGTCCACGAGGACGGCCCAGACCTGCGCTTCGGCACGCCTGAGGCGGCTCGCTCTCCCGTGCGTGCCACGAGCGGTGACGCGATGCCGGTCGATGGCGGTAAGCAGCTCGGCTACGCCGTCCCCCGTCGCGGCAGTTGTGACCAGCACATCGGGGTGCTTGGGAGCGGGGCGTCCCGGTCTGGTCTCGCGCGGCGAGTCGGCAAGCATGGCGGCGAGCTGGCCCGCGGTCCGATGCGCCCCCGGTCGATCGCCCTTGTTCACGACGATTATGTCCGCCACCTCGAGCAGGCCCGCCTTGATCGCCTGGATCTCGTCGCCCATGTCGGGAGCCTCAACGACGACCGTCGTGTCGGCCGCCGCAGCCACCTCCACCTCGCTCTGGCCCGTTCCTACGGTCTCGATCAGGACGATGTCGAACCCCACGGCATCGAAGACGGCCGCGGCTGCGGTCGTAGCGGAGGACAGGCCGCCCGAGTGCCCGCGCGAGGCCATCGATCGGATGAAGACGCCGTCGTCCGTGGCGTACGACTGCATCCGGACACGATCCCCAAGCACGGCACCACCTGTGATCGGGCTCGACGGGTCCACGGCGACGACAGCCACGGGACGTCCTGCGTGGCGCAGTTCCGCGATGAGCGCGGCCACGAGGGTGCTCTTCCCCGCGCCCGGGGGCCCCGTGATGCCGATGAGCTGTGCGCGGCCGGCCAGCGGGTAAAGGCGGCGCATCGTGGCCTCGGCAAGCGGCGTGCGGTTCTCGACGGCAGTCAGGAGCCGTGCGAGCGCTCGCCGGTCGCCCGCAATCGCCGAATCGCACAGGGCGTCGGCGCGCTCGGAAACCGAGGGCTCCAGTGTCTCCGCCCCGTTCTGATCGGTCACGCCGGTCGGGTCAGTCCCGCGGCCGCGAATTGGCGCGCAGGAAGTCCGCCACCTGGGCGATAGTCGTGCCGGGTCCGAATACCGCGGCCACGCCCGCTTCCTTCAGAGCCGGAACGTCCTCGTCGGGGATGATCCCGCCGGCGGTCACGAGCACGTCAGCCATGCCCTTGTCGCGCAGGAGTGCGCAGACTCGCGGTACGAGCGTCAGATGCGCGCCCGACAGGATGGACAGGCCGACGACGTCGACGTCTTCCTGAAGCGCGGCGGTGACGATCATCTCCGGCGTCTGGCGAAGGCCGGTGTACACGACTTCGAAGCCCTCGTCGCGCAAGCCGCGCGCGAGCACCTTTGCCCCACGGTCGTGCCCGTCGAGCCCGGGCTTGGCGATGAGAACCTTGAGCGG